>CAZAOQ010000051.1:0-17858 GCA_964486795.1 uncultured Rhodocyclaceae bacterium
GACGACCGGACAGATTGCGTGCTACAAAACCGGACAGATCATTAACTCGCGACAAATGACAATGAATGACTTGACGTGCCACCGGACGCCGCCTAACATCGCGCTTTTTTGAAAAAGCGCTCTCTCGTGTCCTCCCTTGCCAGTCTTGCTTCCTTGAATGCAGTGATCGTGCCTGGCATGCGTGAAGTCGACCAGGTGATACGTGCGCGACTGCATTCTGATGTGGCGCTGGTTCGCCAAGTGGCCGAATACATCATCGCAGGCGGCGGTAAACGCTTGCGGCCTGTCTTGGTTTTGTTGACTGCTGGAGCGCTCGGTTACACTGGGAGGCTCCATTATGAACTCGCTGCTGTAATCGAGTTTATTCACACAGCAACATTGCTTCACGACGATGTGGTGGATGAATCGGAGCTAAGGCGCGGCAGGGAAACGGCCAACGCGATGTTCGGGAATGCTGCGAGCGTTTTGGTGGGTGATTTTCTGTATTCCAGAGCGTTCCAGATGATGCTGGTCACCAATGACATGCGGGTCATGCAAGTTCTTGCCGATGCGACCAACATCATTGCAGAAGGTGAGGTTTTGCAACTGATGAATTGTCGGAATGTGGATATTGAGCCTGAAGAATATCTTCAGGTAATCCGTTTCAAGACCGCCAAGCTGTTCGAGGCCGCTGCACGCCTTGGGGCAATGTTGGGCGGTGCTTCCATTGATATTGAGGAACGTCTGGCTTGTTATGGAATGCACCTTGGTACTGCGTTTCAGCTGATAGATGATGTCCTGGATTATTCCGGAGAAGAGGTGGTCACCGGCAAACGTTTGGGTGATGATCTTGCCGAAGGTAAGCCGACTCTGCCGCTCATTCATGTCATGCAAAAGGGAACTCCCTCTCAGGCAGCGTGCGTGCGCGAAGCGATTGTTACCGGCGGGAGAGATGACTTCGAGTCCGTACTTGATGCTATTCGGGAAACCGATGCTTTGGCTGTGACGCGCCGCTATGCTGAGGCGGAAGTTGATAAGGCAATTTCGGCCTTGGCTCCAATTAAAGCTTCAAATTACCGTGAAGCTCTGTTAGAATTGGCGTCCTTCGCGGTAGTAAGGAATCATTGAAACCCGTTTTGATTCCTTTTCCCTGTTGTTGTCAGGGATGCTGCAAGTGTCACTTGTTTGGTAGTAATTCGGGGTGTAGCTCAGCCTGGTAGAGTACTGCGTTCGGGACGCAGGAGTCGGAGGTTCGAATCCTCTCACCCCGACCAGGCTATCAAAATCTTCCATCTCACTTATTCCGTCTGTCCCTCGCTGGGAATCCGACGGGGAGTGGATGCGTCTTTTTGTGTCGTTGGGCAGGCTATGAGTTCAGTACGACTGTACTGCCACAGGACACTTTCTGCTGATTAATACGCGGCCGATCAATCGGCTTGAGTCGGCTTCGTGATTCTCGTGTATTCGGTGGTTTCACGCTTGGCCTGCTGCCGAGTAGGCGTCCTGTATGTTGCTTAGTGCTCATCCTCAGAGAAGTTGGATGTCATTGCGCGATTGAGTAGCTGTCATTCATGGCCTTGCTGTTCCGTACCACCCATTTCGCATTGTTTTTGCCGCAGGGATTATTCGTGCGGCTGCTTATCTCTTGTTGGCTGGGTAATGGCAGTACTCATCAGTGCGGTCGCAAGTGGTTTTTATGATCCTGTTGTGGCTTATTCGCAGTCAGCGGCATCGTGGTGTTTACGCAACATGCAACATTGCAATCGATATGGAATTGGAGGGCTGATGCATTGCTTTAGTAAGGGGCTATTGATATAGTTAAAGCCGCGAAATGTATTGGATGCTAGATGGATTATTCCTCGGGCTTGAGTGTTGCGCTCTAGGAGTTATGGTGATCGCCGCGGTGGTAACGCCTATTTGCCTAAGTTTAAATGGGTCATTTTTAAAGTGCCGAGTAAGCTGGGGTGCTTATTTGCGGGTTGAACGTGTCGTTGTTCGTGTCTTCATGGCTTTTGATTATTGCAATAGCGGCTATTTTCGGACACCGGTTCGTATCTCTATCGGGATACGCGGGCCTGACCCTATTACCCGCATTGACGGAAGTGAGTTTGGTGCGCGATTTGACAGGGCGTTCAGAACATTGAGCGCGCAGGTGTCTGTCTTTGGGCAAAAAGAAGGAGAACCTATTTCGGGCCTTAACGGGCTCGGATTTGATATACAGTTGGCGCAGGCCCCATTCGACATCGATGTGATCGATGCCTGGAGGGCATGGCTCGACAACGGAAATAGGTTTCACTCAATGTTCGTTATGATTTTTACGAGAATTTCGTGCTGAAAGCCCGGTTTGATCAGATCAGGAAGCCCAGCAGCACAATGTTGTTGAACGACGGTTTATATGCGGCCCCTGCCGCTCCGATGCCCGTCACAATCGTTGCCAATGGTGGCGTTTACCCTGAGTTTGCGATCAGTGACGATACTGTGAGCATAACCACGATGACGCGGGGCTTCGGGTTTGGGTTTCACAAGGGACTGATATGAAATTTTTAAGAGATTCGATTTGTGTGGCTGTTCTGATGTTTGCGGCCGTCCCCGTATTTGCACAGGCTATCGCAGTAATCGTCAATCCTAAGAATGCGGGCGCACTTTCCGCGGAGCAGGTTTCCAATATCTTCCTGGGCAAGTCCAATGAGTTGGTTGGTGTCGATCTTCCCGACGGCAGCGCTGTGCGTGATACCTTCTATCACAAGGTGACAGGTAAGGATGGGGCGCAACTTAAGGCCTACTGGGCCAAGCTGGTGTTTACCGGTAAGGCGCAGGCGCTCAAGGAGTTTACCTCTGACGCGGATGTTAAAAAATTTGTCGCAAGCAATCCGGCCGGAATTGGATATATCGACAGGGCCTCAGTGGACGGCTCAGTCAAGGTTCTTCTGACCCCGTAATATGCGCACTGAAGCTGTGAAGTATTTTGTCAGTAAGCTGGGTAGTGCGTATCGGCCTAGAGATTGTGACATTCTCCGCCGGCGTCCCGGTTGGAAAACTCAAACGTGCGTTGGTTATCAATGCTTGGAGATCTGAACCATGTCAATCGGCAAACGCCTGGCAATACTTGTAATTGTGACCTTGCTCGGTCTAGTGGGGTCGGGCTTATATGGCGTCCTTCAACTGAAGGGTTTGCAGAGCCACTTTGATGAAGTCAACGAGCGATCAGTGCCTTCATTGGTGGCGATGGGGCGCGTTAGTGACCAGTTCAAGGAGGCACGAGCCTTGTTGCTGGCGCTTCTGATGGAGGAGGACGTAGATCTGCGCAAGGCTTTTGCTCAAAAGGTCACTGAAACGCAAACGTCCCTGAAGAACGCTGCTGCTGCTTTCAACCAGATTCCGGGGGCTGAGGAGTCGTCCAAGGTATTGACGCCAATCGCAGAAAACTACAGCAAGGCCATTGATGCCGTGCTGGTCGTGGCAGATAAGAAGGACTTGGCGCAGCTTGCGCTTTACACCAAGGTTGTGCCGGCTGAAAAGGCTTTCTCGACTTTTCTTGATAAGTCTCAGCAACAACTGATGGACAACCAGAAGCGACTTCGCGAGCAGGTCGCTACTAACAGTTCAAGGTCAATCAGCGTGTATGGCGTGTTTATTTTTGTCGCCGCCTTAGTCGTAGCCTTCATGGGGACGATGCTGCACCGATCGGTGATGGGATCCCTCAAGGAATTAACGGTGACAATGAAGAGCGTCGCCACGAATCTCGATTTTCGCCAGCGCGTCAAAATTAAGTCTAAAGACGAAGTTGGAGTTGCGGTCATGGCTTTCAACAGCTTGCTGGATACAGTGCAAGCCAGTCTGCGTGAAATTGCCAGTTCCATGGCAACGCTGAGTGATGCGACCACCCGGTTAACGCGGACGACGCAGGAGATTCAGAGTATTTCGGAGAAAACCAGCGAGTCCTCCTCGACAGTTTCCTCGACAGTCCAAGAAGTGACTGTCAGCATCAATCATGTTGCAACTCAGACTGAGCAAGCAGAGGCACTTTCGCGCGAATCTGGTCATCAGGCATCTGCGGGCGGTGAGGTGATCCAGAACACCATTGAACAAATCCGTTCGATTGCTGGAACCGTTCACTCCGCAGCAGAGGGCATCAATGAACTGCGTAGCCAGATTGGTAGCATTTCGTCGGTTGTCAATGTCATTCGTGAGGTGGCAGACCAGACCAATTTGCTTGCGCTGAATGCAGCTATTGAAGCGGCGCGAGCAGGAGAGCAGGGACGAGGTTTTGCGGTGGTCGCTGATGAGGTTCGTAAGCTCGCTGAGCGCACGGCAACGTCGACTCAGGAAATATCAAAGCTGATTCAGTCCGTTCAGCAGAGCGCCACCGCAGCGGTTGGAACGATGCAGGTTGTTGTTGAGAGGGTGGAGGATGGCGTCGGCAGTGCGAGTACAGCGATCGACGCCTTGGCTGGAATCCGCGCAAGTTCCGATAAGGTTGTGTTTACCGTTTCGGAAATCGCTTCGGCGATCCGCGAGCAAAGCTCCGCAACCGCTTATATCTCTGAGCAGTTTCAGCGAATCGCAAATATTTCCGAGGAAGCGAGAAGAACAGTATCTGACACATCGCAAAGCACACGAGAATTGGAGCAACTGGCCATACGTGTCAACGATGCTGTCAAGCGTTACCAGATATAGGTGCCTCACGAAAGGAATGGGCCTTTGCTGATTGCCTGGTTTCTCTTTTTATGAATTCGAACTTCGATGCATCGCCAATCAGCCCAGACTGGGGTAGTCAGGTAGAATGCAGCGCAGAGTCCAAATTAGCGAACGCCTTTGTCGGCGTTCTTCATGTTCACCCATGTGCTGACAGCGATCGGTAATTATGACCAGTTCCAAGACATCGTCCATTATTGGCCGCCTGCTGTTCGGGCTTATCATCGTTGCCTTGATTGGCGGAGGGTGGTGGTGGCTGTCACGACCCAAGCCAGTAGCGGTGGTGTTCAAAGTAATCGAGACCGGCAAGGTGGAGTCTTCGATTGCCAATACTCGTGCAGGCTCTATCGAATCTTGCCAGCGAACCAAACTATCGACCTTGTTGGGAGGGCGCATTGAACTGTTGCCCGTTAAGGAGGGTGATCGCGTCAAGAAAGGGCAGTTGTTGATGAAGCTCTGGAATGACGATCAACTGGCGCAGAATGCGCTGGCGCGATCCCAGGTTGATACGGCGCGGCAGGGAATCGCCGAAGCTTGCACCATGGCGGCTAGTGCGGAACGCGAGGCACAGCGCCTTGACTTGTTGCATGCGCAAAATTATGTGTCTGGATCACGCAACGAAACGGCTCATGCCGAAGCCGAGGCGCGGCGTGCTACGTGCGACACCGCGAAGGCGCGTGTCAGCCAAGCATTGGCACAGGTTCATGTGACTCAGGTGGAGCAAGGCCGTACTTCTTTGTTCGCGCCCTTTAATGGCACGGTTGCCAAGATTACCGGCGAAATTGGCGAGTATTCGACTCCTTCGCCTCCTGGTATCCAGACACCGCCCGCGATCGATCTGATCGACGAGTCCTGTCTGTATATCAAGGCGCCGATGGATGAAGTTGACTCACCTAAGATTCACGAGGGTCAGAATGTGCGCATTACGCTTGATGCCATGCCAAAAAAATCTTTTGCTGGGCACATCAAACGGGTTGCACCTTATGTCTTCGCGCTCGAGAAGCAGTCGCGCACAGTTGATGTGGAGGCCGTGTTTGAAAATCCTGAAGAGCCGGGGCGTCTGCTCGTTGGATATACGGCTAACATCGAAATCATTTTGGCCTCGCACGATAAGGTTGTGCGGGTGCCGACCTCAGCCTTGCTGGAAGGGTCGCGTGTGCTTGTCGCCGGCTCCGGAGGCACTCTGGAAGAGCGCAAGATCAAAACCGGACTTTCAAATTGGGAATATACCGAAGTACTTGAAGGGCTTGCTGCCGGGGATCGCGTCGTTACCTCGCTTGAGCGTGAAGGCGTGAAGGCGGGTGTTCACTTCGTGGCCGAAGATCCGGCAACAGCTTCTGCTGCAAAGTGATTCGGCAATGACGTCACCCTTGATCGAGCTTAGCGGTATTGAGCGTGTTTTTTACCTTGGTGACAGTAAGGTAAACGCGCTTTGTGAGCTGAATATTACGATTCATTCCGGCGAATATGTTGCCGTGATGGGTCCATCCGGATCCGGCAAGTCGACTCTGCTTAATCTGCTCGGGTTGCTTGATCGTCCCGATGTCGGTACGTATCGCCTTGAGGGTCGTGATGTCACGACGCTTTCTGCGGATGAGCAAGCTCGTGTACGCAGCGAGCGTATCGGCTTCGTATTTCAGAGCTTTCATCTCGTACCACGGCTCACGGCGGCTGAAAATATCGCCTTGCCGATGACTCTGGCTGGCATAAGCCAGAAGGAGCGATCGATTCGTGTCACTCAAGCGCTCAAGGATTACGGGCTTGATAATCGCGCGAATCACAGGCCCAATGAGTTGTCAGGTGGGCAGCGTCAGCGTGTGGCCATTGCTCGAGCTTTGGTTATGAAGCCGGCTGTTATCCTGGCTGATGAACCAACCGGTAATCTCGATCGCGCTACGGGTGAGGAGGTAATGCGACTGCTCGAGGAACTCAATAGCCGGGGTGTGACGCTCATTGTGGTGACGCACGATGTTCATCTCGGAAATCGCGCGCGTCGTCAGATACGAATGGAGGACGGGCGCCTCAAACACGACAGTGCGGCCACTCCGTCGGCTGTTGATTGACCGATGCGCTTTGCCGATCTAATCCGCTTTGCTCGCGATGCGGCTCTTGGCAGTCCCTTACGGACCTCGCTGTTGGTGTTGGCAATCTCTATCGGTGTTGCCTCGGTAGTCACGCTGACGGCGCTCGGCGACGGGGCGCGCCGCTATATTCTTCATGAGTTTTCTTCGCTCGGCACCAATCTGGTCATCGTTATGCCCGGTCGTTCGTCAACCGGCGGTTTCAATCCGGCCAATGCAATCACGGGTACCCCGCGCGATCTGACCATTGCCGATGCACAGGCATTGTTGCGCTCTACTGCCATCAGTCGTGTCGCGCCATTGGCTATTGGCAATACCGAAATCAGTATTGAAGGCAAATTACGCGAAACCATCGTACTTGGCACATCCGCTGACTACATCAGGATTCGGTCGCTGGAAATGGCTCAGGGACGGTTTTTGTCCAATGAGGACTGGGCTGCAGGCCAGGCCGAGGTGGTGATTGGCTCCATAATCCGCCGCGAATTGTTTGGTGCCGAGCCCGCGCTTGGACGGCTTGTTCGTATTGGCGGGAGACGGTTCCGCGTGGTCGGAGTTTTTGCGCCGAGCGGCCAGTCGCTCGGCACAAATAACGACGAAGTGGTCATGATCCCGGTGGCTCTGGCCCAGTCTATGTTGAATAGCAACACCCTGTTTCGAATTTTTATCGAAGCCAAGAGCCGTGAATCAGTAGAGGCATCCAAGACACAAGCACTCGAAATCATCAAGCAGCGCCACGAAGGTGAGGAGGACGTCACGGTCATTACACAAGATGCGGTGTTGCACACTTTTGATCGATTGCTAACCGCACTGACAATGGGTCTCGCGGGCATTTCAGCAATCAGTCTGGCCGTGTCGGGAATCCTTGTGATGAATGTCATGCTTGTTTCTGTTGTTCAGCGCACCTCGGAGATTGGCCTGCTCAAGGCGCTTGGCGCTACCCGCTTGAACATCGAACTCGCTTTTCTCACCGAGGCTGGAATTCTCTCAATGGCAGGGGCTTGTGTTGGTTATGTGCTCGGCTTGATAGGGGCGGCCGTGATTCGTTACATGTATCCGACCTTCCCTGCTTACCCGCCTGACTGGGCTGTACTAGCCGGTCTCGGGACTGCTCTGGTCAGTGGCATTCTGTTCGGTGTTGCGCCCGCGCGAAATGCGGCGTCACTCGATGCGGTTACCGCACTGGCCAAGCATTAAAGGCATCGATGAGACTCAGCGACAGCATCCTGCTTGCCATGCGCGCCATCACGGCGCAGCGCCTGCGCAGCTTCCTGACCTTACTTGGTATCGCTGTTGGCATTGCCGCAGTGATTCTGTTGACCTCCATCGGTGAGGGGATACATCGCTTCGTGCTTGGCGAGTTCAGCCAGTTCGGTACCAATACGATTTTCATTTCGCCGGGCAAGACCAAGACGGGTGGCCAGCATACCAGTGGCATTCCCAGTTCAGTGCGACCACTGACCATCGAGGATGCGCGGGCGCTGGAGCATCTGCATAATGTCCAAGCGGTAACTCCCTGGATCTGGGGCAATTCCGAAGTGTCAGGTAATGGCCGTGTTCGTCGCACGACGCTGTATGGCGTCGGGCCTAATATGCCTAAAGTTGTTACGATCGCTGTACGCATCGGGCAGTTTTTACCTGCTGACGATGCGGGCAATGCCCGCTCGCTGGCAGTGCTTGGATCCAAGCTGAAAAAAGAATTGTTCAGCGATACTAATCCGCTTGGAGCGCGAATTCGTGTTGGTAACATGCAGTTCAAGGTGATTGGTGTTCTCGAATCGAGAGGACAGGTACTTGGCGTCGATATTGATGACACACTATTCATCCCTGCCGAACGAGCGATGGAACTGTACAACCGAGATGGTGTTGCTGAAATCCGTGTAGCCTATACGGAAAATGCCTCAGTTGAAAACGTCAGCAAAGCCATTCGAACTACTCTCGGAACTCGCCACGGGCGTGAAGACTTTACGCTGGTTACACAAGCAGACATGCTTCGGTCATTGTCTAAGATCCTCAATATCTTGACCATGGCGGTCGGTGCCCTCGGTAGCATCTCCTTGCTGGTTGGTGGCGTCGGTATTATTACCATCATGACCATCGCGGTTAGTGAACGCACCAGCGAGATCGGCTTGCTCGTCGCACTTGGCGCGCCTCGCCGCACCATCCTGGGCGTATTCTTGGGCGAAGCCGTGGTGCTCTCGGCAATTGGCGGGCTATTTGGTCTTGCCATTGGCTTTGGGCTTGCGCAGATTGTCCACGCGACTGTTCCGGAACTCCCTGTGCATACGCCACTCGAGTTTGTCGCCCTTGCTGAGGGCATTGCCATCACTATCGGTTTACTGGCTGGCGTTCTGCCAGCGCGGCGTGCTGCGGGTATGGATGCTGTAGAAGCGTTGCGCACGGAATAGTGTGGCAACGGTTTCGTGCAGTTTTGATAACATCTACGTCTTTCATTAAAGCTGCCAGGTATAGCCTTGGTGGCAGATTCGAGTGCGCATGAAACCCATCGTCGATGATATCCGCATCAAGGAAATCAAAGAGCTTGCAACGCCTGCGCAGATTCTGCGTGAACTCCCGGGTAGCGAGACTGCTGCAAACACGACGGATGCTGCCCGTCGACACATTCATCGAATTCTTCATGGTGCCGACGACCGCCTGCTGGTTGTCATCGGGCCTTGCTCAATCCACGATCGTGATGCCGCGTTGGACTACGCCCTTCGCCTGAAGTCTGAGTGCGACCGTCTGCAATCAGATTTACTTGTCGTCATGCGTGTGTACTTTGAGAAGCCGCGTACAACAGTAGGCTGGAAGGGGCTCATCAATGATCCCGCGTTGGACGGAACCTTCAAAATCAACGACGGCTTGCGTCTGGCACGGCGAATTCTTTTTGCGATCAATGATCTTGGTTTGCCTTGCGGGACCGAGTTTCTTGACACCATCACGCCGCAATACACGGCTGATTTGATCAGTTGGGGTGCGATCGGTGCTCGAACCACAGAATCGCAGGTCCATCGCGAGCTTGCCTCGGGGCTCTCGTGTCCGGTTGGTTTCAAGAATGGCACCGATGGCAATGTACGCATTGCCATCGATGCCATACGGGCTTCGGCTAGTCCGCACCATTTTCTTTCCGTCACCAAGGCTGGACATTCGGCTATCGTTTCGACACTTGGCAACGAAGATTGTCATTTGATTCTGCGCGGCGGAAAAACCAGTAACTACGATGCTGCAAGTGTAGACGCTGCTTGTGGGGAACTTGGCTCCGCCGGAATTGCAGCACGCGTGATGATCGATTTCTCACATGCCAACAGCAGCAAACAACATCATCTGCAGGCCGAGGTGGCTCGCGATGTTGGTGAGCAGATTTCGGCGGGTGACGAACGTATCTTCGGTGTAATGGTTGAGTCGCATCTCGCGTCAGGCCGTCAGGATATCGTACCTGGCAAGCCGCTCGACTACGGTGTTTCCGTCACTGACGCTTGCATTGGTTGGGAGGACAGTGTCGCAATTCTTGATACGCTCGCCTCTGCCGTGCGCCGGCGGCGTCTGACACTCACCGATTGTTAGCAGCCAAGGTGGTCCCAGCCGCTTCATGAAAGCGCCCAACGCATGACGCGCAACTTATTCCTCGTTATTCTTGCTGCGACGCTGCTGTTTCGGCTCTGGCTGTCGTTTGCTCTCCCGATCACAGGGGATGAGGCCTATTTCATTTGGTGGGGCAAGATTCCTGACTGGGGCTTTTACGACCACCCACCGATGATCGGTTGGTGGCTTGGTGCGCTACTTACGGTTTCCGATTCGGCTTGGTGGCTTCGCCTCCCTGCGACGCTGTTGCCCGCGGTGTTGGCTGGAGCGACTGCGTATGTATTCAAGCCACGGGGTGCGGCGATAGCTTGGGGAGCGGCGACGCTGGTACTGATTTCACCGCTGAATGTCTGGAACGTCATCGTTACAACCGATACGGCTCTCATATATTTCTCTTTCTTTTCGGGGTTGGCCTTCCTGCGGGCCACTCGCGATGACAACTGGCGTTATTACGGACTGGCCGGTGCGTTACTTGCAGGTGCAGTTCTATCCAAGTACTTTGCCGCGCTGCTCGGCTTCGCTTATTTATTACATGCCCTGATTCGTCCGAACCCGCGAAAGTGGGTCGGGTTACTGATTTGCTATGCGATGGTGGTACCGGCACTGCTGCTGATGGCCTGGTGGAATGCCGGTCATTGCTGGTCGAACTACATGTTCAATTTCGTCAATCGTCACGGTGATGCAGGGCTGTCGTGGAAGACGCCGCTGCTGTATGCCGTCATGATGATTTATGCATTAACACCACCGGTGCTTTGGTTGCTGATAAAGCGCCGAACTCAACTTGCAGCTTTGGGACGTACGGGAGAGGGGCGCGCACTGATGCTGGTCGCCGGTGCTCCGCTGGTACTGTTTGCTGGCTTGTCGCTCGCCAAGCAAATCGGGCTGCATTGGGTGCTCTCTTTCCTGCCCTTTGTGCTGATGCTGCTTCCCAGCATTGTCGAAACGATGACGCTGCGTCGTGTCGTGAATTTCTTTATTGCCTTCGCCGTTTTACATATGGCGGTATTCATCACAATTTCTCAATTACCACTTGAGACCTGGCAGCGCCTGCGCATATACGATGGCATTGTCATGACTTTTGAGTCGCAGAAGATTCTTGAGCAATTGAAGCCGTATGAGCAGGACTACGTTTATGCCAGTGACGGTTATTCGAATGCTGTCACCATGGGGTACAACGCAAGACGCTATTTCCTGGTTTTCGGAGAGGCTTCGAGTCATGCGCGACATGACGATATCCTTACAGATTTTCGCGCGCTAACTAACAAAAATATTCTGATCCTTCGCAAGAGTGCACCAGCAGGTGATGAATATAAGAAGTATTTCCGTGAAGTTGAGATGCGGACGATTACCGTGCGCGGTGTCATTTTCCATGTTGTGTTAGGCCGCGGCTTTTTGTACGAGCCTTATCGCGACCATGTTCTTGCCACGGTGCGCGAAAAATATTATTTGCTACCGGCCTGGTTGCCGCAGACCGGCTGCTACTTTTGCGACCGTTATTTCCCGGGGGCCGCTTGTCACAAGTAAGCCTTTTGATTCGCCTGCTCCGGCCGCACCAATGGCTGAAGAACGGCTTTGTGTTCATCGGCATGCTGTTTGGCCACGCTTGGAGCGATCTGGTGCGCTTGGAGCAGGTGCTGCTAGCCTTTGCCGCGTTTTCGCTGCTCGCTTCGGGCGTCTATGTGATGAATGATCTGATCGACCGCGACCAGGATCGATTGCACCCGATCAAGCGTTTTCGCCCGCTTGCTAGTGGCGCACTAGGGATGCCTGCGGCAATGACCCTGATGTTGGCGTGCTTCGTCGGGGGTTTTTTTCTGGTTGCCATCAGTGACAGCCGTGCGGCTTGGGTTTTCTATAGCTATGTCGTGCTGAATATTGGCTATTCGCTGAAGCTCAAGCATGTCGTCGTGCTCGATGTCTTCATCATTTCCGCAGGTTTCATGCTGCGAATCCTGGCTGGCACGAGCGGTATCGGCATTGAGCCATCCTATTGGCTTCTGCTGTGTGGTTTGATGTTGACGCTGTTTCTCGGCTTCGCCAAGCGCCAAGCCGAATTTATTGCTCTCGATGAGGAAGGCGATTCCGTTGGGCACCGCCGCGTGCTTGAGTACTACTCTCCGGAGTTGCTCGGACAGTTCATGACGATCGTCAGCGCTGCCGCTATTATTTCCTACAGCCTCTATACCTTAAGCGCGGAAACCGTTGCTCAGCATGGTACGACCAAACTGATTTACACCGTTCCACTGGTGGTTTACGGGATGTTCCGTTACCTATTCTTGTTACATCGCCGTGGCGGCGGTGGCGATCCGGCGCGACTGCTACTTACCGACCCACATCTGCTTGGCGTGCTCTGCGGCTGGGTGTTGCTCGTGCTCGTGATCCTGCAGCGATGGCTATAAGCCCATCGTTGGAAAGCCTTTGGAGATTCCAGTCATGACGATGCACAGCAGCGGTGACGAGTCACGTTTTCCAGGTTGTGTGTCTCTTGGTGATGCCGCTGACTTTCTCGACACGGTGAGTGAGATCATTGACGATATTCCTCTATTTGAGGGGTTCGAGCGTGGCGAACTAATCGGTCTCATCCGTCACATGCGTTGTTATCGGGCGCCTGCGGGGCGGGAAATAATTAGTGAGGATGATCCGGGCGAGTTCATGCTGCTGCTTTTGGAAGGCAACATCGAGATTGTCAGACGCAGCAAGAAGGGCGAGTTACAGCGCATCGGCGTGGCGAAGCCTGGCGAAACACTCGGTGAAATGTCGCTGGTCGATGGGGAGCCACGCTTTGCCAGTTGTCTCGCCATCGACACAGCCACCTTTGCGGTGATTGACCGTGATGGCTTAAATAATATCTTCGAAGATGAACCTCATCTTGGCATCAAGTTCCTGAGCGGCTTGCTTTGCTTGCTGAATCGGCGGTTGCGCGACACAGGAAAACAGCTCGTCGAGGCACTCATGCGTCAAAACTGAACTGGCGCAGCTGCACGCTAAGACGCACCAAGTGGCCTCTTTTACTGTTCCGGTTTTAGTTTTATCGACTTGGCGATGGAATATGCAAATTCCAAAGAGAGTGACGTAGAATCGCGACATATTATGCGGATCAATTGTTACCAGCGAGCCAGTCGCTAGCCGATTGCTGGATGACGGCGCCCGCCGACTCTACGATAGCCGGCAGAAGCCGCACACTATTCTGGATGTGCTGGCAATACGCAGCGACGTTGTTGATCGAGTTTCATCCCCTTTGCGCAACCTCATCGCCGGCCACTTGCGGGCGCAGAGCTTCATGCGCAACAACTTTATGGAAGCCGCAGATTTCATGATCCCGCGCCTGCACCTGCAGGCAGATAAAATCCACAAGGCATTCAGTGGCATCGATCTGTCCGGCTTAAGCGAAAATAGACGCATGCTGGCTGGAGATTTTCCGGAACTCAATGATAGTGCGCGCAAATTATCGCGGAGTATGCTTAAAATCGGGCTGTTGCCACATGAAGATAACCTCTCTGGTCTCCTGCGTGCCGATTTTTTGCCTCCCGAAGGAAGTTGATGTCGCGACTGCGTAATTCGATCCTCGCTCTTCCTTTGCTGGTGCTGGTCACTTTTTTTCTGGTGGCCAGCTTTTCCCTCGTCTATACGGATTGGCTCGATCGCAAGCGCTTGATTGCCGAGACGACCGAGCAGGCCTTGACTGATGCGGCACGCTTCGCCCGCCAGGCGAATTATGTGTTGAGTGGTGATGCCGAGCAGCTCGAGCAGGAAATCATGCTGCACCGATCTGAGAACTTCGTCGCCATCACAGCACTTGTCGACCCGGATGGCCGTATTATTTTCGCTCCCCAGCGAGAATGGAAGGGGCGGGACATCGCCGATCTTGTCAAGGACTGGGATTCGTCGAGATTTTCCCGCGTCGTTCAGGGGATTGCTGCCGATGTCCGCGTTGATGCAGATCATCTGCGTATTTCGGTACTAAGTCCTTATGTTGCATCACCGGTTCCCGGCCAGGTATCCAGCGTCCGCCGCGGTTCGGTATTTATTGTTTATGATATTTCCAGCGCCCTCGAACAGGTCCGTTACAAAAACTTTCTCCAGCGACTGCCGGACCTGGGGCTGGTGTTGCTTTTTGCCGTCGGACTTGCGATCTGGGTGCAGCGTAGCGTTGTTGGGCCCTTGGGCGGTATCGCCGGGGCCAGTCGGCGAATTGCCGGAGGTGACTTACGCGCCCGGGCGCCAATTTCGGGGAGCGGCGAGGTTGCGGAGCTCGGGGCCAATTTCAATACGATGGCCGAAGCATTCGAGCGTGAGCTATCGATGCGTAATGAATTGTCAGGCCAACTGCAGCAGAGTTTCGAGCGGCTCTCGCGCCTGACCGCACATCTTCCTGGAATTGTCTATCAGTTTCGCATGGCACCTGACGGGCACTTTACCGTGCCATTCATCAGTGAAGGCATTCGAGATCGTTATGGACTTGTCCCCGAGAGGCTTGCCGAGGATGCATCGCTGCTGCTGAAGCTCGTTCATCCTAACGACCGTGCCGCATTTAATTCATCCATCCTCGAATCGGCGCGCACCCTGCAGCCCTGGCATAGTGAGTTTCGTATCGTGCTGCCGACGGGTGATGTCTGCTGGCATGCCGGCGCTTCCCGGCCGGAGCGACTCGATGATGGTTCCATCCAATGGCATGGTTTTTTCATGGATATCACCGAACGCAGGTTATCGGAAGAATATCAACGCCTCAGTGCCAGCGTCTTTGATACCGCGGGTGAGGCCATCATGGTGACCAACGCCAAGGGGACCATTGTCATGGTCAATCCGGCCTTCTGTCGAATTACCGGTTACGAAAGGGCCGATGTGATCGGCAACGACCCAAGTCTTATAAGCTCAGGCCGTCATAATCACGAGTTTCATCGAGTCGCCCGCGAAGCATTGCAGACTAAGGGCGCCTGGGCAGGGGAAATATGGAGCCGCCGCAAGAACGGTGAAGATTACCCGGAATGGCAGAGCATCAATGTGGTCCGGGATGCCGATGGCAATATCACTCATTACGTTTCTGTTTTCGCCGATCTGAGTGAAATCCGTAATGCCCAGAATGCTGCTGAAAACCTCTCCTGGCGTGATCAGTTGACCGGCCTGGCAAATCGCTCCCTGTTCCTGCGTCAGATGGATCAAACCCTGGCCTGCGCTCAGCGCGACAGTGGGTTTGCGGCAGTCCTGCTGATCGATATCGATCGCTTCAAGGACATCAACGAAGCGCGCGGTCTGGGCGTTGGCGATGCGCTCCTCAAGTCAATCGCCGAGCGCCTCGGCCGGGCGCTGCGTCCTGATGATGTGCTGGCGCGTTTGAGCGCCGACGAATTCGCTATCATCCTGCCGCGTCTCTCACCAACGCCGGAGGAGACGGGGCGCGAGGCGCTGGCGGTGGCCGAGAAACTTCGATCGATCTTGTTTGACAGCATCGAGCTGGAAGGCGACGTGTTTCATCTTGACTCGAGCATTGGTATTGCTGTTTTGCCGGAGGGGCCGGATGAAACCTCATCCGACGTCCTCCGTCGTGCCGACATGGCGATGCATCAGGCTAAAAGCGAAGGTGGTGCGCGCGCTGTTTTCTTTGAAGCGGCGATGGGAGACAGCGTCCGGGAACGCTTCCGTCTGGAGCGCGAGTTGCGAGTGGCTGTTTCGGAAAACCAGTTGCGCCTTTATCTGCAGACACAAGTCAACGCGGCCGGACAGCAGGTGGGTAGCGAGGCGCTGGTGCGCTGGGAGCACCCGGAACGTGGTCTGGTGCCACCGGTAATGTTCATTCCGCTGGCAGAGTCCTCTGATCTCATCGTTTCGGTCGATCGCTGGGTGCTCGCTGAAGTCTGCCGCCTGTTGGCGCGACTGAACCGCGAGGGTCGTTCACTACGAATTTCAGTGAACATTAGCCCACGTCATTTCCGCAAAGACGATTTCGTCGACGAGATCAAGCGACTGCTTGCCGCCAGCGGCGCCGACCCTTCCTATCTGATGCTGGAGGTCACCGAGGGCATGGTGATTGGCGATGTGGCGGATGTCGTCGCCAAGATGACGAAGCTGACCGCACTTGGCATTCACTTCTCGATGGATGACTTCGGTACTGGTTATTCCAGCCTCGCCTATTTGAAACGTTTACCGATCCACGAGCTGAAGATCGACAAGAGCTTCATTCAGGATTCAACGACGGATCCCAATGATGCTGCGCTCGTGGAAACCATTCTGTCGGTTGCACAGCACTTGCATCTTCAGGTCGTTGCCGAAGGGGTAGAAACGCAAGAGCAGGCTGACTTCCTCAATGCGCGAGCCAATGTCATCCATCAAGGATATTTCTTCGGCAGGCCGGAGCCGGTCGAAAAATGGCTGAGTCGCATCGCCTAAACCGTAGCATCAAGTAATTTCGACGTGTTTCAAAAGACTATCGTATGAGAAAACTCCTGCTGTTCGGCAATGCTCTTTCTGCTTCGGTGCAACGCTGGGCCGGATGGGTGGTGTTGCTTCTGTCGCTTGTGCTCACGCTCTTGTTCTGGCGCTTCAGTGTGATAGAGCTGACGGGTGACCACAGTATCGTCAGCAGCCTGTTTCTCGTCGCTGGACTTTTCAGCAGCGCGCTCCTCTCTGCACTCGTCTGGTCGCTGATACACACGCATCGAATCGCCGCACTTATGGCGCATGAGATGAGCGAAACGCTACGCCGGAGCGAGGAACGCTGGAGTCTGGCACTCGCTGGTTTGGGCGCCGGTGTGACGGACTGGAATATGGTCACCGATGAGACGCTTTACTCGCCACATTGGTACGACATGCTCGGCCATACCGCTGATGAGATCGGCAACAGCTCGGATGAGTGGATGAAACGCGTTCACCCTGACGATATGCAGCACTTAATCAAGCAAATGGAGCTGCTTCTCGCAGGTACAGTGCCCGCCGCCACGCTGGAGTTTCGGATGCAATGCAAGGACGGCGGCTGGAAGTGGGTGTTGGGTCATGCCATGGTCGTCAGCCGCGACGCCGATGGCAAAGCACAGCGCCTGATCGGTACGAATCTCGACATTGACAGTCGCAAGCGTGCCGAAGCGACGCGGGACGCACTTTTCGAAGCACTTGGTGACGCCGGTATCGGATTATTCGTCCTGAACCACGGTAAGGTCGTATTCGCCAATTCGGCAATGATGGCGATCACAGGGTATGACATTGAGGAACTGAAGGCGCTGCCCGACGCGATCACAGCTGGCATTCACCCCGATGAGCGCAGACGCGTCCAGCAAATCCACAAACAACGGCTCGCTGGCGAGCAAGTCAGTTTGTGCTATGAAACCAGCATCGTGACCCGCTCAGGGGAGCGTCGGGAAATCGAGATGGCGGTGTCGATTCCATCGAACAGTAATGATTTTCACGCATTTGGCATCATGACTGATATCACCGAGCGCAAGAGGCTCGCTGCCAGGCTTCAGGAAAGTCACGATCTATTGAGCAAGATATCCGCTCAAGTGCCTGGGGTCATCTTTCAGTTCCGTCTCGACC
>CAZAOQ010000052.1:0-17677 GCA_964486795.1 uncultured Rhodocyclaceae bacterium
CCTTGCCAGAGCTGAGTTTGCATCAGTTTTACTGCGGGCTACTGAGGAAAATAGGATGAACAGCGCTTTGCTGTGCCATTTCTAGCCCGATACGTATGGTTGCGAGAATACCGGGGTGGACAATCTTTATTGCAGCGCCGAAAGGGAGGATGAAGCAGCAAAGCAAGAACATAACAACCCAAATAGCAGGAAGCGTGCGTTTTCTTAGCCAATAGAGTGGCACGACAACGTTTTTTCGATAGCTGCGTGGTGGTCTGAACATGGAAAAACCTAACGGATAGCATTTACACAGACATTGGAGTCCGTATAACAATTGACATTATTGACGCCGCTACTTTAGCCACAACATAGAGAGCGCTTATCGCTACTGGGTCATTGCAGTCTGGATACGATCATGATCTACACGCATATCCTTCAGGCGACTCGTCAATCACCAGTCCTTTAGATTCCTTGTAACAACGATAGGGCACGCGAACAGTCTGCTTTCGGGAGCAGACTCGACGGTCCGCATAGTGGCCGATAGCAGCCGTTCAACCGAACTCTTACCTCTTATTGCTTCGGCTGAATTAAGTCGCTCAATAGCCGAGCCCTACAAGCTCAAACGTCAATATTCCTCGCCTGCAACGCATGTGTCTCAATGAAGGCACGGCGGGGTTCGACGTCGTCGCCCATCAGGGTGGTGAAGATTTCGTCGGCGGTGATGGCGTCGTCGATCTGTACCTTGAGCAGGCGGCGCACGGTGGGGTCCATGGTGGTTTCCCAAAGTTGCGAGGGGTTCATTTCACCAAGACCTTTGTAGCGTTGCTTGCTGATGCCGCGTTCGACTTCATTGAATAGCCACTGGATGGCGGCGGAGAAGCTCTTCACAGCTTGCGACTTTTCCCCGCGACGAATGATGGCGCCGTTTTCTGGATCGATCAGGCCAGCGATCAGTACAGCCGTCCGACGTAATTGTTGGTAGTCGCCGGAACGGAGGAATTCGTCATCGATATAGCCGGTGCGCAGGTTGCCGTGGCGCATGCGTTCGATGTCGATTTGCCAGCGTTCGGTCTTGTCGCTGTAGCGGGGAATGACCTTGATTTCGGGTGGTAGGTACGGGGCTAAACGGGCGGCGCTGGCGCGGGCTCCTTCCTCGCTGCCAACGTCGAGGTCGATTTCATTGGCAAGCAGGGTTTGCAGTATTTCGCCATCGATGAAGTTGCCGACGCGATTGACCACAGCTTCGGAAAGCAGGTAGGTGCGCGCGAGTTCGCCGAGGGCATTGCCTTCGATGGCTGCGGCGCCTTCTTTCGGAATGAGCTGCGCGCCGTCAAGGGCCAGCGTGAGCAGGTGCTGGTTGAGCGCCTGCTCATCTTTGATGTACATCTCGCTCTTGCCGTGCTTGATCTTGTAGAGCGGTGGCTGGGCGATGTAGATGTGGCCACGCTCAACCAGTTCGGTCATCTGGCGATAGAAGAAGGTTAGTAGCAGGGTACGGATGTGCGCGCCGTCCACGTCCGCGTCCGTCATGATGATGATGCGGTGGTAGCGCAGTTTGTCGATGTTGAATTCCTGCGGGCCGATGCTGGTGCCGAGTGCGGTCACCAGGGTGACGATTTGCTCGCTGGAGATGAGCTTGTCGAAGCGCGCTTTTTCGACGTTGAGCACCTTGCCGCGCAGCGGCAGGATCGCCTGAAACTTGCGGTCGCGGCCCTGCTTGGCGGAGCCGCCGGCGGAATCACCCTCGACGATGTAGATTTCGCAAAGGGCGGGGTCTTTTTCCTGACAGTCGGCGAGTTTTCCAGGCAGACCTACATTGTCGAGCACCCCTTTACGACGGGTGAGTTCGCGTGCCTTGCGCGCGGCTTCACGGGCGCGGGCGGCTTCGACGATCTTGCCGGTGATGATCTTGGCGTCGATGGGTCTTTCCAGCAGGTATTCGGAGAGCTTCTGGGCAACGATTTCTTCGACGACCGGACGCACTTCTCCGGAGACGAGCTTTTCCTTGGTCTGCGATGAAAACTTGGGCTCGGGTACCTTGATGGAGAGCACGCAAGTGAGGCCTTCACGCATGTCGTCACCACTGGTGTCGACCTTGGCCTTCTTGGCGATTTCGTTTTCTTCGATGTACTTGTTGATGATGCGAGTCATCGCGGCGCGCAAGCCGGTGAGGTGGGTGCCGCCATCCTTTTGCGGGATGTTGTTGGTGAAGCAGAGCACCTGTTCCTGGTAGGAATCATTCCATTGCATGGCGACTTCGACGGTCATGCCATCCTTGCCGCCAATGGCGCTGAAAATATTGCCATGCAGAACCGTTTTGGTTCGGTTGATGTATTCGACGAAGCCTTTTACGCCACCGGAGAAAGCAAAATCTTCTTCTTTGCCATTGCGTTGATCAACCAGCTTGATCTTGACGCCGTTATTAAGGAAGGAGAGTTCGCGAATACGCTTGGCGATGATTTCATAGTGAAACTCAACGATGCCGAAGGTTTCCGGCGAAGCGAGGAAGTGCACTTCGGTACCGCGCTTTTCGCTGGTACCAATGTTCTTTAGCGGCTCGACCGGGATGCCCTGACGGAATTCTATGCTGTGTTTTTGGCCATTGCGACGAATGGTCAGGCGCAGCCAGTCAGACAGTGCATTGACGACGGAAACACCGACGCCATGCAGACCACCGGAAACTTTGTAGGAGTTTGCATCGAACTTGCCACCGGCATGCAGTTCGGTCATGACGATTTCGGCGGCGGAGCGCTTGAGTTCGTCGTCTTCCTTGATGTCAGTGGGAATGCCGCGGCCATTGTCACGCACTGAGATCGAGTTGTCGGTATGGATAGTGATGACAATTTCATCACACCAGCCCGCCAGTGCTTCGTCGATGGCGTTATCAACCACTTCAAAAACCATGTGATGCAGACCAGTGCCATCGGAGGTGTCGCCGATGTACATACCAGGGCGCTTCCTGACTGCTTCGAGTCCCTTAAGGATCTTGATGCTGTTGGAATCGTAGCTCGTGTCCTGCTGAGCGTTTTTTTCGTCTTGCGTGGCCTGCGTCATGACATGCTCCAATGCTGCTGCGGTGTTTCCGGGTGCTGGCGGTTATGAATGCGACTTGGCTCTCGCCTTGGCAGCTATGGCCAAGGCGAGGGTGGTTCAACTGAATTAGATGCGCATTGGCATCACGACATACTTGAAATCAGCGTTGTCAGGCAACTGGAACAGCGCACTGCTGCTAGCATCACCGAGGTGACATTCGATCTCGTCAGTACTGACGTTGTTGAGGACGTCCAGCAGGTAATTCACGTTAAAGCCGATATCGATGGTCTCGTGAGCGTATTCGATTTCGATTTCTTCCTGGGCTTCTTCGCGTTCGGTGTTGTTGCCAGTGATTTTCAAGCTACCTTCGGAAAAAACGAGGCGCACGCCAGGGGTTTTTTCATTGGTCAGAATCTTGACGCGCAGCAACGATTGCAGCAGCAATTGGCGTGACAGCTTGACGACTTTGTTGTGCGTTTTTGGAATCACGCGCTCGTAATCGGGAAACTTGCCGTCGATCAGCTTGGAGACAAACTCGATGCTGCCGAAGCGGAACTGTGCTTGCGACGGGGTCAGGGAGATATCGAGGGGCTCATCGACGTCGTGAAGCTGGCGCGAAAGTTCAAGCACGGTCTTGCGTGGCAAGATGACTTCGATCGACGGCAGTTGCTCAGGGAGGGTTTCCCGGGCGTAAGCAAGGCGATGACCGTCGGTGGTGACGACACAGATTTCGTTGCCTTTGACGACGAGCAGGAGACCGTTGAGGTAGTAGCGGATGTCCTGCTGGGCCATGGCGTATTGAACCAGGGCGAGCAGATGCTTGAACTGTTTCTGGCTGAGCTTGAGACGGGTCTGGTTGCCATCGCTGAGCAGCATGCGCGGAAAGTCTTCGGCCGGCAACGTCTGCAGGTTGAAGCGGCTTCTACCGGCCTTGACCTGCAAGCGCTTGTCATCGATGGTCAGGCTGACTTCGGCGTCTTCAGGCAAAGATCTGAGAATGTCTTGCAGCTTGCGTGCAGCGACCGTCAGTGCAATTTTTTCTGTTGATGCTGCCGTGGTACTGGTCTTGATCTGAATTTCGATATCTGTGGCGAGCAGGGTCAGCTTGCCCTGGTCCTTTTCCATGAGGACGTTGGACAGAATGGGAAGGGTATGGCGCTTTTCTACGATACCGCAAACCGATTGCAGAGGCTCCAGAATTTGATCGCGAGGGCCTTTAAATAAAAGCATATATATAAACCTCCTATAACTATTATGGTGCGGCCAATTCTGTTGATAACAATGTAAAAGCTAATTTTTTCATCGTGTTATGTGCTGTACAAGTCTCTGGAAAAGGCACCGGGAGGTCTGGGGACGAATGTGGATGAATTTTGAAGGTGTGTGATATTTATCACTTACTCACAATTCTTCCAGTGGTCTTACAGAAGTTATCCCGCCAGTTATTTACCCCTTTAATGTCTGCAACAGGACGTGGACATCGTTGCCTAACTGGGTTTCCTTGATGCGCAAATCGTTGATTGTACGACAGGCGTGCAGGACTGTCGTGTGGTCACGACCGCCGAAGGCATCGCCGATCTCCGGAAGGCTGTGATGCGTCAGTTCGCGTGCCAGCCACATGGCGACCTGACGGGGGCGGGCGATGGCCCGGCTGCGCTTCTTGGAGTACATCTCGGCGACTTTGAGCTTGTAGTAGTCAGAGACCGTTTTCTGGATAAGTTCGAGCGTCAGCTGTCGGTTAGTGGCGCCGAAAATGTCTTTGAGCGCGTCCTTGGCGACATCCATATTCACTTCTTTGCCATGGAAGCGGGCGTAGGCAAGTACTTTGTTCAGCGCACCTTCAAGTTCGCGAACATTGGAACGCAGGTTTTTGGCGATCAGGAAGGCGACGTCATCACCGAGGTTGATTTTGGCGACTTCGGCTTTTTTCTTCAGGATGGCGACCCGCATCTCAGGCTCGGGGGGCTCAATCTGTACCGTCAGACCCCAGTCGAAGCGCGAGACAAGGCGTTCTTCGAGCCCTTCGATGTCCTTCGGGTAGGTGTCGCAAGTGATGACGATCTGCTTCTTGGCTTCGACGAGGGCGTTGAAGGCATAGAAGAATTCTTCCTGAGTGCGGTTCTTTTTGTTGAAGAATTGGATATCGTCGATCAGCAGTAGGTCGAGTGAGCGGTAGTAGCGTTTGAAGATATCAAAGGACTTTTGCTGGTAAGCGCGCACGACGTCGGCGAAGTAATCCTCAGCGTGAACGTAGCGAATTACGAAGTTAGGGTTGTGTTTCCAGACTTCGTTGCCGAGGGCGTGAATCAGGTGGGTCTTACCAAGGCCGACACCACCGTAGATGAACAGTGGGTTGTATGAAATACCGGGATTCAGTGCAACCTGCTGGGCGGCGGCACGAGCAAGATCGTTGGCGCGGCCAGTGACCAGGTTGTCAAACGTGAAGGCTGGATTGAGGCGCGATTTCTCGTAAGTGCTGTCTTCAACGCGGCTGTTGCGAAGCGTGTTGGCGACACCGGGTGGAGCGGAATTGGCAGATCCGGATGCGGCTGTATCCACTGCTCCGAGCGGGATGAGGCCACTGGCTGTTCCGGCTGTATTGTTTGTACCAACTGAACTGTTAGGCGATGGTTCGGCCAGAGTGAGGCTGATGCTTACTGGGCTCGGAAAAAATTCGAGGCTCAGTGCTTGTATCTGTCCTAGATAGCGTTCACGCACCCATTGCAGGACGAAGCGGTTGGGTGCAATGAGTTGCAATTCGGGGGGGGAGGCAGACGTGGTTGTGCTGTCCCCTTCGCTTTCGAGGCGCAGGGACTTGATCCAGGTGTTGTATTGCTGCGCCGGCAGTTCTTTTTCGAAGCGGCTCAGACAAACCGACCAGAAATCGCTCATAGATACCACAGGTAAGCCGCTTGTATTTCTACAAGTGATTGATTCGTTTTGTTATAGTGTTATACAAGCGAGGCAGGACACATCGCTGGCACGTCATCATCGGGGCGCATTTTAGCTGTTTTGATGAGAGTTATCCACAGCCCGCTCGAAAAATATTGCTTGACAAATTAGCGTCGAAAAGATGTAATCGCGGGTTCTTTTTCAAAGGAATATCGTCATGAAACGCACTTATCAGCCTTCGGTCGTGCGCCGTAAGCGTACCCACGGCTTCCTTGTGCGCATGCGCACGCGTGGCGGCCGTGCCGTGATCCGTGCTCGTCGCGCTAAGGGTCGCAGCCGGCTGGCTGTTTGAAGCATTGATCTGTAGCCGGAATCTTCGGCAGGGTTCATTGAAAATCGAGCAGCGGCGTGGCTCCTGAAATGGATTCTGCGGATCCGGAGGATCTGGACTTCAGCTTTGCCGGTGAGTACAGGTTGCACGCTGCGGTCGATTTTTCGCAGGTATTTGCCGCGCGGCGTTCGTTGCGCGGCGAGTATTTCAATCTGCATTACTTCGCATCTAGGCCGCCGGCGGTTTCAGATCCGGGTAGCGCACGGCTGGGTCTGGTCATCGCCAAGAAACTGGCGCGGCGTGCTGTTCAGCGCAATCTGTTGAAGCGGTTGGCACGTGAAGCTTTTCGCCATGCCCGCAGCAGCCTGCCTCCCTACGATCTGGTCTTGCGCCTGGCCAAGCCTCCGGGCAAGAGCCTGGAGGCTGAAGCGCGGCATGCTTGGCGTGCTGATATCGATCAATTGTTGGGACGACTCGTGCAGTTGCCCCGCTCTTTGCCATGAGCGCGATGAAAACATTATTGATTTCTCCGCTGCTCGGCTTGATCCGCTTCTACCGGTATTTTATTAGTCCCTTGCTGGGAAGTCATTGCCGTTTTTATCCGAGTTGCTCTGCCTATGCTGACGAAGCTCTGCAGCGCCATGGCGCTGTGCAGGGTTTATGGCTGGCCATGCGCAGGGTAGCGCGCTGTCACCCCTGGCATCCCGGGGGTTGCGACCCCGTTCCCTAGGCATCTCCGCATCTAAACACCTAGGCACATCTAGAACGAAAGACTATTGTCGATGGATAACCAACGTCTGATTCTTCTGCTGGTATTTTCGTTTTCTGTGATCATGCTCTGGGAGGCATGGCAGAAACAGGGCCATCCGGAAGCGGTGCGTGCACCAACCGTCGCGGCGGTACCGTCTTCAGGTGGCTTGAATACGGTACCGCCGCCGGTGGCATCTGCTTCCGTGTCTTCACCCGGACAAGCTGTTGCTACGGTACCGGCCACGGCGGTTGCGGCTTCTCAGGTGGCCACGCAGATCGTTAAGACTGATCTGTTCATCGCCGAGATTTCCGCTCAGGGCGGCGACCTGACGCGACTAGAACTTGTCAAGCATCGTGCAACGGATGACAAGAACAAGAACTTCGTGTTGCTCGACAATGGCGAGCAACACATTTATCAGGCCCAAAGTGGATTGATCGGCGAGGGTTTGCCCACGCACAAGACGATCTATGCTTTCGTTCCGGGGAGTTTTCAGCTTCAGGAAGGTCAGAATGAACTAGCCGTTCGTTTGGCAGCGCCCGAGCTTGATGGTATTCGTGCAACGAAGATCTATACTTTCCACCGTGGAAGCTATCTTATTGATGTAACGTATGAAATAAAGAATGATGGGCGTGCTGCTATTGCTCCAACCGCCTATTTTCACACGCTGCGCGATGGTAAGGCGCCTGAGGGCAGCACGGGTGGCGCTTTTGGCGTCCATGTTTTTACCGGGCCGGCGATTTATACAGAGCATGACAAATATCAGAAGGTCACCTTCGACGATATTGCCAAGGGTAAGGCAAAGCATGCAATGAAGGCGGACAATGGCTGGATTGCCATGGTTCAGCACTATTTCGTTTCTGCCTGGCTGCCGCAAGGCAACAGTGAGCGGGAGTTCTACACAGAGAAGCTCGGCGATGATCTCTATCGGGCGGGCCTCAAGATGCCACTGGCACAGATCGCACCGGGTGCGATGAGCAAGGTCAGCGTGCCGTTTTATGCCGGTCCTCAGGAGCAAGACAAGCTAGCGAAGATTGCACCCGGACTTGAGCTTGTAGTCGATTACGGCTTCCTGACGGTGGTTGCCGCACCCTTGTTCTGGGTGTTGGAGATGCTCCACAAGCTGGTCGGGAATTGGGGCTGGGCGATTATTGCCCTAACCGTATTGCTGAAGCTGATCTTCTATCCCCTCTCGGCGACCAGCTACAAGTCGATGGCTAAGATGAAAGTGGTCGCGCCTAAGCTTAGCAAGCTCAAGGAGACCTTTGCCGATGACCGGGCGCGCCTTAATCAGGAAATGATGGCGCTCTACAAGCGTGAAAAGATCAATCCGCTGGGTGGCTGTTTGCCAATCCTGATTCAGATTCCGGTGTTCATCTCGCTCTACTGGGTGCTTCTAGGCACGGTGGAGATGCGTTACGCGCCCTTTATCGGTTACATCAATGACCTTTCAGCCAAGGATCCGTATTTCATACTGCCTATCATTATGGGCATCACCATGGTCGTGCAGACCCGTCTTAACCCGGCGCCGCCCGATCCGATTCAGGCAAAGGTGATGATGTTCATGCCGATCGTGTTCACGGGCATGTTCCTGTTCTTCCCCTCTGGCCTTGTGCTGTACTGGATCGTTAACAACATTCTGTCGATTGCGCAGCAGTGGCAGATCAACCGCGTCATTGAGGGTGGTGGCAAAAAGGCCGCCTGAGGATGTGAACACGCCGGGCGATGTCATCGCCGCCGTTGCCACGGCTCCCGGGCGTGGCGGCATTGGTGTAGTACGCGTTTCCGGTTCGGGGCTGGCTGGGTTTGCGCAGCGTCTCTGTTCATCACAATGCCCGACGCCACGCCATGCGACGCTGGTGAGTTTCCATGACGGGCAAGGCCAGCCGATCGACCAAGGCATCCTGCTGTACTTTCCCGCACCGCATTCGTTCACTGGCGAGGATGTTCTAGAACTGCAGGGGCATGGCGGTTCAGTGGTGATGCACCTTTTGCTCCAGCGGTGCGTCGAACTCGGTGCGCGTCTAGCCGAGCCGGGTGAGTTCACCCGCCGCGCGTTCCTTAACGACAAGCTTGATTTGGCTCAGGCTGAAGCTGTTGCGGATCTGATCGATGCCTCGAGTGCTCAGGCCGCTCGGTCGGCGCTGCGCTCGCTGTCGGGTGAGTTCTCTCGACAGGTTCATGGCATTGTCGATGGCCTCATCGATCTACGCATGTTGATCGAGGCAACGCTAGACTTCCCGGATGAGGAGATTGATGCCGAGTCGGTATTGCGAAAGGCCAATGTAGCGGAACGACTTCGCCAACTGCGAATGGTTCTCGCCGGTCTGCGGCGGCGTGCTCAACAGGGTAGTTTGTTGCGTAGTGGTTTGCAGGTTGTGTTAGCGGGCCCACCAAATGTCGGCAAGTCGTCGTTGCTGAATTGTCTTGCCGGCGAGGAGCGGGCAATTGTTACAGATATCGCTGGAACGACGCGCGATGCGGTACGCGAGATGATTCAGGTCAACGGGATTCCACTTCACATCATTGACACTGCCGGTTTGCGCGACACGGGTGACACGGTCGAGCGGCTCGGAATTGAGCGCAGTTGGCGTGAGATTGAGCGGGCAGACGTCATTCTGCAAATCGTTGACGGACCTCAGGGCTTTATGCTTGATGATGCTGCCATCTCACAACAACTCCCCTCGGGCGTTGAGCGTGTCGTCGTGTATAACAAATGTGACCTGTTGGAGAGGGCGCCTAGCCGTAGCGAGGAGGAGGGGTGCGTGCACCTCCACCTTTCGGCGCGTAGCGGCGCCGGAATTGAGCTATTGCATGCGGAACTGTTACGTATTGCCGGTTGGCAAGATCAGGGAGAGGATTTGATCCTCGCCCGGGAACGTCATCTTCAGGCGCTTTCGCTCGCTGATGACTGTCTCGAGGTTGCGCTTAATAACATTTCAAGACTTGAGCTTTGTGCTGAGGAGTTGCGCCTTGGGCAGCAAGCTTTGAGTGAGATTACGGGTGAGTTCACTGCCGATGATCTTTTAGGAACAATATTTTCTCGGTTTTGTATCGGGAAGTAGTTCGGTATTTTGCAGGTGTCCGAGGTCGTCGCTGCAGGTGTTTCACGTGAAACATCTTGAATCATCCAAATTCCCAGGTGGTGTTCCACGTGAAACATCTGCGGCTTTGCTGGTGCGGGGGACTAGCGTATCATTGCGCCTCCGTTCCCTGTGCTTCTGTTTAAGAGTAACTGATGCTTTTTCCGAGTCGTTTTGATGTGATTGTCGTCGGCGGTGGTCATGCTGGTACCGAAGCCGCCTT
Organism: uncultured Rhodocyclaceae bacterium; assembly: GCA_964486795.1. Lineage (GTDB taxonomy): Bacteria > Pseudomonadota > Gammaproteobacteria > Burkholderiales > Rhodocyclaceae > Sterolibacterium. The sequence continues at coordinate 10,287 of CAZAOQ010000052.1, forward strand.
GGCCTCAGCCCGCATCGGCGCACGGACGTTGTTGCTGACGCACAATATCGAGACCCTCGGGCAGATGTCCTGTAATCCGTCGATCGGTGGCATCGGCAAGGGCCATTTGGTCAGGGAAGTTGATGCGCTGGGTGGTGTCATGGCGGCGGCAACTGATGAATCCGGTATTCAGTTCCGCATCCTTAATTCGAGTAAGGGCCCGGCAGTGCGGGCTACTCGAGCTCAGGCCGACAGGGTTCTATATAAAGCGGCGATCCGTCAGCGCCTGGAAAATCAGCCAAACTTGACGCTGTTTCAGCAAGCGGTAGATGACCTCACGCTCGTTGGTGATCGCGTCAGTGGCGTCGTAACCCAGCTCGGTATCCGTTTCGAGGCGCCAACGGTTGTGTTGACGGCGGGCACATTCTTGAATGGTTTGGTGCATGTTGGACTGGCTAGTTATCCAGCCGGGCGGGCTGGTGATCCTCCGTCAATCTCATTGTCGATGCGGCTCCGCGAGCTCAATCTGCCGATCGGTCGTCTCAAGACCGGGACCCCGCCGCGTATCGATGGTCGGACGATTGACTATTCAGTTTGTCAGATTCAGCCCGGTGATGATCCGGCGCCGGTGTTCTCGTTTCTCGGCAATCGCGCGCAGCATCCACGGCAGGTTCCGTGCTGGATTACGCACACCAACCTGAAAACTCACGACATTATTCGTGCGGGCCTTGATCGGTCGCCGATGTTTACCGGTGTCATCGAGGGAGTAGGTCCGCGCTATTGTCCGTCGATCGAAGATAAGATTCATCGTTTCGCGGATAAGGACAGTCATCAGATCTTTTTGGAGCCCGAGGGTTTGACGACGCACGAAGTCTATCCGCAGGGTGTGTCAACCAGCTTGCCTTTTGATGTGCAACTTGATCTGGTACGTAGTTTGCGCGGGCTGGAGAATGCACACATTGTTCGTCCCGGGTACGCCATTGAATACGATTATTTCGATCCGTGTAATCTGAAGTCGTCATTGGAAACTAAATCTATCGGTGGGCTGTTTTTTGCCGGTCAGATCAATGGCACTACCGGTTACGAGGAAGCCGCAGCGCAAGGTCTGCTTGCTGGAGCCAATGCGGCATTGCAGGCGCGGGGCAGGGTGGACGGTTGGCGGCCGCGACGCGACCAGGCCTATCTCGGCGTACTTGTCGATGATCTGATCACCCGCGGCGTTTCAGAGCCATACCGTATGTTCACGAGTCGCGCCGAGTATCGCCTTAGCCTCCGTGAGGACAATGCTGATTTGCGCCTGACGGAGATTGGTCGCGAACTCGGGCTGGTCGATGATCATCGGTGGGGTGTGTTCAACCGCAAGCGCGATGCGATCTCGATCGAGAGTGAGCGTCTCAAATCGACCTGGGTCAATCCGAAGCTGGTTGGCGCAGACGACGCAATGCGCGTGCTTGGCCAGGCGATGGATCGCGAGTATCGCCTTTTTGATCTGTTGCGCCGCCCACAGGTTGCCTATGTCAATCTGGCCACCCTGCCTGGGTTCGGTTCGGCGTCGGAACTTGATGCTCAGGTGATCGAACAAGTCGAAATCCAGGCCAAATACCAAGGATATATCGATCGGCAACTCGTAGATGTCCACCGCACCCAGTCGAGCGAGGCTTTGCAGCTGCCGGCGGATCTCGACTATGCGACAGTGCACGGCTTGTCGATCGAAGTCCAGCAGCGTCTCAAGCAGCATCAACCGGAAACACTCGGTCAGGCTTCGCGCATCCAGGGTGTGACACCAGCGGCGATTTCCCTGTTGCTGGTGCATCTGAAACGTCGTTCGCTCGTAGATAGGTCGCGTACGTGATTCCGGGCATTGCTACCAAGATCCACGCTGGCATTAGCCAGCTCGGCTTGAGCTTGCCTGAAGCTGCTGAGAATCAGTTGGCGGCATATCTGGCGCTACTGGCAAAGTGGAATCGGGTCTACAACCTGACTGCGGTACGTGACGAAAAGCAGATGGTCACCCAGCATCTGCTTGATTCCCTGGCGGTGCTGCCGCATCTTGGTGAGTTCGCTTCGCTTGTCGATGTCGGTAGTGGAGGCGGGCTTCCCGGCATTCCCCTGGCAATCGCCAGACCGCTCATGGCGGTCACGCTAGTCGAGGCAAGTCACAAGAAGGCCACCTTTCTGCAGCAGGCTAAAATCGAGCTAAAGCTTGATAACGTGAGCATTCACTGTGGCCGAGTCGAAGATTTCAAGCCATTAGCGCCATTTGACGCTGTAATCTCCAGGGCGTTTTCCGATGTGGCGTTGTTCGTCCAGGTGGCTGCCCATCTGCTCGGGCCGGGAGCATCTTTGCTGGCCATGAAGGGCGTCGAACCACAGGATGAAATCTTGCGGTTGCCGGCGGACTGGCAAGTCACACGAAGCGTTGCCGTCGTTGTTCCGGGGCTCGACGCGCAGCGTCATCTGATCTCGATCACACGAAAATAAGAGGAAATCGGCATGCACATCTTTGCCATTGCTAACCAGAAGGGCGGGGTTGGCAAGACCACCACAACGGTCAATCTTGCCGCGGCGCTGGCCGCCAAGGGGCAGCGCACCCTGTTGATCGATCTCGATCCACAGGGCAACGCCACGATGGGCAGCGGTGTGGATAAGCGCACGCTGGAAAAGTCTATCTATCACGTGCTGGTGGGTCTGGCGACTCTCCCGGAAGCGCGCGTGACTTGCAACGCGAAGTATGACTTGCTGCCGGCTAACCGCGAACTGGCAGGTGCTGAGGTCGAGATGGTCGAACTCGAGCGGCGCGAAACGCGCCTCAAGGAGGCACTGGCTCCGCACATCACCGAATACGACTTTGTCTTGATCGATTGCCCGCCATCACTTTCGATGCTGACGCTCAATGGCTTGTGTGTCGCACATGGTGTCGTGATTCCAATGCAATGTGAATATTATGCACTGGAAGGTTTGTCTGATCTCGTGAATACCATCAAAAAGGTGCACGCCAACCTCAACCAGGACTTGAAGATCATCGGCTTGCTGCGGGTGATGTTCGACAGCCGCGCAACGCTGGGCCATCAGGTCTCTGCCGAGCTTGAACAACATTTTGGCGACAAGGTTTTCAAAACCATCGTACCCCGCAACATCCGGCTTGCCGAGGCGCCCAGCTATGGCATTCCCGGCGTGCTGTTCGACAAGGCATCGAAGGGTGCGCAGGCCTATCTGGCTTTCGCAGCCGAGATGATCGAGCGCGTCAAGGTGATGTAAGTCGCTATAAGGAAAAACGTTGATGAATCCCCCTAAAAAGAAAGGCCTCGGCCGCGGCCTCGGCGCACTGCTCGATGCCAATACCGGCCCAGAGTCGACGCGCCAGGACACCTTGCTGGTCACTCGCTTGCAGCCCGGCAAGTATCAGCCACGCACGCGCATGGATCCGGACTCGCTCAACGAGCTCGCGGCGTCGATACGGGCTCAGGGCATCATGCAGCCCATTCTCGTACGCCCGATTGGGGATGAGAAATACGAAATTATCGCTGGCGAACGGCGCTGGCGTGCGGCACAGATCGCCGGAATCAGCGAGGTGCCGGTATTGGTGCGCGAGATTCCCGACGAGGCCACTCTGGCCATGTCGCTGATTGAAAACATCCAGCGCGAGAACCTCAATCCGCTTGAGGAGGCGGCCGGTATCCAACGCCTCATCGATGAGTTCGATATGAGCCACCAGCAGGCGGCGGATGCCGTTGGCCGTTCGCGTCCGGCGGCGTCTAACTTGCTGCGCCTGCTACAGCTGGCCAAGCCGGTACAGGAATGCCTGTTCTCCGGCGAGCTCGATATGGGGCATGCGCGTGCCTTGCTCCCGCTGCCGAAAGCCGATCAGGCTCGTCTTGCCGCGCTGGTCGTCCACAGGCGACTATCTGTGCGCGAGATTGAAAAGTTGGTGCAGCGTGAACTGCATCCGCCGGCCGAAAAGATTGCCGACCAGAAGGTCGACCGCGATCTTTTACGTTTGCAGGAAGAACTCGCAGACAACCTTGGCGCACCGATCAGATTGGTTGCCAACAAGAAGGGTTCAGGCAGCCTGACGATCAGTTTCAGCAGCCACGATCAACTTGAAGGCATTCTCGAGCGCCTGCGTGCCGGCAGCGAGCTGGCCTGACCGGGAGTTCACCGATGCCATATCGGGGCATCAAAGTTTTTACTGTGCTTATTCCTTTGACTAATCTCGAATATGTTCTTATAATCACGGACTTTTCGCACGGCCAGCTGGTGCACTTACTGGCGAGGCGGTAACCATGCATAAAGTGGTCCTGCTGCAACTTGTGGTTACGCTCATCGCTGCTGTGCTTGGGTATTTGTTTGTAGGTGAGCGCGGGTTTTTTTCTGCCTTGTTTGGTGGTTTCGCCTACCTGCTGCCCAACCTGGTTTTTGTGGTGCGATTGAAGGCGGCGGCAGTTAGTGGCCGCGCCAGCGGGATCAGTTTTTTTGTCGGTGAGTTTGGAAAAATCGTCGCAACAATAGGAATTTTAGTGGCCGTGCAGCAGTGGTACCCGGGAGTGCATTGGATCATGATGCTCATCGGACTATTCGCGGCGCTCAAGGCAAATTTGTTCGCTTTCTTAGTAAAGACCTGAGAAGAATATGGCAACCGGTCACGAAGCAGCGGCGCCCTCTGCGTCCGAATATATCGTTCACCACCTTACGCACCTGACCAGTTCAGGCCATGCGCAGACGAAGATCATCGATTTTTCGCTGGCCAACCTTGACACGTTGTTTTTCTCCTTGCTGGCGGGTCTGGCGGCCATCTTTCTGATGTGGGCGGTGGCACGCAAGGTGACTTCCGGCGTGCCGGGCCGTCTGCAGGCCGCGCTGGAAATAGTCATTGAAATGGTTGACTCGCAGGCGAAGTCCATCGTTCATGGTGACCGGAGCTTTATTGCACCGCTCGCCCTGACGGTCTTTGTCTGGGTGTTTTTCATGAATGCGCTCGACCTGTTGCCGGTTGATGTGCTGCCCATGCTCTGGCAGGGTGCTTCCGGTGATCCGCATGCTTACTTGCGTATCGTACCGTCGGCCGACCTGAACGGTACTCTGGGCATGGCGCTCGGTGTGCTGCTGTTGATGGTCTGGTACAACATTAAGATCAAGGGCATTGGTGGTTTTCTGCATGAACTGGTTGCGGCCCCTTTTGGTGACAAGCTGGTTCTCTATCCTTTGAATCTGTTGCTGAATCTGATCGAATTTGCCGCCAAGGCGCTTTCACTGGGGATGCGACTTTTCGGCAATATGTATGCCGGCGAATTGATCTTCATGCTCATTGCGCTGCTCGGTGGCGTGGCAACTTGGTGGGGGTTCGGCATGCATCTGGTGCTGGGTTCGGTGTGGGCGATCTTCCATATCCTGATCATCACGCTACAGGCATTCATCTTCATGATGCTGACCTTGGTGTATATCGGTCAGGCGCACGAAGGTCACTAAGTCTTAAAGATTTCGTAGGTCCGTCTGGTTTGTAGTCTCGTTTTAACTGTCATATTTACTTTTTCAATCAAGGAGTCATCATGGAACACATTCTCGGTTACGTTGCCCTCGCCGCTGGCCTGATCATCGGTCTGGGTGCGGTCGGCGCCTGTATCGGCATCGGCATCATGGGTTCGAAGTACCTCGAGGCTTCCGCCCGTCAACCGGAGCTGATGAACGCGCTGCAAACCAAGATGTTCCTGTTGGCCGGTCTGATCGACGCGGCCTTCCTGATTGGCGTCGGTATCGCGATGATGTTCGCCTTCGCCAACCCGTTCGTTCTTAAGTAATCGTCTCCCTCAGCTAATACGCTTTAAGGAGCGACTACCGTGAATCTGAACGCAACCCTGTTTGCCCAGCTCGGGGTGTTCTTCATTCTGGCGTGGTTCACGATGAAGTTCGTGTGGCCACCCATCATGAAGGCACTCGATGAGCGTGCGCAGAAGATTGCCGATGGGCTTGCGGCCGCGGACAAGGCGAAGAGCGAACTGGCTCACGCCGAAAAGAAGGTCGTCGATGAAATCCGCAAGGCTCGTGAGTCTGCTACCGATGTGCGTGCTGGTGCTGAAAAGCAGGGCGCGCAATTGATTGAAGAAGCTCGTGCCGAAGCTGCCCGCATCGTCGCCCAAGCCCGTGAGGCCGCCGAGGCTGAAGCATCCGTTGCCGCCCAGCGTGCTAAGGAAAGTCTGCGTGAGCAGGTCGCCCAGCTTGCTGTTGCCGGTGCCGAGCGCATCCTGCGTCGCGAAATCAACGCCCAGGTACATGCCGATCTGCTGGCAAACCTGAAATCGGAGCTATAACCCGCCATGGCCGAAAACGTCACCATTGCACGACCCTACGCCGAAGCAGCTTTTCAGCTGGCACGGGATGAAAACGTGCTGGCCGCTTGGGCCGAAGCATTGGCGCGGCTGGTGGCTGTCGCGATCAATCCGGACATGAAGGTCTGCATCGACAATCCACGCCTCTTGCCTGGGCAATTGGCGAAACTGTTTCTGGATGTGGTCGGAGATGGTTTGAGCGCCAGCCAGCAGAATTTCGTTCGCGTGCTGGTCGATAACGACCGGCTTGGCGTGTTGCCGGAAATCTACGATCTGTTCATCGCCCTCAAGAATGAACACGAGGGCAGCATGAAAGCGTTGATCGCGTCCGCCTTTCCGATCGAGGCAGCAACCCAACAACAACTCGTGGCCGATCTGGAGCGTCGTTTCGCTTGCAGAATTCAGGCCTCCGTCAGCATCGATCCGGACTTGATCGGCGGTGTGCGCATTGCCGTCGGCGATCAGGTGATCGACGCGTCGGTGCGCGGCAAGCTCGCCGCCATGGCGACCGTGCTACAGAAATAGGAGTTTTTCAATGAACCTCAATCCCTCTGAAATCAGCGACCTGATCAAGAGCCGCATCCAGAACATGGATCTGGCCGCTCAGGCCAAAACCGAAGGCACCGTGGTTTCCGTCGCCGACGGTATCTGCCGCATCCATGGTCTGGCAGACGTGATGCAGGGTGAAATGCTGGAATTCCCGGGCAACACCTTCGGGCTCGCACTCAACCTCGAACGCGACTCAGTTGGTTCCGTGATTCTGGGCGAGTATGAACACATTTCCGAAGGCGACACCGTCAAGTGTACGGGCCGAATTCTCGAAGTGCCGATCGGCCCCGAACTGCTTGGTCGCGTCGTCAATGCCCTGGGCGAGCCGATTGACGGCAAGGGCCCGATTAAGGCCAAGCTGACCGACAAGATCGAAAAGGTCGCGCCGGGCGTTATTTGGCGCAAGTCCGTGTCCCAGCCGGTGCAGACCGGCTTGAAGGCCATTGACTCGATGGTTCCGGTTGGCCGTGGTCAGCGCGAGCTGATCATTGGTGACCGTCAGACAGGTAAAACCGCCGTTGCTGTTGATGCGATCATCAA
>CAZAOQ010000053.1:0-7620 GCA_964486795.1 uncultured Rhodocyclaceae bacterium
ATAAGCGGACAATTCATGTGCTACAGAACCGGACAATTCTAAAAACCCGCGACAGACAAAAATGCATTTCTTGGCAGGTCCGGCGATTGGACGCCTAGAAATGAATGCCTGCCGTGGATATTGGTGATATTTGATTTTGGTTGAGCATAGGCGTTCTTCTGTGTCGCAAATTTGCACACGCAGGACATTTCCACAAAGGACGATGCCACAATGAAGTCGCGTCAGTCCGGTTGCAGTGTGGCCGCCCCGGGTAAAATGCACCGATGAAAGTCCTCGGCATCGAATCCTCCTGCGACGAAACGGGTGTCGCGCTCTATGACACTGAGCATGGACTGCTTGGCCATGCGGTTCATTCCCAGGTCACTATGCATGAAGCCTACGGCGGCGTAGTGCCCGAACTGGCGTCGCGCGATCATGTGCGCCGCCTTGTGCCATTGCTGCGCAATGTTCTTGAACAGGCGGCAATCACGCTCGATGCGGTTGATGCCATTGCCTACACCGCCGGCCCGGGGCTCGCCGGTGCGTTGCTTGTCGGTGCCAGTTTCGCCGCCTCGCTGGCCATGGCGCGTGGCATTCCGGCGCTACCGGTGCATCACCTCGAAGGCCATCTGCTTTCGCCGCTACTGGCGCGTGACGCGCCGGGATTCCCTTTTGTCGCGCTGCTCGTCTCGGGTGGTCACACGCAGCTCATGCGGGTAACGGGCGTCGGTGCTTATGAACTACTTGGTGAATCGCTCGACGATGCGGCCGGCGAGGCTTTCGACAAGACCGCAAAGCTGCTCAATCTCGGTTATCCCGGCGGGCCGCAACTTGCGCAGCTCGCTACCAAGGGGCAGCCTGGGCGTTTCAAGCTGCCGCGGCCTATGCTGCACAGTGGTGATCTTGATTTCAGTTTTTCCGGTCTTAAAACGGCGGTGCTGACGGCCGTGCGCAACCATGAACTCGATGACGCGGGCCGCGCCGACCTCGCTGCCGAGTTCCAGGAAGCCGTCACCGAGGTGCTGGTGGCCAAGGCTTTGACGGCGGTGCGTCAGAGTCGCATGAAGCGTCTGGTGGTGGCGGGTGGTGTCGGCGCCAATCTGCGCTTGCGCGAGCGGCTCGATGCGGCGGCGGCCAAGGCGGGCATTCGTGTGTATTACCCCGAGCTTGCGTTGTGTACCGACAACGGCGCGATGATCGCGTTTTGCGGTGCGCAACGGCTTCTGGCCGGTGTTCCGCCGGATGTTTCGGGTGTGTTCTCGGTGCGACCGCGCTGGCCGTTACAAGACATTACAACGCGTGCAATTTAGGTTTGTGGCTTCTTCTTGCCGATGCGACTCTCCGTACCAGCCAGGAGATTTTTGATGTTGGATTCGTGGCGCCAGACTACCAATACGCTCATGGCCAGCAAGGCCAATGCTTGCGGGAAATCGAGCAGCCACCAGCCGAAGAGCGGCGCGGCGAGTGCGGCACAGATCGCCGCCAGCGAAGAGTAACGCGTGATCACAGCGACCATCAACCAGACGCCGATGCATGCCGCAGCCAAGATGCTGCTGAAGCCGAGGAAGATCCCCGCCGCCGTCGCCACGCCCTTGCCACCTTTGAACCTGATGAAAACCGGGAAGACGTGGCCGAGCAGGGCGGCGAAGCCAGTCATTGCGATGATGCTGGTGCTAGCACCTAGGCGAATCGCCAGCCACACCGCCAGCCAGCCCTTGGCAGCGTCACCGAGCAGTGTCAGTATCGCTGCGAGCTTGTTGCCCGAACGCAGTACATTGGTCGCACCGGGATTGCCCGAGCCGTAACTGCGTGGGTCCGAGAGCCCCAGCAACTTCGTGACGATGACTGCGAAGGGCAATGAACCGAGCAGATAGCCGCCGACGACGAGAAGCAACGGCAGATAAGCCGCGGGAATCATTGTTGCCATGTCTTCGCCACCCATAAGCGTCGCCCGAAAAGTAAAATATCCATAATTTTAACCAATTCAGCCACCATGGACTTCATCTTCATCGACGACATGCGCGTCGAGGCGCACGTCGGCATTTTCCCGCGTGAGCGTGTCGCGCCGCAGACACTGGAAATCAATCTAACCTTCGGTGTACCGGATGCTGCGGCGAAGAATGACGATATCGCCGATACCATCCGCTACGACGAGGTGATTGAGCGGATTCGTCGCGAGCTTGCCGAGCGCCACTTCAACCTGCTGGAGACGCTGGGTGAGTATGTGATCGCGCTGATGCTCGATGAATTCGGCGCGCCCTGGGTGAAGATTTCCATTGCCAAGCTCGGCATCATGAAAGGCGTGCGCCGTGTCGGCGTGCAGATCGAGCGGAGCCGAGCGGGCTAGATTTTCTCTATCCGCTCAGCCACGTGGGTGATGTTGCGTGTGTAACTGCTTCAGACGCTCACGGGCGACATGCGTGTAAATCTGCGTCGTCGAGATGTCGGCGTGGCCGAGCAGTAGTTGCACTACGCGCAAATCGGCACCGTGGTTGATCAAGTGCGTGGCGAAGGCATGGCGCAGCACATGTGGCGAGATCGGTTTGTGAATGCCGGCTTCCAGCGCATAGCGTTTGATCAGCGTCCAGAACATCTGCCGGCTCATGCCGCCCGCACCATCAGCCTTGCCGCGCGTGGCGACGAAGATCTCGTCGCAGGCGCGGCGGCCGAGCTGGACGGGGCGCGCTTCCTTGATGTAGCGCGATAGCCAGCTGACGGCAAGCTCGCCCAGTGGTACCAAGCGCGTCTTGTCACCCTTGCCGCGGATACGCACGACGCCTTCGTCGAGGTTGACCTCAAAGAGTTTCACCTGCACCAGTTCGCTGACGCGCAGACCGCTGGCATACAGCAGTTCCAGCATCGCCCGGTCGCGCAGGCCAAGCGGTGTATCGATGTCAGGCGCGTCGAGCAGCGCCTCGACGTCGCTTTCCGTCAGTGTTTTGGGAAAGCGCAGTGACATTTGTGGCTGCTCGATATTGAGCATCGGGTCGTGATGGATGCGCCCCTGCGTCAGTAGAAAGCGATAAAAGCGGCGCAGTGCAGCGTGCAGGCGGCGTTGTGTGGCGGGCTTGGGCTGCTCTCCGGGCGGGCGCTGATGAAGGTCGGCGAGATAGGCGCGAATGACGTTTCCATCCACTTCGCCGAGACCGATGCGCTTGCCGTGTGGTGCGGCCAGCCAGCCGGCGAACAGCGCGAGGTCGCTGCGATAGGCCGCTAGTGTGTTCTTTGCCAGGCCATCCTCGAGCCACAGCGTGTCGATGAACTGGTCGAGTAGTGCGCCGTCCTGTACTGACGGCATGGCTGTCATTGCACCCCTTCGTGGGTGAGCAACCAGCGTTTGATATCAAGCAGCAGGCCCCCGCGTTCGCGGTTGAAACCACCGAGTCCGCCGCCCTTCGCAATGACGCGGTGGCAGGGCACAACGAGCGGATACGGATTGGCACCGCAGGCCCCGCCAACGGCGCGTGGTGCATTGGCCAGTGTGGCGGCGAGATCACCGTAGCAACGAGTCTGCCCGCAGGGTATTGCGCTGATTTGTGTCCAGACGCGGCGCTGGAAAGGTGTGCCGGCCGGTGCCAGTGGCAGGGTGAATTCGAAGTGCGGATCCTTCAGGTAGGCACGCAGCTGGCGCACCGTTTCCTTTGCCAGGAGCGATCGGGGCAGGACTTCCGGGCGCGCTGCAAGGAATTCGATTTCGTGAATTTCGTCATCGCTGCAACGTACGCCCAGTGCGAAGCCGGGGGCGGCAATGACAGCCTGGTAGTCATCCATGGGGCTTTTCCGGAATGTCAGAGGGGGTGGAACGGTTCGATTATTTTTGGTTGAGCGCAGGTTTATTTCAGCAATTTCAGCAATTGCTCGGGCGACCGAACCTGCGGTGGCTCGGGCAGCGTGTTGTTCCATTCGGGCTGGCGCCGCCAGGCAGCCGGGTTGAGGCTGTGTAGCAGTGTCTGGTAAGCGCCCGTGTCGGTCTTCGGTAGACGGATGAATTGCACCAGCATGCGTGTGAAATACCAGCCGGTCAGGATCAGCTGTGGCAGGTCGGCGACGACCGCCTTGAACTTTTCGAGGAATCCCGGCTCGCGGTGCAGCGGCAGCGGCGAGTAGCCATAGGTGGCAAAGGTCTTGCGATTGAAGGCTTCCGTCAGACGAATCCATGCCGGCGGGACGGCTTCCTGCCAGCTCAGTGCCTTTTGCTTGGGGCGGCGCGAGGCCTCCATTAGCCAGGGGAAGGGAATGCCGTCATTCTCTGGCAGGTGCTCGACATGGTGCAGTACGTTTTCGCTCCATTCGACGCCAACAAAGTCGAGTACCTTGCGCAGCGTGGCTTCGGGTTCAGCGAGTAAGTCTTCTAGTTTGACCGCAAGGACGCGTTCACCATGTTGGGTGATGGTGCGCATGTTCACGTTGACCATGACATTGGCACCGATGAAACTCGATGTCGACCATGGCATGGTGAAGTGTGAATACACTACGGCACGCGGGTCGCGCACCATATGAATAACGCGGGCATTCGGGTAATCGCGGAATAGATTGTCTAGCTCCTCGGTCAGCAGTGGGCCTTTTTCGCCGTAGCGCGTCTTGCCGTACTGCGCCGCCTTGCATTGCAGGATGCGCAGGTAGACGAGTGCGGAGTCCTGCTTGTTAACATCCGGCGGCAGTTGGTCGAGCACCACCTGCGGATCCATGCGCAGCCAGGCGTAGGAGAAGGAGTGAAAGTAGTAGTACAGACGGCGTTTGAAGCTGCCCTGGAAATTGTGCATCCAGAAGTGATAGCAGACCTCTTCACCGATGTAGATGTCCGGATGCGCGTTGAGCATGAAGCGCATCAGCGTCGTGCCTGAGCGGCCGTTGCCGAGGATGAAGATCGGTGCTGCTTCGGCGGGATCCGGCGTGGCGCGGGTGTTCGGCATGTCTGCAGTGTGGGTTTCGGATAGCGATGTCCGGGCAGTCTAGTGTGCCGGACGGGCACCGGCAAGACCGGACCGAGCCCTTCATTCGCCATCGGGTTCGCAGGGGGCTGCGCTATCGCACGCCCGCATGCCAGGCTCGCAGCCGTTCGAGTGTGATCAGCTCGTGCGGTTCCAGCACCATGCGTGCGCCCGCAAAGTCTTCGTTGATGGTGTAGTCGCTGAGGGTGATGACTGTCGGAATGCCTGCTGCGAGACTCGCAGCGAGGCCGTGCGACGAATCCTCGACGGCGAGGCAGTCGCACGCAGGCAAGCCGAGTGACTTCAGTGTCCATAGGTAGATGTCAGGTGCCGGTTTTTTTGCCGTGACCACGTCGCCTGAGGCAATGACTTCGAACCAGCTGTCGGCCATTGGTCCCAGGTTGGCGCGCAGCAGAAAGGTCACATTTTGCTGTGTCGAGCTGGATGCAATTGCCAGTCGCAAGCCCTCGGTGCGTGCGTCACAGATCAGCTGACCGATGTCGGCACGCAGCGGAATCACCCCCGCGGCCAGAAGTCTTTGGTAGTTGCGGGTCTTAATCGTGTGTATGCGGTCGAGTAAGGCCTCGAAGTCTGGTCGAGCAAACGTCGCCGGATCGTGTTGCTTGGCATAGTGGTGAATGCGCTCGCGACCGCCCGCCACATTCAGAAGGCTGCCGTAGAAAGCCTCGTCCCAGTGCCAGGGAAGCCCCACTTCAGCAAAGGCTGTGTTGAAAGCCGGGCGATGTCCGTCGCGCTCGGTATTGGCGAGCGTGCCATCCACATCGAAGATCAGGGCGCGCAGGGTCATGATTGTTCTCCAGGCTGAAAGTGATGGACTTGAGATTATTCACTGCTTGAACGGTTCTGTGAAATCATGAATTTCTATCGGGGAGGCAGCATTGCCTATGGCGTCGTGCTTAAAGAACGATTGCCTGAGAGCCTTTATTCATGCGGTTCTTCAGACTGTGCCTGCGGAGAGCAAGGAGTGGTGCGGTTCGTGGAGCATGCTTGCCTCTGAAACCGGTCCTTTCCTTCCATAAAGCAACGCCGTATCGGCCTGTCATCGAGCCATTGTCCGTGAGGGTTACAAGTTAGAATGGCAAGGTGAATCCGAACCGCAATCTTTATCTCGTTGGCCTCATGGGTGCAGGCAAGACCACCGTCGGTCGCCAGCTCGCCCGGCGCTCGGGGCGGCGTTTCGTCGACTCCGATCATGAGATCGAGGCGCGCACAGGCGTGCGCATTCCGGTGATATTCGAGATTGAAGGCGAGGAAGGGTTTCGCAAGCGCGAGGCGCAGGTGATTGCCGAACTGGCACAGGAGTCCGATCTGGTGGTGGCGACCGGCGGCGGTGCGGTGCTTAATCCGGAGAATCGCGCTAATCTCAAGCAGAGTGGGCTGGTCGTTTATCTGTGCGTGCCACCGGCGCAGCTCTTTGAGCGTACGCGGCATGATCACAACCGTCCGCTCTTGCAGGTGGCCGATCCACTGGCGCGTTTGCAGGAGCTTTACGCATTGCGCGATCCTTTGTATCGCGAGGTGGCTGACATTGTCGCCGAGGGTGGTGGAGGGGGGTCGCATTACATGGTGAAACTGATCGAACGTGAGGTACGCAGCCGATGCGCAGCTTGAATGTCAGTCTGGGCGAGCGCGCCTATTCCATCCATATTGGTGGCGGCCTGCTCGGCCATGCCGAGCTGATTGCTGCGCAGTTGCGGACGCCACGTGCGGTCATCGTCAGCAATGGCACAGTCGCGCCGCTGTATCTGGAGAAGCTCGCCGTACCGCTGCGCGCTGCGGGCGTGACCTTGTCCGAGATCGTGCTGCCCGATGGCGAGCAATTCAAGAACTGGGAGACGTTGAGTCATATCTTCGACGCCTTGCTCGCCGAGCGCTGCGACCGTAGCACGACGATCATTGCCCTGGGCGGTGGTGTGATCGGCGACCTGACCGGCTTCGCCGCCGCTTCGTACCAGCGCGGTGTGCCCTTCATTCAGGTGCCGACGACGCTGCTGGCACAAGTCGATTCGTCGGTCGGCGGCAAGACCGGTATCAATCACCCGCGCGGCAAAAACATGATCGGTGCCTTCTGGCAGCCGCAACTGGTGCTGGCGGATACGGATACCTTGCAGACGCTGCCGGCACGTGAACTGGCGGCTGGCCTGGCGGAGGTCATCAAGTATGGATTGATCCGCGACCTGCCTTTCCTCGAATGGCTGGAGGCCAATATGGAAGCGTTGGTCGCGCGTGACGGTGCCGCGCTGGCCTATGCCATTGAGCGCTCCTGCCGCAACAAGGCAGAGGTGGTGGCGGCCGATGAATTCGAGACGGCGAAGGAGGGCGGTCGTGCTCTGCTGAATCTTGGCCACACTTTCGGGCATGCCATCGAGACGGGTATGGGCTATGGCGAATGGTTACACGGCGAGGCCGTGGCTGCAGGCACACTGATGGCCACAGAACTATCGCGCCGTCTTGGCTGGCTGAGCAGTGCCGATGTTGAGCGGGTGCGCCACCTATTTGTCCGCGCCGGCCTGCCCGTGTGTGGTGCGTCGTTGGGTGCTGCGCGCTATCTGGATCTGATGGGTCATGACAAGAAGGTCATCGCCGGCAAGCTACGTCTGGTTCTTCTCAAGCGCATCGGTGAGGCGGTGACTTGGAGTGAGGCACCGCGTGCGGATATTGTCGCTGCCATCGAAGCTTGTTGTGAGGT
>CAZAOQ010000053.1:7720-17659 GCA_964486795.1 uncultured Rhodocyclaceae bacterium
GTCAGCGAGAAAAACTCGCGTGGCCGCCTGCATCCCGAACCGAAGCCGCTCGAGCGCAGCGAGTTCCAGCGTGACCGTGATCGCATCGTGCATTCGACAGCCTTCCGTCGCCTCGAATACAAGACGCAGGTGTTCGTTAATCACGAGGGCGATCTGTTCCGCACGCGTCTGACACACAGCCTGGAAGTCGCACAGATCGCCCGCGGCATTGCTCGTGCGCTGCGCGTGAACGAAGACCTGACTGAAGCCATCGCCTTGGCCCACGATCTCGGTCACACGCCATTCGGCCATGCCGGACAGGATGCGCTCAACGAGTGCATGAGCGGCGATCATGGCGGTTTCGAGCACAACCTGCAAAGCTTGCGCACGGTGGACGTGCTCGAAGAGAACTACGGCGCTTTCAATGGCCTCAATCTCTGCTTTGAGACGCGCGAGGGCATCCTCAAGCACTGTTCGCCTGCCAAGGCGCGCGAACTCGGCGAAGTCGCACAGCGCTTTGTTGACGACCGGCGGCCGTCGCTGGAGGCGCAGATCTGCAATCTCGCCGATTCAATCGCCTATAACAATCACGATGTCGACGACGGCCTGCGCTCGGGCCTGTTGACACTGGAACAACTCGACGACGTCGAGGCCTTTGCAATTCATGCACGGACGGTGCGTCTTGAGTATCCCGGAATTGCCGGGCGACGTTTCATCCATGAGACGATCCGGCGCATGATTAACGCCCAGGTTTTCGATCTGATCAGCACCTCGCGTGCGAATCTTGCGGCTCACGCACCCGCTGTACTCGATGATGTGCGCGCCGCGCCGTTGCTGGTAGCCTTCAGCGATGAAATGCATACACGGCAGCGGGCGCTCAAGTCCTTCCTGCGCGACAACCTGTACCACCACTATCAGGTGCTGCGCATGACTAGCAAGGCGCGGCGCATTATTGGCGATCTGTTCGGCGCCTTTACGGCGTCGCCGAGTCTGCTACCGCCCCAATACCAAGCGATGGCAGACGAACACCGCGCACGGGCTGTTGCCGACTACATCGCTGGCATGACCGATCGCTACGCGATCCGCGAGCATCGCCGGATGTTTGCGGTCGGCGAAATCTGACTCTTCCGCATCTTTCGGCCGAGGCTTGATTCTGTTTTCGGTTCCGATGCCAGTTTCGAGGTCGTCAAGCCGTCTGTATTTCAAATGGATGTTGCGCTGCAACGTGTTGAGTTCGACGGTTTTTCGCAGTATATTTGTCGGTTCCCTCACTGGAGTTTAAAAATCCGGTGTGCTGCCCGTGCCATACGGGGATAACCCGTATCAACGGGATGGCCGGTTTATTTCTGGTTGCGTCGTGTCGCGTTCGCCCTGCTGTGGACGTCCTGGCGCGGCCACACGACTAGGAAGACAGAGATGGTTCATCCGCAGCGCCAAGGTCTCTATGACCCGGCCAACGAGCACGACGCTTGTGGTGTCGGTTTTGTCGCCCACATCCGGAACCAGAATAGCCATGCCATCGTTGAGCAGGGCCTGAAGATTCTGGAAAACCTAACCCATCGCGGTGCGGTTGGCGCTGATCCAAAGGCTGGCGATGGTGCCGGTATCCTGCTGCAGATTCCCGAGACTTTCCTCCGTGAAGAGATGGCAAAGCAGGGTGTAACCCTGCCGCCGGCCGGTGAGTATGGGGTCGGTATGGTCTTTCTGCCGCGCGAGAGTGCTTCACGTATTGCCTGCGAGGAAGAAATTGAACGTGCCGTGCGCGCCGAAGGCCAGGTCCTCCTCGGCTGGCGTGATGTACCGGTAGATAATTCAGTGCTCGGCGAGTCGGTCAGGGTGATCGAACCGGTGACGCGTCAGGTGTTTATCGGTCGTGGCCCGGACGTTTTTGTCACCGATGCGCTGGAACGCAAGCTCTATATCATCCGCAAGCGCTCCGGTCATGCCATCCAGGCGCTCAAGCTCAAGCACGGCAAGGAGTTCTACGTGCCGTCGTTTTCGGCACGCACCATCGTCTATAAGGGGTTGCTGCTCGCAGACCAGGTCGGCAACTACTTCCTCGACCTCAAGGATGCGCGGTTCGTCTCGGCGTTGGCGCTGGTGCATCAACGCTTTTCGACCAACACCTTCCCAACCTGGGATCTCGCCCATCCGTTCCGTTTCATTGCCCACAATGGCGAAATCAACACGCTGCGCGGCAACGTCAACTGGATGCGCGCGAGAGAGAAGGGTATCGCCTCGGCTGTGTTGGGTGACGATCTGCAAAAGGTCTGGCCGCTGATTTACGACGGTCAGTCCGACTCCGCATCCTTTGACAACGCGCTGGAACTGCTGGTGATGGGCGGCTATTCGCTGGCCCACGCGATGATGCTGATGATTCCCGAAGCCTGGGAAAAGCACGCGCTAATGGACGACAATCGTCGCGCCTTCTACGAATACCCTGCTGCAGTCATGGAGCCCTGGGATGGCCCGGCCGCCGTGGCTTTCACCGACGGCCGCCAGATTGGCGCCACGCTTGACCGCAACGGCCTCCGTCCGGCACGCTATCTGGTGACCGATGATGATCTCGTCATCATGGCCTCCGAGTCCGGTGTGCTGCCGGTACCGGATGCGAAGATCGTCAAGAAGTGGCGTCTGCAGCCGGGCAAGATGTTCCTGATCGATCTTGTTCAGGGCCGGATCATCGAGGACAAGGAAATCAAGGACTCGCTGGCCAACGCCAAGCCCTACCGCGAGTGGGTGGACAAGATCCGCATCAAACTCGACGAAATTTCCACCGACGGCGAACCTCTGCCCGCTGCCGCGTCCCTGCTCGATCGTCAACAGGCCTTCGGTTATACGCAGGAGGACATCAAGTTCATCCTCGAGCCGATGGCGCTCGCCGGCGAGGAGGCGATCGGTTCAATGGGTAACGATTCGGCGCTACCCATATTGTCGACACGCAACAAGATTTTCTATAGCTACTTTAAGCAGCTTTTCGCGCAGGTGACCAACCCGCCGATCGACCCGATCCGCGAAGAGATTGTCATGTCGCTGACCTCTTTCATCGGCCCGCGGCCCAATCTGCTCGGTGTTTCTGACATTAACCCGCCGATCCGCCTTGAGGTCTCGCAGCCCGTGCTGTCGAACGCCGACATGGCGACGATCCGCAACATCGAGCGCTATACCGGCGGTAAGTTCCGTTCCTTCGATCTGGATATCTGCTATCCGGTCGCATGGGGCAGTGCCGGCGTCGAAGCGCGGCTTGCATCTCTGGTTGCTGAAGCCGAGGACGCCGTGCGTTCCGGCCACAATATCCTGATCGTTTCCGATCACAGCATCGATGCTGCCAACGTTGCGATTCCCGCGCTGCTGGCGACCTCGGCCGTGCATCAGCACCTTGTTGCCAAAGGTTTGCGCACCAGCGCTGGTCTGGTTGTTGAGACAGGTTCCGCACGCGAGGTGCATCACTTCGCGCTACTCGGTGGCTATGGCGCCGAGGCGGTGCATCCCTATCTGGCTATCGAAACCCTGCGCGACTTGGCGCACGGTGATGCCGGCAAGGCCGACAAATATGTCAAGAATTTCACCAAGGCGGTTGGCAAGGGCTTGATGAAGGTCATGTCCAAGATGGGCATTTCCACTTACATGTCGTATACCGGCGCGCAAATCTTTGAAGCCATCGGTTTGCAGCGCGACTTGCTCGACAAGTATTTCGCCGGGACCGCCAGCAACATCGAAGGTATCGGGCTATTCGAAGTCGCCGAGGAGGCGGTGCGTCTGCATCAGCAAGCTTTCGGCAACGATCCGGTATTGGCTGACATGCTTGATGCGGGGGGTGAATATGCCTTCCGTATTCGTGGCGAGGAACACTTGTGGACACCTGACGCTATCGCCAAGTTGCAGCACGCCACGCGCAGCGGCGAGGTTGAAACTTACAAAGAGTACGCGAAGATCATCAATGATCAGACGCGTCGCCACTTGACGTTGCGTGGTATGTTCGACATCAAGCCCGTTGGTGCGCCGGTGCCGCTCGAGGAAGTCGAGTCCGCCAAGGATATCGTTAAGCGCTTCGCTACTGGCGCGATGTCGCTCGGTTCGATCTCCACCGAGGCGCACACCACACTGGCCGTTGCCATGAATCGTATCGGCGGCAAGTCGAATACCGGAGAGGGTGGCGAGGACGCTGCGCGCTTCGGCGCGTTTATGGGCGGTGAGATGCTCTCCGACATTATCGGCTCGGGCCGCATCGAGCGTGATCTCGAGCTTAAGTCCGGTGATTCGCTGCGTTCGCGGATCAAACAGGTTGCTTCCGGGCGTTTTGGGGTCACCGCCGAGTATCTGGCTAGCGCCGATCAGATCCAGATCAAGATGGCGCAGGGCGCCAAGCCCGGCGAGGGTGGTCAACTCCCCGGTCACAAAGTCAGTGAGTACATCGGCTACTTGCGCCACTCGGTGCAGGGGGTCGGGCTGATCTCGCCGCCGCCGCATCATGATATTTACTCGATCGAAGATCTGGCTCAGTTGATCCACGACTTGAAGAATGCCAACGATCAAGCCTCAATATCCGTCAAGCTGGTATCTGAAGTGGGCGTCGGCACCGTGGCAGCGGGTGTTTCCAAGGCCAAGGCCGACCACCTGGTGATTGCCGGTTATGACGGTGGTACGGGCGCTTCACCGATCTCGTCGATCAAACATGCCGGCGCACCGTGGGAACTCGGTCTGGCCGAAACCCAGCAGACATTGGTACTCAACCGTTTGCGCGGGCGTATTCGCGTGCAAGTTGATGGTCAGTTGCGCACCGGTCGTGACGTCGTTATCGGCGCCTTGCTGGGTGCCGATGAGTTCGGTTTCGCCACTGCGCCACTCGTCGTTTCGGGCTGCATCATGATGCGCAAGTGCCACCTGAACACTTGCCCGGTCGGTGTCGCGACTCAGGATCCGGTGTTGCGTAAGCGCTTCACCGGCCAGCCAGAGCACGTCGTCAACTACTTCTTCTTCGTCGCTGAAGAAGTCCGCGAACTCATGGCGCAGATGGGTATTCGTCGCTTCGACGAGCTGATCGGCCGCGCCGATCTGCTCGACAAACGTACTGCCATCGAGCACTGGAAGGCGAAGGGTCTCGATTTTGCGAAGATCTTCTATATGCCGCCACAGGCCGCCAGCGAACCATTGCGTCATTGCGAAGCACAGGATCACGGCCTCGCCGGCGCGCTCGATCATGCACTGATCGCCAAGGCCAAACCGGCGCTTGAAAAGCGTGAGAAGGTCGTCATCGAATCCGCGATCAGGAACGTCAACCGCACCTGTGGCACCCTACTGTCACACGAGGTTGCGGTGCGCTATGGCCACGCTGGTCTGCCAGACGACACCATCACCGTGAAGCTCGCCGGCAGTGCAGGCCAGAGCTTCGGCGCTTTCCTGGCGCATGGCATCACGCTCGATCTGACGGGTGAAGGCAACGATTACGTCGGCAAGGGGCTTTCCGGCGGACGCATCATCGTGCGTCCCCATCCGGACTTCCGCGGCAAAAATGAACAAAATATCATTGTTGGCAACACCGTCATGTACGGAGCCATCGCTGGTGAAGCCTTCCTCAGTGGCGTCGCAGGTGAGCGCTTCTGCGTGCGCAATTCGGGTGCTACCACCGTCGTTGAAGGCGTTGGTGACCACGGCTGTGAATACATGACCGGCGGCACGGTGGTCGTGCTCGGCAAGACCGGCCGCAACTTTGCCGCGGGTATGAGCGGCGGTGTGGCCTATGTGCTCGATGTCGATGGCGACTTTGTTTCGCACTGCAACCTTACGATGGTCGCACTCGAGCCGGTGTCGGCAGAAGCTGACTTCGCCATCGAATCGGAAGCCAGCGATGCCAGCAAGGTTGATGTGCGTCATCTGGGCCGTACGGATGAGGAGCTCCTCAAGTCATTGATTGAGCGGCACGCCACCTACACCGGTAGCTCGATTGCCAAGCAGATCCTTGCCGCCTGGCCACAGTACCGTGAGAAATTTGTCAAAGTCATGCCGCATGAATACCGTCGGGCGCTCACTGAGCTCGCGGCCGCGACTGCGCAAAAAAAGGAGGCCGCATAAATGGGTAAGCCAACCGGATTCCTCGAATTCCAGCGCCTGAGTGAAGGACAACTCGCTATCGCCGAACGCCTGAAGAATTATCAGGAGTTCGTCCTGCATCTCAGTGACAAACAGGCAGCGATACAGGGGGCGCGCTGCATGGATTGTGGCATTCCATTCTGCAGCAATGCCTGCCCGGTGAACAACATCATCCCGGACTGGAATGACCTCGTTTATCGTCAGGACTGGAAGCGTGCGTGGGAAGTGCTGCACTCGACCAACAACTTCCCCGAGTTCACCGGGCGCATCTGTCCGGCACCGTGCGAGGCTGGCTGCACGCTGAATATCAATGTCGACGCCGTCGGCATCAAGTCGATCGAGCACGCGATCATCGACAAGGGTTGGGAGCAGGGCTGGATCACGCCACAGTTTTCGGCCGAGAAGACAGGCAAGCGCGTGGCCGTTGTTGGCTCTGGTCCGGCAGGCCTGGCCGCCTCACAGCAGCTCGCACGTGCTGGACACGCCGTGGTGCTGTTCGAGAAGAATGACCGTATCGGCGGCCTGCTGCGCTACGGCATCCCCGACTTCAAGCTGGAGAAGTCGCACATCGACCAGCGCATGAAGCAGATGGCCGCCGAAGGCGTCGAGTTCCGGGTGAACCAGAACATCGGCAAGGACGTGCCGGCCGACAAGCTGCTCGCCGAGTTCGATGCCGTCGTTCTTTCCGGCGGCGCGGAGAATCCGCGCGACCTGCCGGCGCCGGGCCGCGAGCTGGAAGGCGTCCATTTCGCCATGCAGTTCCTCGCTCAGCAGAACAAGACCAATGCCGGCGACAAGCTGGCGAACCTGATCGACGCCAAGGGCAAGCACGTGGTCGTGATCGGCGGCGGCGATACCGGCTCGGACTGCGTCGGCACCTCCAACCGTCATGGCGCGGCCAGCATCACGCAGATCGAGCTGATGCCGCGTCCGCCCGAGCAGGAAAACCGTCCGCTGACCTGGCCTTACTGGCCGATGAGGCTGCGCACCTCCTCGTCGCACGACGAAGGTTGCACGCGCGACTGGGCGGTGGGCACCAAGGCATTCATCGCCGGCGCCGGCAAGGACAGCGGCAAGATCAAGGCGATCAAACTGGTGCGCCTCGACTGGAAGGACGGCAAGATGAGCGAGATCCCCGGCAGCGAGTTCGAACTGCCGGCCGATCTGGTGTTCCTGGCGATGGGCTTTCTCGGCCCGCAGTCCAGCGTCCTCGAAGCCTTCGGCATCGCCAAGGATGCGCGCGGCAACGCCAATGCGGGCGCCGACGATGCCGCGAACGTCAAGGCGTATCAGACCTCCGTGCCCAAGGTGTTCGCCGCCGGCGACATGCGCCGCGGCCAGTCGCTGGTGGTCTGGGCGATCCGCGAAGGCCGCCAGTGCGCGCGCGCCGTCGATGAATTCCTGATGGGAAGCTCGACGCTGCCACGCTGATACCTCATTACTTCGGGAAGCCCGCATGAACATCGTCATCCTCGCCGCCGGTCAGGGCAAGCGCATGCGCTCCGACCTGCCCAAGGTGCTGCAACCGCTGGCTGGCAAGCCGTTGCTGGCGCATGTCATCGCTACCGCGCGGGCGCTCAAACCCGCGATGATTTGCGTGGTGCATGGTCATGGCGGTGAACGGGTGCGCGAGCGTCTCGCTGCGCCGGGGCTGACCTGGGTCAAGCAGGAACAGCAACTCGGCACCGGCCACGCCGTGCTGCAGGCGCTGCCTTATCTCGACCCGACGCAGCCGACGCTGGTGCTCTACGGCGATGTGCCGCTGACGCGTATCGACACGCTGATGCGTCTTGTCGTCACGGCGCGCGAGCAAGGCAAGAGTTCTTGCGCATTGGCCCTGCTGACTGCGCATGTCGACGATCCGCGTGGCTACGGCCGCATCGTGCGCGCGCCGGCAGCTGCCGGGGAGGAAGGCGCGATCCTGCGCATCGTCGAGGAGAAAGACGCGTCGCTCGATGAGCGCGCGATCCGCGAAATCAACACCGGCATCCTCTATGCGCCGACCGAGCGGCTGATGCACTGGCTGCCGGGTCTGGGCAATCGCAATGCCCAGGGTGAGTACTATCTGACCGACATCGTCGGCCTCGCCGTCGCCGAGAATCTGCCGATCTGTTCCGCGCAGCCCGCAGATGCCTGGGAAACCGAGGGCGTGAACAGCCCGGCACAGCTTGTCGCGCTCGAGCGCATCCACCAGCGCAACATCGCCAACCAGCTGCTGGAGCAAGGCGTGCGGCTGTGCGATCCGGCACGCCTCGACGTGCGCGGCGAACTGCTCTGCGGACGCGACGTGTTCATCGATGCGAACTGCCTGTTCGAGGGCCGAGTCGAACTCGGCGATCGCGTCGAGATCGGCCCGAACTGCGTGCTGAAGGACGTCAAGGTCGGCGCCGGCACGCGCATCGCTGCCTTCAGTCATCTCGACTCCGCGACGCTTGGCGCGGACAACGCCATCGGTCCCTATGCACGCCTGCGTCCCGGCGCGGCGCTCGGCAACGACGTGCATGTCGGCAACTTCGTCGAAGTGAAGAACAGCACCATCGCCGATCATTCCAAGGCCAATCATCTTGCCTACGTCGGCGACGCGACGGTCGGCAGCCGCGTGAATATCGGCGCCGGCACGATTACCTGCAACTACGACGGCGCCAACAAGCACCGCACCATCATCGAGGATGACGTCTTCATCGGCTCGGACACCCAGCTGGTGGCGCCGGTCACCGTGCGACGCGGCGCCACGCTCGGCGCCGGCACGACTTTGACGAAAGACGCCGAGGCCGATACCCTTACGCTCTCGCGCGCCCGCCAGATTACGGTGCCCGGCTGGAAGCGGCCGGTGAAGGCGAAGAAGGATTGAGCGCGCATGCGGAGGACGAACGATCTACATCACGTGCTCCATACTCCAGCGCGATCGTATCAAACCTTTCCTCTCCCGCTTGCGGGAGAGGGCCTCTTGATTGCCCTGCTTGGAACCCGCAGCCGCGGCTGCGTCATCGCTGAAAGGAACTAGGCATGTGTGGGATTGTCGCAGCAGTCGCCCGTCGCAATATCGTTCCCGTTCTCATCGAGGGACTGCGCAAGCTCGAATATCGCGGCTATGACTCCGCCGGCCTGGCGGTGCTCAATCCGGAGGTGAGCCCGCAACTGACGCGCCTGCGCAGCGTCGGCCGCGTCGCCGAGCTGGCCGCCCATGCCGAAGGACTCGTCGCCAGCATCGGCATCGCCCACACGCGTTGGGCGACGCACGGCGTGCCTTCCGAGCGCAACGCCCATCCGCACATTTCCGCCGGTCTCGCCGTGGTGCATAACGGCATCATCGAGAACTTCGCCGAGATCAAGCAGCGTCTGATTGGCGCCGGCTATGTGTTCACCTCGGACACCGACACCGAGGTCATCGCCCATCTGGTCGGCTCCCTCCTCAAGACGACGCCCGATCTGTTCGAGGCGGTGCGCCTTGCCAGCGCGCAACTGATCGGCGCCTATGCGATCGCCGTGCTGCGCGAAGGCGGCGACCGGATCGTCGTCGCCCGCCAGGGCGCGCCGCTCCTGCTCGGCATCGGCGAGGACGGCTGCTACGCCGCCTCCGACGCTTCGGCGCTGCTGCAGGTGACGCGCACCATGGTCTATCTGGAGGACGGCGACCTCGCCGAGCTCGGCCGCGACGGCTGCCGCATCGCGCGCCAGGACGGCACGCCGGTCGAGCGCGCGCGCCATGAAAGCACGCTGTCGGCCGACGCCGTCGAGCTGGGCGTCTACAAGCACTACATGCAGAAGGAAATCTTCGAGCAGCCGGTGGCGCTGGCCAATACCCTGGAGATGCTGGGCAGCAACACGGCCGCGCAGTCCTTCTCGGCCAACCTGTTCGGCGCCGCGGCG
>CAZAOQ010000054.1:0-17491 GCA_964486795.1 uncultured Rhodocyclaceae bacterium
TCATGCACCAGATGACCACCGGTGCTTCAAACGACTTCGAACGCGCCACAGATATCGCCCGCCGCATGGTGACTCATTGGGGCATGTCGGACGCACTGGGCCCTATGGTTTATGGTGAGAACGAGGGTGAAGTGTTCCTCGGCCGTTCGGTGACGACCCACAAGAATGTTTCCGAAGCAACCATGCAGAAGGTCGATGCTGAAATTCGCTCCATCATCGACCAGCAGTACGCCGTCGCGCGCAAGCTGATCGAAGACAACCGTGACAAGATGGACATCATGGCCGCGGCCTTGCTCGAGTGGGAAACACTGGATGCCGAACAGATCGGCGACATTATGGAAGGGCGGCCACCGCGTGAGCCTAAGCCTACGCCACCGCCACAGAAGCCCACGATTGACAGTACGCCGGGTGCTGCGCCTACCGCCACCGCACCGGCCTGACGGAACGGGTTTCGCTGAAATCGAGCCGCACTGTCTACGTCAGTGCGGCTTTTTTTCAACTTGCTGATCGCCCTACATGACACTAACCCTTCGTTGCGGCCGCCATACCTTGAGCCTCGCTCATCCGCTGATTATGGGAATCGTCAATGTGACCGACGACTCCTTTTCCGGTGACGGGCTTGCTGGTGATGCGGCGCGTGCCATCGTGCATGGCCGGCGCCTGATCGATGAAGGTGCGCAAATTATCGATATCGGTGGCGAATCGTCGCGCCCAGGCGCAGCCCCTGTGTCGGCCGAACAGGAATTGGCGCGGTTGCTGCCGGTGCTCGCCGGGCTACGCGACTGCGGCGTGCCGGTTTCGGTGGATACCAGCAAACCGGAAGTCATGCGCGCCGTGTTGGCCGATGGTGCCGACATGATTAACGATATCCTCGCGCTGCAGACGCCGGGCGCGCTGGAAGCCGTTGCAGCCAGTCGCTGCGCGGTCTGTCTGATGCACATGCAGGGTGAGCCACGCACCATGCAACAGGCGCCGCAGTATGCCGATGTCGTCGTCGAAGTCGCTGATTTCTTCCGCGAGCGTGTGGCTGCAGCGACGCATGCCGGTATTGCCCACGAGCGTATTGTTCTCGATCCGGGCTTTGGTTTTGGCAAGACGATCAAGCATAATCTTTCACTGTTGCGACATTTAGAAGCGTTGCGCGTGGACGGATTGCCGCTGTTGGTGGGGCTTTCGCGCAAGTCGATGCTGGGACAGATCACTGGCCAGTTGGCCGCCGACCGGGTGCACGCCAGTGTGGCTGCGGCGTTGCTTGCCGTACAACATGGTGCCGCGATTGTGCGTGTGCACGACGTAGCGGCGACGCGCGATGCGCTCGACGTCCTGAATGCGGTGGCAGAAGCCGCAGAACACAGATAAACACTGAAGAACATTGAAGGGGTAAGCGATGAGCCGTAAGTATTTTGGAACCGATGGCGTTCGCGGGCTGGTAGGTGAAATGCCCATCACACCAGAATTTGTCATGCGTCTCGCCTACGCAGCCGGCACGGTGCTGATCGACGAATATATGCATCGCGGAAACTTCCACGAAGGCGAGCGGCCGACGGTGCTGATCGGTAAGGACACGCGCATTTCTGGCTATCTTCTGGAAGGTGCGCTGGAGGCTGGTTTCGCGGCGGCTGGTGTCGATGTCATGCTCTGTGGGCCGTTGCCGACACCTGCGGTGGCTTATCTGACACGCGCACTGCGGCTGCAAGCTGGCGTGGTGATTTCCGCGTCGCACAATCCCTATCACGACAACGGCATCAAGTTTTTCTCCGGTCAAGGCACTAAGCTGCCCGATGCGCTGGAACTTGAAATCGAGGCACGTCTGGAACAGCCCATGGGCTGCATGGATTCGGCGCGGCTCGGGCGCGCGCGGCGTATCACCGACGCGCAGGGACGTTATATCGAGTTCTGCAAGAGCACGTTCCCCAATGAATTTGACCTGCGTGGCCTCAAGATCGCCGTTGATTGTGCGCACGGCGCGGGCTATCAGGTGGCGCCCAGTGTGTTCCACGAACTTGGCGCCGAAGTCGTCAGCGTCGGCGTGACGCCCAACGGCCTCAATATCAACGATGGCGTCGGTGCCACCGCTGGCGACAGTCTGCGCCGTGCCGTCCTTGAAAATAACGCCGATCTGGGCATCGCGCTGGACGGCGATGCCGATCGTCTGCTGATGGCCGATGCCAAGGGCCGGCTTTACGACGGCGACCAGTTGCTCTACGTTATTGCGGGTAGCCGCGAGTTCAGCGCCGGTGAAGGCGTGGTTGGCACCTTAATGAGTAATCTTGGGTTTGAACATGCGCTGGGCCGTCTCGGTATCGGTTTCGCACGCGCCAAGGTGGGTGATCGCTATGTGCTTGAAACCATGCAGGAGCGCGGCTGGACACTCGGTGGCGAGAATTCGGGACATATCATCTGTCTCGACAAGCACACGACGGGTGACGGCATCGTTGCTTCACTGCAGGTGCTCGCTGCCCTGCGCCGGCAAGGCAAGACGCTAACCGATGCCTGCGCCGATCTTGTCATGTATCCACAACGCCTCATTAACGTGCGCATGCCGCAGGGTTTCGACTGGTGTAGCGATCCTGGTATCTGTGCCGCAAACGCCGCTGCGGAAACTGCGCTCAATGGCCGTGGCCGCGTCTTACTGCGGCCCTCTGGCACCGAGCCATTGCTGCGTGTGATGGTTGAGGGGGAGGACGGCGATGAGGTCAAGCGTCTTGCCGAGAGCATCGCCGAGGCGGTGCGTGGCGCAGTTGGGGTGGCCTGATCGGGTGCTGCGTTAATGCTGGCTGGAGAGCAAGCATTGGCGCGGCTTTCCGAGGCATGCCCTGAAGAACCGCATGGTTGCTTGCTTTCAGGCCGGTCTGTTGACGCCACTGTAGAGGCCACTGTAAATACCTGACCTGCGGGTGCAGATTCCCTGATTCGTTAATACTCCCTCAACAGGATCAGTTCGCTCTCCGCATGCCGCAGGCGCAGCGCCAGCGCGCGTGCCAGCGCGGTGACGAGGTTGAGCGCGAGTTTCTTGTGCTCATCGGCGATGGTGTGAAACTGTTCGCGTGACAAGGCATAGAGATCGCAGTCGGTGAACGCGATGGCGTCGTTGTCGTGCGCGCTGTTATCGAGGAAGGCGAGGCTGCCGAAGAAGTCGCCGCGCCCGAAACTGGCGACATGGCGTGTGCGGCCGGCGCCGAGCGGTGCAAAGATACGCACCGTGCCTCGACGTATCCAATACACCGCGTTGCCCGCCTCGCCGAGTGCGTAGATGGTTTCACCCGCTATGCAATGGCGCTGAGTCATGCGGCTTTCGAGGTTCTTTAGCGTTTCATCTTTGCGGTTCTGGAACAATTCCATCTCTTGTAACTGCATCAGGCTTTCGGGTTCCAGTGTAATTTCTCGTTCGCCAAGCAGGCGGTCTTCAACCCATTCAACGGCATCATCGAGTCCCGCGAAGCGCAGTACGGCCGTCTGCTCGGCGCCAGGGATGCCCAATACGCCGGTCTGCTCGAGGAATTCACGCAGGTTGCGACCATTTGAGAGGCGCTCATTGATGTTGCTGAGCAGCAGCAGGGCGCCGCGTTCCTGAAGCGCGTCGCGGATGTTACGCAACATGAGGGCACCGGTGACATCAAGCGACTGGACGCGACGGAAGTCGAGAATGATGAAGTTGCGCGTGGCCAGCTCGGGTTCAATTTCACGATACAGCTTGTGGGTGGTGCCGAAGAAAATACTGCCCTGCAATTCGAAGACGACCGCCTGGTCGCCTCTTTGGGCGAGGATTTGCTGCTCGGATTCGGGGCGATGCCAGGTTGATGACGTTTGGTTGGCGTAGATCTTGTGGCGCACGACTGAGCTGCCGATCTGCTCGCGCACGAAGAGGATGATGGCCATGGCGACACCAACGCCTGAAGCCGCGATCAGGCCGACGCTGAGTGCGACGATAACGACGGCGAGGACCACGGCGAAGTCGAGTACCGTGGCGCGCGATTCGATGAACTGCAGTGGCTCACGGTCGATCATGCGCACGCCGATCACCAGCAGGGTGCCGGCCAGTGCAGCCACAGGCAACCAGGCAAGGAAAGAACCGAGCAGCAGCGCGACGATCAATGCCAGCACGCCTTCCATGATGCCAGAGGCACGTGTCTTTGCGCCGCTCGATACATTGACCAGCGTGGCACCCATGGTGCCGGAACCGGGTATGCCGCCGATTGCCGCAGAGGCGACGTTGGCCAGACCCTGCGCGACAAGCTCGCGATTGGGGTCGTGGCGTGTGCGCGTGATCTGGTCGAGCACGACGCAGGTTTTCAGCGTGTCGATGGAGAGCAGCACTGCCAGCGTCAGCGCGTTGCCGACAAGGCCGGCGATCTGCGCCAGTTGCAGTTCGCCGATGTCATGCCAGCGTCCGCTGATGGCACTGACATAGCCTTCCGTTGCAGTATCGAGCGGACCAATGACCAGCGGATTGCCGCTGAGTTCGAGCAAGGCGGCATCCTGGCTGGCGAGGCCGAAGTAGGTGAGCACGCCGGCGAGGATGCCGAGTATGGTGCCGGGTACCTTGGTCGTCAGCCGTGGTGTGAGCACGCCGACACAGACGGTCACTGCACCAATGGTGAGGCTGCGAGGATCCCACGTCCAGGGTTCAAACAGGATCTGGTGCCATGTGCTTTCTAGTGGCATGCCGAGCAGCTTGGGCAACTGGCTGCCGATGATGATGAGGCCGACAGCACTCAGGTAACCACTGACGACGGGATAGGGAATGTAGCGGATGAGGCGGCCGGTACCGATGAAGCCGAGCAGCATCTGCATGCTGCCGGTGAGGATGCCGAGCATAACCAGCAGCAAGACAATGACATTCGGTTCGATACCCTGATGCACCAGTTCGATGGCAAAGGCCGCAAGCACAGCGGCGGCGGGTGCGCAGGGGGCGCTGATGAGGCGGTCGGTGCCGCCGAAGGTGGCCGCGATGAAACCGATCACGGCAGCACCGATGACGCCGGCCAGCGCGCCCGTGGCGGCATAGGCCGGGCCAATCGCCGCGTAAATGGTGACACCGAAGGCGATGGCTGCTGGTAATGCTACAAGCATGGCGGCGAGGCCGCCCCAGAAGTCGCCCGGTGTCTGGCTGCCGCGCAAAAATGTGCGCAAGCCGAAGGGCGTGGTCGGCTGGGTCATGAGAGCGCGTCTCCTCGTGGGTATGGCGGCTGCGCGGGCCGGGTCATCTACAGATCATCGAAATTATGGCTGGAGGCCACGGTGGAAGCGATAGCCTTTGTAGCTGAAGATCATGCCGTCGGCGGTGATGCGTTCGAGCTTGAGACCGGGTGGCAGCGTATCGCTTTCATGCAGCATGCGATCGTTGATGAAGACGAAGCTGGCCTTCGGCTTCTTTGAATAACTGTGGGCGCTGACGGCGAGTTTGGGCAGTTCGGCAAGGAGGGCCGGTGGCAGTTCGCTGAGGGCCATCGGTGGAGCTTCGGCGGGGGCGTTCGCGGCGGTGTCGGCGGCGGTGTCGATGGCGGGTGTTTTGATGATAGCGGCAATGGCTTGTGGCTTGGCGGTGGCTCGGGCGGGTACGGATACGGGATGCGGTGTCGTGACGGCAGAGGGCAGGGGCGCTGTGAATGTAACGGGAGCTTCAGGTGGCGCGGCCTGTGTGGGTGGTGGGGCGACACGTTCGGTTAGCTGAGTGACCACAGTTTGCGGCAGACTTTGTGGCTGCGTTGCCCACGGTTGCCACCAGCCAATGACAAGGCCTGCACCGAGCAGCGCAATGCCGCTGAGGATGAGTGTGTTCAGCGATCGGCTCCGGGTACCGGGTGCGGCGGGCTGCATCGTTGTCAGGGTGGGGGCCGCGTTGGTCTGGCGCATCTGGTCGGACTTGCGCAGTGCGTCGAGGATGAAGGACATGTTCAGTTTTCCTCGGGCTTGTCTTGTGTCGGTAATGGCGGGGGTGGAGCAGCTGGCGCATCGGTAGCATCGGTGACCGGTGTGTCGGAGGTGACCGGTGTCACTGGTTTGATGGATGCGACGGGTTTGACGGGTGTGACCATTTTGATGGGTTTGATCGGCACGACGGGCACGACAGGCATGGTCGGCGTGGCGAACGTCTGGGTCATGCTGAACGTGTGGGTCGTGTTGGCAGTTGCACTATCGGCTTGGGTGCGCCAGTACGGGTAGGCGTAGGTCATGGCGACGCCGATCAGCAGGAGTGCGCTGGTGGCGAGGGTTTGTGGCCAGCCCCAGCCGTTGCGGAAGTGCCGTGTACTGCTGCGCCGCCCGATAGATGAAGGTGGCAGAACCTCGCGTGCCGCCTGAAGCAGCATCGCCCGGTCGACTTTGTCCTTGCCTTGAGTGAATGCGCCAAGCAGGGCGCGGTCGCAGAGGACGTTGATGATGCGCGGTACGCCACCGCTCAGGCGGTGCAGCAGACCGGCCAGCGGCGCAGGAATCAGCGGTCGTTGGGTGCCGCCTACGGCCAGCCGGTGCTGGACGTAGGCGGCCACTTCGGCTTTATCGAGCGCGTCGAGGTGGTAGCGTGCGACGATGCGCTGGGCGAGTTGGCGAAGGCCGGGGTGGTCGAGGATCTCAGCGAGTTCGGGCTGGCCGATCAGGATGATCTGCAACAGTTTGCGCTGGTCGGTTTCGAGATTGGTCAGCAGACGCATCTGTTCGAGTACATCAGGTGCGAGGTTTTGCGCTTCGTCGATGATGAGCACGCTGTTGCGTCCCGCAGCGTGAGCCGCGAGCAGATGGTCGTTGATGGCGTCGACGAAGATCTTGATGCTGGTGTTGCCGGCCGGGCAGTCGATGCCGAATTCGTGACAGATCGTCGACAGCAACTCGGTCACTGACAGCTTGGGGTTGAAGATGTAGGCGACGTCGCAGTTATCGGGGATCTGTTCGAGCAGGCAGCGGCACACCGTGGTTTTGCCGGCGCCGATGTCTCCAGTTAACAGCACGAAGCCGCCGTCACCATGAATGCCGTAGAGCAGGTGCGCGAGGGCTTCCTGATGCCGCTGGCTCAGGTAGAGATAGCGCGGGTTGGGCGCGATCGAGAAAGGGGCTTCGCTGAGGTTGAAGTGCTTGAGGTACATCGTGACGGCGAGTGTGGGTGGCCGGCCGCGATTATAGGAGAGGAGTCGGGAAGGAGGGCGCTGTGTATGACCAATGCCCGGAGATCAAGCATTGGCGCGGGTTCTGGCACGGCATCGGGTGAAGAGTGACTGTCGGCGCGCCTTCTGGCGGATGTGGTTTTTTGTCACAAGCTTGTCACATGGCCAACCTAGAATTGCGGCAGATTTGTTAACCACAGTGGAGAAGAACATGTTTGCACGCATCAAATTGTTTCTGGTGGCGGCCGCAGTGTCGTCATTGTCTGTGGCACCGGTATTGGCGGCCGAAGTGACGGGCGCGGGGGCAACCTTCCCGGCACCGATCTACGGCAAGTGGGCCGAGGCCTATTACAAGGCGACCGGCAATCGCATCAACTATCAGTCGATAGGCTCAGGTGGCGGTATCAAGCAGATCAACGCAAAGACGGTTGACTTTGGTGCTTCCGACATGCCGCTGAAGCCCGAAGTGCTCGAGAAGAGTGGCCTCATGCAGTTTCCGACGGTGATTGGCGGTGAGGTGCTGGTCTATAACTTGCCCGGCATCAAGTCCGGCGAGATGCGTCTGACGGGCGACGTGCTGGCTGATATCTTCCTCGGCAAAATCACCAAGTGGAACGACAAGGCGCTGGTCGCACTGAACCCGAAGCTGGCGCTGCCCGATCTACCGGTTGCGGTGGTGCACCGCTCGGATGGCTCCGGCACCACTTTCATCTTCACCAACTACCTGTCGAAGGTGAGTCCGGAATGGAAGCAGAAGGTCGGTGAAAGCACGGCGGTGCAGTGGCCCGTCGGTCTGGGCGGTAAGGGCAACGAGGGTGTCTCTGCCTTCGTGCAGAATCGTCCGGGTTCGATCGGCTATGTCGAGTTCGCCTACGCACTTCAAGGCAAGTTGAGCTATGCGTTGCTGCAGAATGCTGCCGGCAATTATCCGCTGCCGGGCGACAACAGTTTCAAGGCGGCGGCTGCGGGTGCCGACTGGACCAAGTCGGCTTTTTACGAAATCCTCACGAACCAGCAAGGCAAGGATGCCTGGCCGATCAGCGGTGCGACCTTCATCCTGATGCATAAGTCTCAGGAGAAGCCGGTGCAGGGTGCCGAAGTGCTGAAGTTCTTCGAGTGGGCGTACAAGAACGGCGACAAGATGGCGCTGGATCTGGATTACGTGCCCTTGCCCGATTCGCTGGTCAAGCTGATTTATGCGTCTTGGGGCAGTATCAAGGATGCGTCAGGCAAGCCGGTGCTGAGTGCCAAGTGAGTACCAAGTGAGCCGCAAGTGAGTTCAAATCAGGCATCCGTGAATCAATGATGGATGAACCGTACAATGCACGATGCGCGACGAACGCACGACCGGCAACGACGTATGAGTGAGCAGATGAAAGAAAGTAACAGACGGATTGCGGGCTGGGAGCGGCAGGATGGCTGACTGGCTATTTCACAAGCTGACGCGTTTCTTTGCCGTTTTCGTGCTGGCGATGCTCGCCGGTACTCTCCTGTCGTTGCTACATGGTGCCTGGCCGTCGATCGAGAAGTTCGGCATGGCTTTTCTTTGGACCGGCGAATGGAATCCACCGGCCGAACGTTTCGGCGCACTGATCCCGATCTACGGCACACTGGTGACCTCGCTCATCGCGCTGGTGATTGCGGTGCCCGTGAGTTTCGGTATCGCCGTGTTTCTGACCGAGCTGGCACCTTCGTGGCTTAAACGCCCGCTGGGTATCGCCATCGAACTGCTCGCCGGTATTCCCAGCATCGTTTATGGCATGTGGGGGCTGCTGGTCTTCGCGCCGATATTCTCGCAATACGCTCAGCCCCTGCTTGCCGATACGCTCGGCAAACTGCCCGTGATCGGCGTGCTGTTTTCCGGTGCGGCACTCGGTGTCGGCATCCTTTGTGCCGGCGTGGTGCTGGCAATCATGACTATTCCCTTCATTGCCTCGGTGATGCGTGACGTCTTCGATGTCACGCCGGCCATGCTCAAGGAGTCGGCCTATGGCCTCGGTGCGACGACCTGGGAGGTTGTCTGGCATGTCGTATTACCGCATACCAAGGTGGGTGTGATCGGCGGTGTCATGCTCGGGCTTGGGCGCGCACTCGGCGAGACGATGGCGGTCACCTTTTTGATCGGCAACATGAATGTTTTCAGCGGTTTTTCGCTGTTCCTGCCGGGCAACAGCATTGCCTCGG
This sequence comes from uncultured Rhodocyclaceae bacterium, assembly GCA_964486795.1. Lineage (GTDB taxonomy): Bacteria > Pseudomonadota > Gammaproteobacteria > Burkholderiales > Rhodocyclaceae > Sterolibacterium. The sequence goes on from CAZAOQ010000054.1 coordinate 9,285, forward strand.
CGCTCGCTAACGAGTTCGCCGAGGCCGATTCGAGTCTGTATTCCGCAGCATTGACCGAGCTGGGCCTTATTCTCTTCCTCATCACTTTCGTTGTGCTCTCGTTCTCCAAGCTGTTGTTGCTCCAGCTTTCGCGCAAGGAGGGACGCCGCACATGAACCTTCATGCCTGGCGCAGGCTCAAGAGCCGCATCGCCTTGTCGATGGCGGCGCTGGCGATTCTGTTCGGATTGTTCTGGCTGACGTGGATCCTGTGGACGGTGTGCGATCTGGGCTTTGCCAGCATGTCGCTACGCCTATTTACCGAAAATACGCCTGCGCCGGGTTCAGCGGGCGGCCTGCGTAACGCCATCGTCGGCAGCGTGCTGCTGGTGGGGTTGGCCACCTTCGTCGGTACACCGATAGGCATTCTCGCCGGGATCTACCTGGCCGAGTACGGTCAGCACAACTGGCTTGGACGCACGACGCTCTTCGTCAACGACATCCTGCTCTCGGCACCGTCCATCGTCGTCGGCCTCTTTGTCTATGCTGCTTATGTGGCGCCGATAGGCCATTTTTCGGGATACGCAGGCGTCATGGCTTTGGCGATGCTGGTGATTCCGGTGGTGATCCGTTCGACGGAAAACATGCTCAGGCTGGTCCCCAACAGCCTGCGTGAGGCGGTGTTCGCGATCGGTGCACCGAAGTGGAAAGTGATCACCCGTGTCACGCTGCGTGCGGCGATTCCCGGTATCGTTACTGGTGTGCTGCTCGCCGTGGCGCGCATCTCGGGCGAGACAGCGCCGCTGCTATTCACTGCATTGTCGAATCAGTTCTGGTCGCTCAACATGAACCAGCCGATCGCCAACTTGCCGGTCACTATCTATAAATTTGCCATGAGCCCATACAAGGACTGGCAGGAACTGGCGTGGGGCGCCGTGTTCCTGATCACCTTGGGCGTGCTGGCGCTGAATATTCTGGCGCGCATCCTATTCCGCCAGAAGCACAGGAGTTAATCATGGCTTACCCCGATACCGTTTTTCGTAATGTCGATATCCTGACGCCGCCGGGCAGTACGCCCGTTGTTGCTCCTGTGACGCAGATTGCTTTTCGTGACTTCAATTTTTACTACGGCAAGTACCACGCCCTGAAGAACGTCAATCTGGATATCTACCGCTCGCATGTGACCGCTTTCATCGGGCCGTCTGGCTGCGGCAAGTCGACCTTGCTGCGAACAATCAACCGCATGTATGACCTTTACCCGGAGCAGCGAGCCGCCGGCGAACTGTTGCTCGATGGCAAGAGCGTGCTCGGCCGCGATGTCGATATCAACCGTCTGCGTGCGCGCGTTGGCATGGTGTTCCAGAAACCGACACCGTTCCCGATGTCGATCTACGACAACATCGCCTTTGGCGTGAAACTCCAGGAGCGCCTGTCGCGTGCCGACATGGATGATCGCGTCGAATGGGCGCTGAACAAGGCGGCGCTGTGGGATGAGGTGAAGGACAAGCTCAAACAGAGTGGCATGAGTCTCTCCGGTGGCCAGCAACAGCGCCTGTGTATTGCGCGCGGCATCGCCGTCAAGCCCGAGGTGCTGCTGCTCGACGAGCCAACCTCGGCACTCGATCCAATTTCGACGATGCGTATCGAGGAGCTCGTCGGCGAGCTTAAGAAAGAGTTCACCATCGTCATCGTCACCCACAACATGCAGCAGGCAGCGCGGATTTCCGACTACACCGCCTACATGTATCTCGGCGAACTCGTTGAGTATGGCGTGACCGATCAGCTGTTCATTAAACCGGGCAAGAAGCAGACCGAGGATTACATCACCGGGCGGTTTGGCTGAAAGTTGCCGACCAGGGCCATTCAACGCCGATCGTCCTCTGACCGGTACCGGTTTGACCCACAGGCCGATAGGCTCTTATAATGAAAAGCTAATTTTTTGGAGTACCCACATGCGCACGAAGCTCGTTGCCGGCAACTGGAAAATGCATGGCAGTTTGCCTGCCAACCAGCAGCTTCTCGCCGACATTCTGGCGGGCTTGGCCGGCTGCAAGGCCGATGTGGCTGTTTGTGTGCCGTTTCCCTATCTGGCGCAGGCACAGGTCACACTGAGCGGCAGCGCGGTGGCCTGGGGTGCGCAAACACTCTCCGAGCATGCGGCGGGCGCCTATACCGGCGAAGTGTCGGCGGCGATGCTGCGGGAGTTCGGTTGTCGTTACGTGTTGGTCGGCCATTCCGAGCGTCGGGCAATTTATGGCGAGAGTGATGCGACCGTGGCGGACAAGTTTGCTGCTGCGCTGACGGCGGGCTTGATTCCGATTCTTTGTGTCGGTGAAACGCTGGCCGAGCGCGAGGCGGGCATCACGGGTGAGGTGGTAGCGCGGCAACTTGACGCAGTGGCCGCCAAGTCCGGGATCAATGCGCTGACGCGCGCCGTCGTGGCTTACGAGCCGGTCTGGGCGATTGGCACCGGCAAGACAGCGACGCCGCAGCAGGCACAGGATGTTCATGCCCTGATTCGTGCGCGCGTCGAACGTGAGGGGGCTGCGGTGGCGCAGAATCTTCAGATTCTTTATGGTGGCAGCGTCAAGCCCGGCAACGCGCAGGAGTTGTTCGCGATGCCGGACATCGACGGCGGCCTGATCGGCGGTGCCGCACTCGTGGCAGCCGACTTTCTGGCGATTTGTGCTGCAGCCTGATTTTTCACAAGGACAATTCAAATGCAAGGATTTTTGTTTCCACTGGTGCTGACGGTTCATCTACTCGTTGGTTTGAGTGTCATTGGCCTCGTATTGCTGCAACATGGCAAGGGTGCTGACATGGGGGCTGCCTTCGGTAGCGGGGCATCCGGCAGCCTGTTCGGCTCATCGGGTTCGGCCAATTTCATGTCGCGTACTACGGCAATCCTCGCTGCCGTGTTTTTTTTGACCAGCCTCAGTCTCAGCTACATGGTGACTAATCGTGCCAAGCCTGTGGCCAGTGTGCTCGACACCGCCAAGGTAAAGAGCGCACCAACAAGTGCGCCTCTTGTTCCTTCAGCGCCTGCGACTCCGGACAGTTCCAAGGTTAAGGACATTCCGAAGTAAGTCAGGCAGTCTTGGAAGGTGTGCCGGGAGTAGTGCGTAGTCCTGGCGGAGAGGTGTAGAGCTATAAAATTTTCTGCTCCTTTTATTGAAAAGCCATTGCAGGCGCTGTATAATTCTGCGGGTTCAGTCAGGCCGTCCAACGCAAGCGGGGCGCGGCTTTGATGAGTGAAATGCCGACGTGGTGAAATTGGTAGACACGCTATCTTGAGGGGGTAGTGACGTAAAGTCGTGTGAGTTCGAGTCTCACCGTCGGCACCAAGACAGTCCGGGTAATGGTGGTACTGATTACCGCTTGGCGGAGTCGCTCGGAGTTGCCGTGCCTTTCTGGCGCGGGGGCATGGGAGTATGGGGGTTGGTAGTCTCAACTCTGTTGGCTGTGGTGAAAAACAATAGGCGGCGCAAGTGCGGTGATCATGCTAGAAAATTATCTTCCCGTCTTCGTGTTCATTCTTCTCGGTCTGGTGATGGGTTTTGTTCCCGTCTTGATTGGCTGGGCTCTTGCCCCTCGGCGCCCTTACGCTGAAAAGCTCTCTCCTTACGAATGCGGCTTCGAGGCCTTTGAAGATGCACGCATCAAGTTTGATGTGCGCTATTACCTTATCGCCATCATTTTCATCCTCTTCGATCTGGAAATAGCCTTCCTTTTCCCCTGGGCGGCAATTTTCAAGGAAATCGTCAGTAACGAGGCCATCAAGATGTTCGGCTTTGTTGAGATGCTGGTTTTCCTTGGCATTCTCCTGGTCGGTTATATCTATGCTTGGGCCAAAGGCGCCCTGGGCTGGGAATAAGGGAGCGAGGATTGAGTTATGGGTATTGAAGGTATTCTCCAGGAAGGTTTTGTCACCACTTCCCTTGACAAGCTCATTAACTGGTCGCGTACCGGTTCAATGTGGCCGATGACCTTTGGTCTTGCCTGTTGTGCTATCGAGATGATTCACACCGGTTGCGCGCGCTACGACCTTGATCGATTCGGCATCATGTTCCGGGCGAGTCCGCGCCAGTCCGATGTGATGATCGTTGCTGGCACCCTGTGCAACAAAATGGCGCCGGCCTTACGTAAGGTGTACGACCAGATGTCCGAGCCACGCTGGGTGATTTCGATGGGTTCTTGTGCTAACGGTGGTGGCTATTATCACTATTCATATTCGGTCGTGCGCGGTTGCGACCGTATCGTGCCAGTCGATGTCTATGTTCCAGGGTGCCCGCCGACGCCAGAGGCTTTGCTCTACGGCATCCTGCAGTTGCAGAACAAGATTCATCGCACGTCCACGATCGCCCGAACCTAATTCTTACTATTCCGTAATGTCATGAGCGCCAAGCTGGATAAGCTGAAACAGAGTCTGCAATATGCGCTGGGCGGACGTGTCACGGGTCTGGTCGAAGCGCTGGGGGAACTGACGTTGGTGGTTTCCGCCGACGACTACCTCTATGTTGCGCGGGTGCTTCGTGACAATCCCGATCTCCGTTTCGACCAGCTCATTGACCTGTGCGGCGTTGACTACTCGACCTATGCTGAAGGCACCAGTGTTGCCTGGCAGGGCAAGCGCTATGCGGCAGTCATGCACCTGATGTCCGTTAAGCACAATTGGCGCCTGCGCTTGCGCGTTTTTGCCAACGACGACGACTTTCCGGTGGTCGAGTCGGTCAATCACATCTGGAATAACGCTAATTGGTTCGAGCGCGAGGCTTTCGACCTGTTCGGTATTCTATTTAACGGCCATCCCGATCTGCGCCGCATTCTTACTGATTATGGCTTTATCGGCCATCCGTTCCGCAAGGACTTCCCGGTCTCCGGTTATGTGGAGATGATCTACGACGCTGAGCAGCAGCGTGTGGTTTACCAGCCTGTGACCATTGAGCGGCGCGAAGTGACTCCACGCATCATCCGTGAGGATAACTACGGGGGCGCCAAGCCGGGCTGACGACTATGAGCGACATCCGCAATTACACACTAAACTTTGGTCCGCAGCATCCGTCCGCACACGGCGTGCTGCGCTTGGTGCTTGAGCTTGACGGCGAGGTCGTCGTTCGTGCTGATCCGCATATTGGCCTTCTGCATCGCGCTACTGAAAAGCTGGCCGAACAGAAGACTTGGGTGCAGGCGCTGCCCTATATGGACCGCCTCGACTACACCCCTGTGCTGGTCAACGAGCACCCCTACGTGTTGGCTGTTGAGAAGCTGCTGGGTGTCGAAGTGCCAGTGCGTGCCCAGTACATCCGTGTATTGTTCGACGAAATCACGCGCATCCACAATCATCTGCTGAGCATCGGTACGCACGCGCTGGACGTTGGTGCAATGGGCATGGTGCTCTACACTTTCCGCGAGCGCGAAGACATCTTCGACATGATGGAAGCAGCCACCGGTGCGCGCATGCACGGTGCCTACTACCGCCCGGGTGGCGTCTATCGTGATCTGCCTGATCAGATGCCGCGCTTTGAGGCCAATCGCTTCAAGAATGCCGAGGAAGTGCGCAAGCTCAACGAGGCGCGTAGCGGTTCATTGCTCGACTTCATTGACGATTTCTGCAATCGTTTCCCGCGCTACTGTGATGAATACGAAGCTCTGCTAACCGATAACCGCATCTGGAAGCAACGCTTGGTTGGTGTTGGCGTGGTGTCGCCCGAGCGCGCCATTCAACTTGGCTTTTCTGGCCCCATGCTGCGTGGCTCGGGTGTCGAGTGGGATCTGCGCAAGAAGCAGCCCTATGAAGTGTATGACCGCCTTGATTTCGATATCCCGGTTGGCAAGGAAGGCGACAGCTACGATCGTTATCTGTGTCGCATGGCCGAGATGCGCCAATCGACCAGCATTATCAAGCAGTGCGTCGAATGGCTACGCAAGAACCCGGGCCCGGTCATTACCGACAATCATAAGGTTGCGCCGCCCCCGCGCGCGAAGATGAAAGAGGGCATGGAGGAGTTGATTCACCATTTCAAGCTCTTCAGTGAAGGTATTCACGTGCCAGCGGGTGAGGTCTATTCCGCTATCGAGCATCCGAAGGGTGAGCTCGGTGTGTATCTGATTTCCGATGGCGCGAACAAGCCGTATCGCATGAAGGTGCGTGCCGCCGGTTTCGTGCATCTGTCCGCGATGGATGAAATGGCCAAGGGTCACATGATCGCCGATGCCGTGACCATTATCGGCACGATGGACATCGTGTTTGGCGAGGTTGATAGGTAAGTCATGCTTAGCGAAGACGCAAACAGGAAAATCGACCGCGAGGTCGCCAAATATCCGGCTGACCAGAAGCAGTCTGCTGTCATGGCAGCACTGGCAATCGTCCAAGATGAACTGGGCTGGTTGTCGCAAGAAGCGATCGCGGACGTTGCCCGCTATCTCGAGATGCCGCCGATGGCCGTTCACGAGGTTGCATCCTTCTACAACATGTATGAGCTCAAGCCGGTTGGCCGATTCAAACTGACGGTGTGTACCAACCTGCCGTGCGCCTTGTCAGGTGGCGTGCATGCGGCCGATTACCTGAAGCAGAAATTGGGGATCGACTTTAACGAGACCACCACCGACGGTCGGTTTACCCTCAAGGAAGGTGAGTGCATGGGTGCCTGCGGCGACGCGCCGGTGATGTTGATGAATAATCGCCGTATGTGCAGCTTCATGACTGAGTCGGAAATCGACAAGCTGCTAGCCGAGTTGACGCCATCATGAGCTTCCAGCCTATCCTTTTGGCCGGGATCACACTTGATCCAAAAATCGGCGACCAGCAGTGGCATCTTGAGGATTACATCAAGCGTGGCGGTTACGTCGCGCTGAAGAAGGTCCTCGCCGAGAAGATTTCTCCCGATGCGATCATCGATGAACTGAAGAAATCCGTGCTGCGCGGTCGTGGTGGCGCAGGCTTCCCGACGGGCCTGAAGTGGAGCTTCATGCCGAAGAACTACACGGGTGACAAGTACCTGTGTTGTAACTCTGACGAAGGTGAGCCGGGTACGTTCAAGGACCGTGATTTGTTGCGCTTCAACCCGCATGCGGTGATCGAGGGCATGATCATCGGCGCCTATGTGATGGGTGCGACGCGCGGCTACAACTATATTCACGGCGAAGTATGGGATCTTTACAAGCGCTTCGAAGAAGCCCTTGACGAGGCGCGGGCGGCCAATCTGCTTGGCCAGAAAATTCTCGGTACCGACTTTGGCTTCGAACTGTTTGCTCATCACGGCTACGGCGCCTACGTTTGTGGTGAGGAAACGGGCCTGCTTGAATCCATCGAAGGCAAGAAGGGCCAACCGCGCTTTAAGCCACCATTCCCGGCAAGTTGCGGCCTTTATTCCAGACCGACCACCATCAACAATACCGAGACCTTTGCGGCTGTGCCGTGGATCATCGTCAACGGTGGTGAGAAGTATCTTGAACTGGGTAAGCCCAATAATGGCGGTACCAAGCTATTTTCGGTGTCTGGTCATGTGAACAGGCCCGGTGTTTATGAAATCCCGCTCGGTACGCCGTTCCCTGTGTTGCTTGAAATGTGCGGCGGCATGCGTAACGGCGCCAAGCTCAAGGCCGTGATTCCTGGTGGCTCCTCTGCCCCGGTGCTGCCCGCCGACATCATGATGGACAGCACCATGGATTACGACTCGATCGCCAAGGCTGGCTCAATGCTCGGTTCGGGCGCCGTGATTGTCATGGATGACTCGGTCTGCATGGTCAAAGCGTTGGAGCGTCTCTCCTATTTTTACTTCGAGGAATCCTGCGGCCAGTGCACGCCGTGTCGCGAAGGTACCGGCTGGATGTATCGCGTCGTGCATCGCATCGAACATGGTCAGGGGCGCCAGGAAGACCTCGACCTGCTGATGAGTGTCACGGAAAATATTATGGGCCGTACCATCTGCGCACTCGGCGACGCTGCGGCCATGCCGGTGCGGGGTTTCCTCAAGCACTACAAGAATGAATTCGAGTATCACATCGAGAACAAGAAATGCCTGGTGGCGCCGGAAATCCAGCGCGAAGGCAGCAAGATCTACGTGAGGCCGTCATGCTAGACATCGAAATCGACGGCAAGGCGCTGCAAGTCGCCGAAGGCAGCACCATCATCGAAGCCGCTCATCAGCTCGGTACCTACATCCCGCACTTCTGCTATCACAAGAAGCTGTCGATCGCGGCCAACTGCCGCATGTGCCTGGTGCAGGT
>CAZAOQ010000055.1:0-13385 GCA_964486795.1 uncultured Rhodocyclaceae bacterium
GATACCCCACGAGGTTCGCCTGAGTTCATTGATGCCGACCACGCCCTGCTCGGCATTCTGCTGGCGCTTTACCATGATGTCGGTCTGCTGCGTCGTGTTGGCGAGGAGCACCTGCAGGGCGCCCAGCTGACGCCGGTGCATGAGGCGCGTGGTGTCGAATTCATGCGTGAATATCTGCGCCACACGCATCTCGCGTATCTCGCTGACAAGGCCGAGTTGATCATGGTGACGCGCCTCGTCTGGCACCTGCCAGAGAATATGCCGCCACTCGACCGCGCTATCGCCTGCCTGCTGGGTACGGGTGACATCCTCAGCCAGCTTGCGGATCGTTGTTATCTGGAAAAGTGTCGCGACTTCCTGTTTGCCGAGTTCAGCGCTATTGGTCTTGCCGGCGCGCCCGGTCTGCCGTATCCCGACCCGGAAGCTCTGCTGCGCAACACACCGGCTTTTTACACGGGCTTGTTGAGCACGCGCATCAAGCGGGAATACAAAGAGGCGGATCGCTACATGAAGATTCATTTCGGCGGAGAGTGCCCCTACGAGGCGGCGATCAATCGCAACTTCCGCTTCCTCGGTGAAATCCTCGCCGACGCTGATCTGTCACGCCTGAATCGGCAGCCGCAGCGCGTCATCGATATCAAGTCCTGATGGTTGATGCAGCACTGGAATGCCGGCCGGGCTGCGGGGCCTGCTGCATCGCGCCTTCGATCAGTTCGTCGATTCCCGGAATGTCGCGCGGCAAGTCAGCTGGCGCACCCTGCATCCAGCTCGACGCAGAATTGCGTTGCCGGATTTTTGGCCATCCCGAACGACCGGGCTGCTGTGGCGGGTTGCAGCCTTCACTGGAAATGTGCGGTGCGAACCGTGATGAAGCCTTGGCGTATCTGGCGCGGCTGGAACGGCTGACGCAGTAGGGCGCGGGCCGCCCAGACTCGGTCGCAGCCCCTTAGCCCCGGAGGAACTTCGCCGGGTCGAATCCCCACTTCTCTGCGGTTTCATGACCGACGATGCGATCACCGCCACCATGGCCGAGCGGCTTGGCGAGGTCGATCAGCAGCGGCACCATATATTGTTTGCGCTTGCTGTCATAGAAGGCCTTGACCACCGGCTGCAGGAGGTTTTCTTCGGCCTGCTCCATGACCACGGCAATACGCCCGGATTCCAGCATCACCAGTGTGTTGACCGGGTAAATGCCAATGATGCGCAGAAACTGCTGTACCAGTTGCGGGTTGAAGTGAAACTTGCTCCACTCGAAGATCTTGCGCAGTGCCTCGTGTGGAGGCATGCCCTTGTGGTAGCAGCGGTCGGAGGTGATCGCATCATAGACGTCGCAGATCGCCGCCATCTGTCCCATCTGCGAGATCGCCTCGCCCTTGAGTCCCTCAGGGTATCCCGAACCGTCATGACGTTCGTGGTGCTGGGCGGCCACTTGTATCGAGATTTCCTGAATGCCATCGGTTTCGAGGAGGATGTTTTTGCTCTCGACGACATGACACTTCATGGTGGTGAATTCCTCGGCGGTAAGGCTGCCGGGCTTGTTGAGGATCTCGTCGGGTATCTTGACCTTGCCGATGTCGTGGAGCAGACCACCCACGCCAGCCAGGTGGGTGCTGGTCGCGCTCAGGCCCAGTGCATTGCAGAAGGAGACCTGCAGCGCACACACCGAAACTGAGTGCTGAAAGGTGTAGTCGTCCTTGTTCTTGACACGCGTCAGCGAGAGCAGGGCGCTGCCGTTGCGCAGGATGGATTCGGTGATCTTTTCGACCACTGGCTCGGCCAGCTCCGCGTTGACCTGCTTGCCGAGGCGCACGTCCTGCATGATGTTGCGAATGATGCCGTTGGCTTCAGAGTGGATCTTGCGGGCACGCTGCATTTCCTCCCCGACGCCGACCTTGCGCACCAGAATCTTTTCTTCGGCGAGCTTGTGAAGTTCTTCAGTGATTTGCTCTTCCACCTCGACGTGAGTCGGTGCATCGACGACGTCAATACCGCGCTTCGGGTCGATATAGACCTCGTGGATCCCGGATTCGATGATCTTACGGATCTGCGCCTCGTCGTTGATGAGGAGCTTGCTGCGCAGGAAAGGGTGGGCCATCCAGTCGCTGCCGAGATCGCAGATGTACATGCCCGGAGTGAGTTTTTCGACTGCGATTTTCTTGCTCATTCTTGCCCGTCTGCCTGTGTTATTGAAGGTTGTCCGCTGTGCTAGACTCGCCGGCGCTCGCTATTTGGCATCCGCGCGTTCAGCTGCGCCCCGCCCCACGAAATACCACTGCGTCATTTTCGATGATGGATATTACTCCTTTGTTGCATGCTCTGATCCTCGGCATCGTCGAGGGTCTGACTGAATTCCTGCCCATTTCGAGCACCGGACATCTGATCCTCGTCGGTGACCTGCTCAAGTTCAACGACGAAAAGGGCAAGGTGTTCGAGATCGTCATCCAGTTTGGGGCGATTCTGGCGGTGATGTGGGAGTATCGCGCCAAGATTACCGCTGTCGTGACCGGTCTCGGTCATGATCGTGCGGCGCGACGCCTGATGCTCAATCTGGCGATCGCCTTCATCCCGGCGGCAGTGCTCGGCCTTGCCTTCAGCAAGATCATCAAGGCTCATCTGTTCCAGCCGGTGCCGGTGGCGCTGGCTTTCATCGTTGGTGGCTTCGTGATTCTTTGGGCCGAGAAGCGCCAGCATTTGATCCGCGTCGAAAGTGCCGATGAACTGACGCCGCTCGATGCGCTCAAGGTCGGCTGTGCCCAATGTTTGGCGCTGATTCCCGGCACCTCGCGTTCGGGAGCGACCATCATCGGTGGCCTGCTGTTCGGCTTGTCACGCAAGGCGGCCACCGAGTTCTCCTTCTTTCTCGCCATTCCCACGCTCACCGCCGCGACCTGCTATGAGGTTTACAAGGAGCGGGCGCTGTTCTCATTCGATGATATTGGAATGTTTTCGGTCGGCTTCGTTGCTTCGTTTATCTCCGCGTTTTTCTGCGTGCGCTGGTTGCTGCGTTTCATCAGTACCCACGATTTCAAGCCCTTTGCCTGGTATCGCATCGCCTTCGGCCTCGCCGTGCTGATGACTTGGCAACTCGGCCTGGTGAATTGGACGGCGCCATAGGGTGTGAGGCGTGAGGACTGCAGGTCAGACGGTATAATCCGCAGATTATCTGACTCGCTTGACCCCACTCCCCGATGAATGTCTTGTTTGAAGAGGACGGCGCCTTTAAAGCCGGTACGGTGCTCGCCGACAATAACACCTCCCTGCAGGTCGAGATGCCTTCCGGCAAACGCAGCAAGGTGAAATCCTCCAGCGTCCTCCTGCGTTTCGAAGCGCCGGCGGCTGCCGAGCTGCTCACCCGTGCCGAGAGCGGGGCGGAGGAAATTGATACCGACTTCCTTTGGGAAAGCTGCGGCGAAGAGGAGTTCGGCTTCGAGGAGATGGCCCGTGAGTACGTCGGGCACACGCCAACCCCCGTCGAGTCGGCCGGAGTGTTGCTGCGCCTGCATTCAGCGCCGATCTATTTTCATCGCAAAGGACGCGGCCGTTTCCGCAAGGCACCTCCGGAAATCCTCCAGGCCGCGTTGATCGGATTGGAGAAGAAGCGCCAGCAGGCGCTGGCCATCGAGCGCATGAGCGAGGAATTGCAGGCGGGGCAACTGCCTGCCGAGTTTCCACCATTGCTGCGCCATCTGCTCTACAAGCCCGACCGCAATCGCCCGGAGACCAAGGCTTTCGAGGCCGCCTGTGCCGAAACGAGCTTGTCGCCCGCTAGCCTGCTGGTGAAATGTGGTGCGCTGGCGTCGAGCCACGATTACCATCTGGGCCGCTTTCTCTTTGAATACTTCCCGCAAGGCGAGAGTTTCGGCGAATATGCAACGCCTGCCGAGGTGCATGATTTACCGCTGGCGAAGGTCGCGGCTTTCAGTATCGACGATGCTCACACGACCGAGATCGACGACGCTTTTTCTGTGGTGAAGACTGACGGTGGCTGGCGCATCGGCATTCACATCGCCGCGCCAGGTCTTGGTATCCAGCCCGATGATGCGCTGGGCATGGTTGCGCGCAATCGTTTGTCCACCGTGTATATGCCGGGGCGCAAGATCACCATGCTGCCCCAGGATATTGTCGAGCGCTACACGCTGGGCGCTGACCGCGAGTGCCCCGTGCTGTCGGTGTATCTCGACGTCGCCACCGATTTCACCATTCGTGGGCGTGAGAGCTGTATCGAACGGGTGCCGGTGGTGGCCAACCTGCGCCATCACGACATCGAACCTTGGTTCAACGAGGGAACGCTGCTCAGCGGCCTGCCCGATTTCCGCTTCCGCGACGAACTCAAGCTGCTCTGGGAATTCGCTACGGTGCTCGAAGCGGGACGCGGCAAGGCGGGGCAGACGCAGAACCAGAGCGACTTCAACTATGTGGTCGACTGGTCTGGCAATGCCGCAGCCGAGCCGGGCCACATCACCATCGAACAGCGCAAGCGCGGCTCGCCGCTCGACAAGCTGGTCTCCGAATTGATGATCGTCGCCAACGCCGGCTGGGGTCGTGACCTCGCCGATGCCGGCGTCCCCGCACTGTATCGTGCGCAGACCTCGGGCAAGGTGCGCATGACAACGGTCGCTGCGCCGCATGAAGGCCTCGGTGTCGATTGCTACACATGGACGTCTTCGCCGCTGCGCCGTTATGTCGACCTGCTCAACCAGTGGCAGCTGATCGCCTGGCTGCGCGGCGAAGCGCCGCCGTTTGCGGCGAAGTCCAACGATCTGCTGGCTGCAATGCGTGACTTCGAGCTGACTTACGCCGCCTATGCCGAGTTCCAGCGTGGCATGGAACGCTACTGGTCGCTGCGCTGGCTGCAGCAGGAAAATGCAGGTCAAGTCGAGGCGCGGGTGCTGCGCGAAGGTCTCGTTCGCCTCGAACGGATCCCGCTGGTGTTGCGCATGCCCGCTTTGCCACCGCTCGATTTCGGCACGCGTGTACGTCTTGATATCGAAAAGATCGACCTTCTCGAAGCCGAGGCGCGCGCGCGTTTCATTGAAGCGCTGTCTGATGTGCCGGCATCTGTTGATGCTGGGGCGGAAGTTGAAACTGCACCTTTGGACGGGGGCTGCGAGGCTGTGGAAGCTCCCGAAGCGGCTGCTTAAAATTCGCGTCATGCCGAGTAATGTTCCCTGGCTGAACCGGATCATCGCCTTGCTGCCAAAGCGTGTCACCTTGGCGGCAGCGTTGGGCCTCTCGCTGGCCGTTCACGCCGTTCTGCTGGCCGTCCACTTCGAGCTGCCCAGCAAGTTGCTGAATGCCGGTGACCAGATGCTCGAAGTCATCCTGGTCAATGCCAAGAGCGCGAAGAAACCCCACGATGCCCAGGCGCGTGCGCAGGTCAATCTCGATGGCGGCGGTAATACCGACGAAAACCGCATCGCCAAGACGCCCTTGCCTGCCACGCAGGCCACGCGGCAGGGCAACGATCTCGTCGAGGCGCAGCGCAAGGTCGCCGAGATGGAGTCGTTGCAGAAGCAGCTACTGACCCAGATCGAAAGCCGCCAGACGGTGCAAAGCACAAGCCATAAGGCGGAGCGGGTGCCGGCGCCGCTGCCCGCGACGGGCTCCGATCTCGCGGTCTCGGCAATGGCGCTGGCCCGTCTGCAGGGGCAGATCGACCGCCAGACGGACGACTACAACAAACGCCCGCGCAAGAAATACATCGGCGCACGCGCCACCGAGTATCGCTTTGCACAGTACGAGGAAGACTGGCGGCAGAAGGTCGAGCGCGTCGGCAACCTCAACTATCCGACAGCGGCCAAAGGCAAGGCCTATGGCACGCTGATCGTCACCGTCGAAATCAGGGCCGACGGCAACATCGACTCGATCACTATCGATCGTTCGTCCGGCAAGAAAGTGCTCGATGACGCGGCCAAGCGCATCATTCAGCAGGCCGCACCCTATCCGCCCTTCCCGCCGAATCTCTCTGACACCGACATCATTGGCATCACGCGTACCTGGTCTTTCACCAGCGAAGACCGGCTGCAGGCCAATTGATCAATTGATCAACTGATCGTATTCAACGTTCGACACGACATGACAGACCAGTACGCCGTGATCGGCCATCCGATCAGCCACAGCAAGTCACCGCTGATCCACAGCCGTTTCGCTACGCAGACTGGTCAGGACATGCACTACGTTGCGCTGCCTGCACCACTCGATGGCTTTGTGACGACGGTGCGCGAATTTGTCACCGCTGGCGGACGTGGCATGAACGTCACGGTGCCCTTCAAGGAAGAGGCCTTTCGTCTCGCCACGCGTTTGACGCCGCGCGCCGCCGCAGCGGGTGCGGTGAACACGCTGAGTTTCGAGGGGACGGAAATTCTGGGTGACAACACCGACGGTGCCGGCATCGTCCGCGACATCACGGTCAACCTCGGCCAGCCCATCGCCGGCCGGCGCGTGCTGCTGCTTGGCGCGGGTGGTGCGGCACGCGGCACAGTGCTGCCGCTGCTGCAGGAAACGCCGGCGTGCCTCGTTGTCGCCAATCGGACGGTGGACAAAGCGCGTGCGCTGGTTACGGAACTGGCAACAGCGCTGGCAACACATGGTGCAACCATGCAAGCATGTGGCTTCGATGAACTCGTCGGCCGTGAATTCGATATTGTCATCAATGCCACTTCGTCTGGCCTGAGCGACGCCGTGCTGGCGACTCCCGATGGCGTGTTTGCTCGGGGCTGTCTGGCCTATGAGATGCTTTACGGCCGTGAGACACCCTTCATGGCCCAGGCGCGGCGTGCCAGCATTGGCGTGCGCGTCGCCGACGGCCTTGGCATGCTCGTCGAACAGGCCGCCGAAGCCTTCTTCATCTGGCGTGGCGTGCGCCCGGATACCGCGCCATTGCTTGCCGAACTGCGCGCCGCATGAAGCTGCTGTTTAGCCACGTTGCCAAGTGGCTCAAGCGCATCCTTGTGGCGCTGGTTCTGCTCGCTCTGGCATCGCAGGTCTGGTATTTCGGCTGGGTGGTCTGGTGGAAATACGCCGATCCGGACATGACGCGCTTCATGCAGATTCGCCTCAACGAGGCGCGGCAGAAGAATCCCAAGGCCGAGCTTAGGCACCGCTGGCAACCCTACGAAAAGATTTCCACGAACCTGAAGCGCGCCGTGGTTGCCGCCGAGGACGACAAGTTTGTCGATCACGAAGGCTTCGACTGGGAGGGCATGCAGAAGGCGCTCGAGAAGAATCAGAAGAAGGGCAAAGTGGTCGCCGGCGGCTCGACGATTTCCCAGCAACTCGCCAAGAACCTCTTCTTGTCACCCGCCAAGACACCACTGCGCAAGGCGCAGGAGGCCGTCATCACGCTGATGCTGGAAATGGTCTGGGACAAGCAGCGCATCCTCGAGGTTTATCTGAACTCGGTGGAGTGGGGCGAATGCGTCTTCGGTGCCGAGGCTGCGTCGCGGCGCTACTACAACATCTCCGCTGCGCAACTCTCCGCCGAGCAGGCTGCGCGCCTGGCGGTCATGCTGCCCGCGCCGCGTCGCTACGAGAAAAATCCCTACTCGGATTTCGTCAATCGGCGCACCCAGCTCATCCTGCGGCGGATGTCGAATTCGGAGCTGCCGTAAGGCGGGTCAGCCTCAGAGCTGCGCCACCTGGTCGAGGCCGAATTGCACGACCACGTAGTAGATGACCGAGAAAATGGCGTTGCTGAGCGCCAGCGGCAGCCAGATGCGCTCCATCCTGACATCCAGCCAGCGTAGCGCAACGAGGATGGGTTCCTGGCCGATGACCGCGCAGCCGACGGAGAGACCGCCCCAGACGCCCCACTTGTCAGCGAACGCCACACTTCGCGGCGTGCGCATGCGTTCGATCCAGCGATGAATGAAGCCGATGTTCGTGCTCCTGCCGGCGAGCCAGGCAAGGGCGAGTCCTTCGAGGAAGCCTGCCGTTGCCACGACGGGCAGCAACAGGGCCGGATGGATGTGTGCCTTGATGCCGACACCGACAGCGACCGATGGTCCGAGGATCAGGTTGGGCGTCATTGAGAGCCCGATGATAGAGATCCAAGTCCAGAAATTTGCCACGATAAATCCTTACTGGGAATGAAGGTGGGCCAGCCTACTCGCCACTTCTGCCGCTGGCAACCGCTGGCAACGCGGCGTGAGTTGCTTGTAAAAGCGACCTGCCTGAAGAAGCGCGTCAATGCTTGATCTCAGCCCGGTGCCTTTGGAGAGTGGCGTGGATATTGGCTTTCAAGGCAGGTCGATAATCGTAGGTCGGGTTAGCGAAGTAATTGGGCCGCGGCCAAAAATCGTCCCAAAGGTCAATCGCCTGCGAATTGTGTTCTATAAATATCAACAAGTTAATACGATTGACTTGAGAGCGCAGCGTAACCCGACAATGGGCGTCGGATTATGACCATCGGAAATCCCTTGAGGGACGCTGCGCTAATCCGACCTACTCACTACTCACTGCACAACAGCTTTGGGTGTGTCATCCATCGCCAGCAGCTTCGCCGCCGCCAGCCCATTCGCCAGGCCGAAGACCAGCGCCGCGACGGCGAAGACCGGCACGAGATAGAACAGCCCGTTATGCGGCACCAGCCAGAGTCGGGCGAGGACGAGCTGGCCGGCGATGTGGGCGAAGGCGGCGAGCAGGCTTTGGCTGACGGGGCCGAACCAGCGTGATGGCAAATGCATCGCCGCACCGAGCACGACGAGGCTTGCCAGCGAGCCGGCGAGACTCAGGAAGAAACCGGGGGCGAGAAACTGGCCGAGCACCAGGCTGCCGGCGAGCACGCGCAGCAGCGTGACCCACACCGCTTCGCGCCAGCCGTGGCGGGCGAGAACGATCAGCGTGATGATGTTGGCGAGGCCCGGCTTGACGCCTGGCAGCGGGCTGGGAATTGCCGCTTCGACCACCGAGAGCGCAATCGCCGCCGCAGCGTAGCGGGCGATACGGTGGTCGTCAGCCGTTGGCTGGAGAACGATCGTCGTGGGGGTGGGCAAGATGATCGGCTTAAGCGGGCTGCACGAACATTTCGCCGCGCAGCAATTGCTGGAAGGTCTTGAGCGAGACGTCGAAGGCGGCTTCATCAACCTGTCTGCCTTGCAGGAAGGCTATGCTGGCGAAGGAGATGATGAGGACGCTCATTGCTGCATCGAGATTGACCTGCGGACCGAGTTCGCCACGCTTCCTGGCCCGCTTGAGCAGGCTGCGGAAAAACATCGGGAAGGCTTCGGCATCTTCGCGTGCCAGCCAGTCGAGATCCTTGTGGCGTTGAATTTCCAGCGCCGAGGCGGAGGCGAAGTTCATCATGCCCGGCCGCTTGCGCGCCACGGCAAAGGCACGTTCAAGGCCCTGGCAGAGTTGTTCGATACTGGATGCGTCGGGGATTTCAGCGACGACGTCGAGATAAGCCTGGATCAGCGTGGTGTTGGCATCCTGCAAGGCAGCGCGGTAGAGCGCGGCTTTGGAGTCAAAATAATGATACAGAGAGCCGCTGGTGACGCCGGCACGCCGGGCGATTTCACGATTGCTGGCGGCGGCGTAACCAAGCTCGGCGAAACAGAGTGTTGCGGCGTCGAGGATGTTCTTGCGCGTGGCCACGGCAACGTCGGTGCCGATGGGTCGACCAGCCTTCTTTGCCGGTGCTTTGGGAATTTTTCGAGTCATGATGCGGATTTCGGATGAACCACTCGGAAGCCAGAGGGTATTTAGGCTGATTGCCGTGATTCTGTCAATTAACTGATCGATTGATTGACGACGAAGCGGAAGCCTGATTCAATTCATACGGATATTTTTGACGCTGCAAACCCTTTTCGAGGAATCTCCATGAGTGTAGCCATCGATCTCGACGTCGGCATCAGCGAGGAAATGCTGAAGCTCCGCGATACCTGTCACCGCTTCGCCACTGAGGTGATGCGACCGATTGCCGCCAGGCTCGACCGCATGTCGCCCGAGGAAGTCATTGCCAAAGGCTCGCCCCTCTGGGAGGGGCTGGAGAAGTTCAAGGAAATTGGCCTCGTCGGTGCACCCGATTGCTACGGCCCGGATCTGACACCCGAGGCGCGCGCCCTGATGCATGCCATAGTCATCGAGGAGCTGTGCTGGGGCGATGTCGGCCTGTCGATCACCTATTCGTTGTGGAATCTCGGCGCCTCTGTCGCGCGCCAGATGGGGCGTGAGGATCTCGCCGAATTCTTCGCCCAACGTGATGAGTTCTTCTGCCTGGCTTTGACCGAGCCGAACCACGGCACGGACATGGTTGCCTTCAACGATCCCTCGTTCCGTGACCCGCAGGGACGTGCCGATCTGCGCTGCCGGCGCGATGAGGCGACGGGTGACTTCATTCTCAATGGGCAGAAGGCGGCCTGGGTGTCGTGCGGCACCATCGCCGGTTGCGGCATGATCTTCGCCACCTATGAGGATTCGAAGATCGGCCGTGCCGGCGGCGCCGTGTTCCTGCTACCGCTCGACCTGCCTGGCATCACACGCGGCAAGCCGCTCGACAAGATCGGCCAGCGCACCCTGAATCAGGGCGAGATCTTCTTCGACAATGTGCGCGTGCCACCACAGTTCTTCCTCGCCGATGATCCCGAGATGTACGCGATGATGCTCGGTGGTTTCCTCGCCCACGCCAACACCGCGATGGGCCTGCAGTTCGTCGGCGTCGCCCGCGCCGCCTTCGATCATGCGCTGGCCTATGCGAAGGAGCGGGTGCAGGCGGGCAAGCCGATCATCGAGCACCAGAGCGTCAAGACGCGCCTGTTCAACATGTTCATGAAGCTGGAGTCCGCGCGTTCCTTCGCTCGCCAGGTCGCCATCCAGCACTACCAGCGCATGGGCATGATCCCTTTCCAGTACGCCGCAGCTTCCAAGGTGCTGGTGACGCAGACGGCTTTCGAGCTGGCCAGTGAGGCGGTGCAGATGTTCGGTGGCAATGGCCTGTGCCGGGAATATCCTCTGGAAAAGATTTTTCGCGATGCCCGTGCTGGCCTCATTGAGGACGGCGAGAACAATATGCTGGCGATCATCGCCGCCAACAACTTCCAGAACTGAAAGGAATCCAGGTGGAACTCTTTGACGCCATCGGTAGTCGCCGCTCCTTCCGTTACCTTGACCCGAATCGTCCGGTCGAGATTGAAAAAATCCAGAAGATGCTTGAGGCGGCGCGCCTCGCCTCGCACTTCGGCAACAACAATGCCGCACGTGCCCTGGTCGTACATCGTGCCACGGCGACCGAGGAGCAGATGGATTCGCTGCCCTCGCCGGTTGGCGGCTTCCAGATCCAGCAGGCACCGGTGGTCATCATCTGGTACATCGAGCAGAACGCCATGGACGAAGCCGCACAGCGTCTCGTCGAACTCGTCGAAGCCGGCGCGCTCGGCTACGGCCCAGACCGCTACGATGAGCTCAATAACGTGCTGGTCCCGATCATGACTATGGCATCCGAGAATCTCAAGCAGCCGGGGCTTGTCGACATGGATCTCGGTCAGGCCCTGGCCCAGGCAACGCTGGTGGCGATTGCCGAAGGACTCGGCTGCTGTTGTCAGGGCTCGGCAAACTGGCAGCGCGTCGAGAAGGCCTTTGGCTTGCCGGCAAGCTGTCGCATCGTTGTGGTGCAGACCGTCGGTTATCCGGTGGAGTCGAAAGATGCCGGCGGCCAGCGTCCGCGCCTGCCCTTCGAGCAGTTGTTTCAGCTCAACGCTTGTGACCAGCCTTTCCCCCGCTCGGCGGCTGTCGTCGAAGAACTCAAGCAGAAGAAGATGATCCAGGCCCCGGCCAAGCTGCCTGGTCGTGAGGAAGAGATTGAGGCGCTGCGTGTGAAATACGATCTGCCACGCGCCGGGATGATTTGAGGCGGGTGGCCTGAATGCGGAGGTTTTATTTATGCGTGTGAATGCAATTGTCGCCGGTGTCGGCATGACGCCCTTCGGCAAGCATCTCGACAAGAGCATCAAGTGGCTCGGTGGCCAGCCGGTGCTCGAAGCCATCCAGGATGCCGGCATCCGTCCCGACGAGATCGAGGCGTCTTATGTGGGCAACTGCGCCGCCGGCCTTGTCACCGGCCAGGAGTCGATCCGCGGCCAGGTGGTGCTGAGTTCCATCGGCCTGGGCAGGTTCCCCATCATCAACATCGAGAACGCCTGCGGCAGCGGCTCCACCGCGCTGAATCAGGCGGCAATGATGGTCTCCGCCGGCTACTATGATGTCGTGCTGGTACTGGGTTTCGAGAAGCTGTTCCACGAGGACAAGATGGTCAGTTACAGCGCTTTCAATGGCGCCATCGACGTCGAGGAGCGCGATAAGTTCATGGCGGCAATGACGGCCGGGCAGAGCGAAGGCTCGGGGCAGAACCGCTCGATGTTCGCCGATTTTTACGGCGTAATGGCGCGCGAATACATGGCCAGCCACGGGACCGATATCCGTCATTTCGCCATGATTACCGAGAAGGCTTCGCAGTACGGCAGCCTCAATCCGCGCGCCCAGTTCCAGAAGGTCACCACGGTCGACGAAATCCTGGCGCAGCCGGTGATCGTCGATCCGCTGACCCGGCCGATGATCTGCCCGCTGGGTGACGGTGGCGCGGCTGCCATCCTCGTCAGCGAGCGCAAGGCGCGCCAGCTGGGCATTCAGAAGCCGGTGCGCGTGGTCGCATCGGTGGTGCATTCCTACTTCGAGCATCCCGATGGTGCGGCAGAAAATGTCACCAGCCTGTCGATTGCCGACGCCTACCGCGAAGCCAGCGTCGGGCCCGAAGATCTCGATCTCGTCGAGCTGCACGATTCGTCGGTGGTCACCGAAATGCTCAGCTATGAGCACCTGGGCCTCTGCAAGGCCGGGGACGTGCGCCGCTTCATCGAGGAAGGCGATGCGCGTCTCGGTGGACGGATCCCCGTCAATCCTTCGGGTGGCTTGTTGCGCAAGGGGCATCCAGTGGGCGCCACGGGTGTTGCCCAGCTCGCCGAACTCACCTGGCAACTTCAGGGTCGCGCCGGCAAGCGTCAGATTGAAAACGCCCGCGTCGGTTTGGCGCACAACGGTGGCGGCAGCCTCGGCAACGAGACGGCCGTCATGAATATCACCATTGCCATGCGATAGGCTTTCATCATGCGTGACCCCGACGCCCGCAACGAATTCATCCTCGCCGACCTGATCGAAATTCGCGCCGAGCAGATGCCGGATCGTGATGTGCTGACCTTCGAGCATCTCAGTCTCGATGGTGGCAAGACGCCCGATGAGGTGCGCACCTACCGGCAGCTCGATACCCATGCCAACCGTCTCGCCGCGCATCTGATGCAGTGCGGTGTGAACAAGGGTGACCGCTTCGTCATCATGCTGCGCAATCATCCTGAGTTCGTCGAAGCGATGATTGCGGCGTCGATCACCGGCGCGGT
>CAZAOQ010000055.1:13485-17474 GCA_964486795.1 uncultured Rhodocyclaceae bacterium
GGTGACGCTTGAAGATCCGATCCAGATCATCTACACGTCGGGGACCACGGGTAATCCCAAAGGCATCGTCGGCAAAAACCGACGCTTTGGCGGCACCGGTCTGATGGGTTCGTTGTTCGGCTATGCCGACGACGAGCGCCCTTACACTGGACTCTCCTTTACTCACAGCAATGCTCAGGCGACGGCCTTGTGTCCGGCCTTGTTCGGCGGCTATCGCGCGGTGTTCAGCCGGCGTTTCACCAAGTCGAAGCTCTGGGAGATTTGTCGGCATTACGGTTGCACCAGCTTCTCGGTGCTTGGCGGCATGGCGACGGCAATCTACAGTGAACCGGCCCAGTCCAACGATGCCGACAATCCTGTGCGCCTGGTGATTAGCGGCGGTATGCCGGCAGGTATCTGGGGCGCTTTCGAGCAGCGTTTCGGCGTGCAGGTGTTCGAAATCTACGGCGCCAGCGACGGTGGTGGCATGGCCTTCCGGCGTCCTGGCGACGGGCCGATCGGCTCTTTCGGCAAGGCCATGCCGGGTTACGAGATGCAGATTCTCGATGACGATGGCAATGCGTGTGCGCCGGGGGTGGTCGGTGAAATCTGCTGCCGCGCCGAGCCGGAAAGCCCGATGTCGGTTGAGGTGGATTACTTCGGCAATCCTGAGGCGTCGCAACAAAAGGTGCGCGACGGCTGGAATCGCAGTGGCGACATGGGGCACCGTGACGCCGATGGCTGGCTGTATTTCGATTTCCGCAAGGGGGGCGGTATCCGCCACAACGGCGACTTCATCAATCCCGGCTTCGTCGAGAAAGTGGTCGCCGAAGATCCCCAGGTCAACGACGTGTTCGTCTTTGGCGTGCCGGCGGCTTCGGGCGCGCCGGGTGAGCGCGATGTTGTCGCCGCCATCGTGCCCGTCGACCCGGCACGCTTCGACAAGGAGGCCCTGTTCCGCACCTGTCGTGCCGGTCTTGAGCCGAACTTTGTACCGACTTGGCTGCTGATCGTTGATGAGATACCCAAGACGGCTTCTGAGAAGCCCCTTGAACGTGTGCTGGCTGACGCATTTAGCCATAACCGTGCGGCATTTATCGCAGAGAAATGACGGTGTAGCCCGGTCGAGGTGGCATCGGCGGGTAATCTCGTGCTTTTCAGTTATCCGGTTGCACTGCCATGTCGTGAGTGATGGCCCTTGTCCACCACGGCACTCCCCCTGATTCGCGCTCTTTTGGGGCAACTTCCTGTTAGCAGGGGAATTTGACCGATTAATACGCATGGAGAGTGCTTGAAAAGGCGCTGTTTGGGTGGCTTTGTTTGTTATAGTTCCCCGACACATTCCGGCGGCGCGGCAGACTTGCCTTGCAAGGAATGCTGCTGATCAGGGAAGGCATTGCTGGGAACACGATGAGTTCGACGAAAAGCCTGGATGTCCTCAAGCAGGACCTGCTGTTGCGCCGACTGAAAAAATCCGCATCACCCCGCGCCGCGCTGGCGCTGGGTGATACGTCTGTTCCCGAATACAGCGTTCCGCCCAACCGGATTCCACAAGGCTGTACGGCGATCACGCCGGACATGCTCTCCCTGATCGAACTCGATCAGGCACATATCGACCGCATCGTCGAGCTTGTGCCGGGTGGTGGTGGTGCGGCCAATATTCAGGATATCTATCCGCTCGCGCCCTTGCAGGAGGGCATCCTCTTTCATCATCTGTTCAGCGAGGAGGGTGACGCCTATATCCTGCCGGTGCTGATGTCACTGGAATCACCGGCATTGCTCGATGCCTTTCTGGCGACTTTGCGTACCATCGTGCAGCGCCATGATGCCCTGCGTACCGCCATCATCTGGCATGGACTCGACAAGCCTGTGCAGGTTGTCTGCCGGCAGGTCGACCTGCCCATCAGCCGTATCGAGCTTGACCCGCAAGGCGACACAGTGACCCAGCTCAAGCAGCGCATGGCGCAGCCGTGCGTGCGCATGGATCTGCAAACCGCGCCACTGCTGCGCATCGAGGTGGCGCAGGACCCGCGCAGCGCGAAGTGTCACGTCATCCTGCAATTCCACCACATCATCAGCGATCACGTCTCGCTCGATATCGCTTTGGGCGAGGCCATGGCCAGCCTCGCCGGGCAGACAGAGCAATTGCCGCCGCCGGTGTCCTACCGTGGCTTTGTGGCGCGGGCGCTCGAGCAGTATCGGCACGGCGAAGCCGAAAACTATTTCCGCGCACGCCTCGCCGACATTGACGAGCCCACCGCGCCGTTCGGTCTGCTCGACGTGCGTGGTGATGGCAGTCATATCGAAGAGTCACATCTGCCCGTCGATCCCTATCTGGCCCAGCGTCTGCGTCGTGGCGCGATCCAGTTGCGAGTCAGTGTCGCGGCACTGTTCCACGCTGCGATGGCGCTGATGCTGGCGCGTGCCAGTGGCCGCGACGATGTGGTCTTCGGCAGCGTGCTGTTTGGCCGCCTGCATAGTGCGGCCGGGGCCGAACGTGTCATGGGCCTGTTCATTAACACCCTGCCGCTGCGTCTTTCGCTGCAGGACAACAGCGTGCGTCAGGTCGTGCAGAACACGCAGCTGGAACTGCTGGGTCTGCTCAATCACGAGCAGGCGTCGCTTTCATTGGCGCAGCGCTGCAGCGCCGTGCCGGCGGGTATGCCACTGTTCAGCGCCGTGCTCAATTTCCGTCACAGCGCGGCGGCGGGCAGTCTGCATCATCCGGGTGTCGAAGTGCTCGCCAGTCAGGAGCGCACCAACTATCCCTTTACCGTGGCGGTGGACGATCTGGGCGAGGGCTTCACCATCGTCGCGCAGACTGATCGCCAGGTTGCCTCGCAGCGGGTTGCCGCCTACATGCATACCGCATTGCAGCAGCTGGTGCATGCGCTGGAGGCCGCACCCGAAACACCGATCCTGAATCTCTCCATCATTCACGAGAGAGAGCGGCGCGAGGTTCTTGATGGCTTTAATGCGACGGAGATGGTGTTCCCGCAGCAGGATGCGCTGATACATCAGCTCTTCGAGGCGCAGGTCGCGCAGAATGCAGAACGCATTGCGGTCGTTTTCGAAGACATCAGTCTCGGCTATGGCGAACTCAACGCCCGCGCCAATCAGCTTGCCCGCCATTTGCGGACGCTGGGCGTGGGGCCGGATACGCTCGTGGCCATCTGTGTCGAGCGCGGTGTCGATATGATCGTCGGCCTGCTCGGCATCCTCAAGGCCGGTGGTGCCTACGTGCCGCTCGATCCGGCTTATCCGGTCGAGCGCATCGCACAGATGCTCGACGATGCCCAGCCGCGCGTCGTTCTAACCCAGACAAGCCTGCTTGATACGCTCGGCGACTGTAGTGGCTGCAAGGTCGTCCTCGACCGTGACTGGCCCGAGATCGCACGGCAGGCGACGACGAATCTCACCGTCGATGAGATGAGCGCGACGCCAGACAGCCTTGCTTACGTGATCTACACCTCGGGATCGACCGGCAAGCCCAAGGGTGTGATGCTCGAACACCGTGGCGTCGTCAGCTTCCTGCACTCGATGCAGCGTGCGCCAGGCATGCAGTCTGGCGACCGCATTCTCGGCGTGACGACATTGTCATTCGATATCGCGGCGCTCGAAATTTACTTGCCGTTGCTCTGTGGTGCGCAGCTGGTGCTGGCCAGTCGCGAGACAGCGAGCGATGCGACGCTGCTCGCCGCAGCGCTGGAGAAGCATGAGATCACCCTGCTGCAGGCGACGCCGGCCACCTGGCGCATGTTGCTCGGCAGCGGTTGGCAGGGCAGGGCCGGCCTCAAGGCGCTGTGCGGCGGCGAAGCACTCACCGGTGAACTTGCGCGACAGCTTGAGGACAAGGTCGCCGCCTTGTGGAATCTCTATGGCCCGACCGAAACCACGATCTGGTCGACCTGCCGTCATGTCACGCCCGGTTCGCAGGGCTACGAAGCCACCGAATCCATCGGCCACCCCATCGCCAACACCCAGATCTACATCCTCGACGCCCACCAGCA
>CAZAOQ010000056.1:0-17121 GCA_964486795.1 uncultured Rhodocyclaceae bacterium
CATGCTGGAAAGGACCGGTAAATTTGAGACGCGCAGTATAAAGGCGCAGGGGGTCAGGGGCTAGGGGCGGGAAAACATGGAAAAGGCGCTCCTTGGAAAGCCTTTATCCATGCGGATCTTCAAGGCATCACCGTGAAGAACAAGCATTGATGCGGTTCTCCACGGAGTCGCTATTCAACAGTAGCGACTTTAGCGCATCGCACGCAACCGTGCGACACGCTCTTCGGTCGGCGGGTGGGTGGCGAACAGGCCGGCGATACCACCGCCAGAAAGCGGATTCATGATCATCATTTGTGCGGTTTCCGGATGTGCTTCGGCAGGCATCATGGGAATCCCACGGGCGTAGGCGTCGATTTTCACCAGGGCGTCGGCCAATGCGTGTGGATCGCCGCAAAATTCAGCGCCGCCGCGATCGGCCTCGAATTCGCGGGCGCGTGAAATGGCCATCTGGATCAGCCCGGCCGCAAGCGGCGCGAGGAGGGCGACGAGGATGCCGGCAATCGGGTGCGAGCGGCCTTCCTGGTCACGGCCGCCGAAGAACATGGCGAAATTCGCCAGCGCTGAAATCGCGCCTGCCATGGTGGCGGCGATGGTTGATATGAGGATATCGCGGTGCTGAACGTGCGCCATCTCATGTGCCATAACGCCACGCAGCTCACGCGCCGTCAGCAGCTGCAGAATGCCGCGCGTTGCGGCAACGGCGGCATGTTCCGGATTGCGGCCGGTGGCAAAGGCGTTCGGCTGATCCTCGTCGATGATGTACACGCGCGGCATCGGCACGCCGGCATTGGCGGCAATTTCTCCAACGATGCGATAGAGGTAGGGCGAGGAGGATTCATCGACTTGCTGGGCCTTGTACATCTTCAGCACCATGGTGTCGGAGAACCAGTAGGCAAAGACATTCATGGCACCACCGAACGCCAGCGCCAGCAGCATGCCGGAGCGACCGCCGAGGAAGGCGCCAATAACGCCGAACAAGGCGACGATGGCAGCCATCAGCATGGTTGTCTTGAGCCAGTTGTTCAGCATGATGACTACCCCGCCTCCTCGATTCGATGATCAATAGGCCATTAGATGACGCCGATGCCAGAAAATTCAAGCGTGATCGAAGCACGTGCCGGCTGCCAGCGGAAAGCCGCTCAGGAAGTCGCGTGCAGCGAGGCGCTTGCCGCCCGGCTTCTGCAGTTCGGTCAGGCGCAGGGCACCCTGGCCGCAGGCGACGATGATGCCCTCGGCATCGGCCGCCAGCACAGAGCCGGGTTCGCCTTTCCCGGCGACCGACTCAGCGCACCAAATCTTCAGCGCTGTATCGCTGATGGTCGAGGTGGCGCCGGGGAAGGGGTTGAAGGCGCGCACCTGTCGGTCGAGGATATCGGCCGCCTGAGTCCAGTCTAGACTCGCTTCGCTCTTGGTGATTTTGGCAGCGTAAGTCACACCCTCATTTTCCTGCGAAGTGGGGACTAACTGATCGAGGTGTGCCAAGGCGTCGAGGATGAGCCGTGCGCCCTGCACGGCGAGCTTGTCGTGCAGGCTCGCCGCAGTCTCGGTGCGGGTAATGGGCAGCGCCTCCTTGAGCAGCATGGCGCCGGTGTCGAGGCCGGCGTCCATCTGCATGATGGTCACTCCGGTTTCGGAGTCACCGGCTTCGATAGCACGCTGGATCGGCGCCGCACCGCGCCAGCGCGGCAACAACGAGGCATGAATATTGATACAGCCACGCGGTGGCAGATCGAGTATGGCCTGCGGCAAGATCAAACCGTAAGCGGCGACAATCATGACCTCGGCGCCCGCTTCGACGGCCGCGCGGATCGGTTCGTGGGCGGCCGGGTCCTTGAGGCGCTCGGGCTGATAGACGCTCAGACCATGCTTCACTGCCCGCTGTTTGACCGCGCTCGGCATCAGCTTCATGCCCCGTCCGGAAGGCCTATCCGGCTGAGTGAGCACTAATGACACAGAATGCCCGGCGGCAAGAATGGCGTCGAGCGCCGCAGCGGCGAATTCCGGTGTGCCGGCAAAAATGACGTTCATCAGGCGATGACCCGGTCGTGATGCTTGACGCGCTTGTTGAGCCGGCTCTTGATGCGATCCTGCTTGAGACGCGACAGGTATTCGACGAAGACCTTGCCCAACAGATGATCGATTTCGTGCTGGACACAAACGGCGAGCATTTCCTCAGTATCAAGTTCGAAGGGCTTCCCATCGAGGCCGAGAGCACGCACGCGCACACTGGCACTGCGTGTCACGGACTCATAAATGCCGGGGACCGAGAGGCAGCCCTCTTCACCCTCGCATTCACCTTCGCGGGAAATGATTTCTGGATTGATGAAGGTCAGCAGCTTCGACCGGTCCTCGCTCACATCGATGACGACAAGCTGGACATGCTGGTCGACCTGCGTCGCGGCAAGGCCGACACCCGGCGCGGCATACATCGTTTCAGCCATGTCAGCGGCGAGCTGGCGGATGCTGTCGTCGATCGTTTCGATCTTCTTTGCCTGAGTGTGCAGGCGCGGGTCCGGGTAGCGGAGGATGTTGAGTATCGCCATGTTTGTTCGTGAAAAAATTCCGATGAAATTGTTGCTGAATGAAGCCATTAGATGCAAAATCTAATATAAAGCATTACCCGCCGCGCGATGATGCATGTTGCGTAATCGCGGCTTCTTCCTGAGGGTGCCACAATGACTCTGACCACGAAACCAAGAATTATATCTGCGCTGTTGCTGGCTTTTTCAAGCTTGGCGCTCGGCCTGGCGAGTTCGTCGGTATTAGCTCAGTCGCAGCCTGCGGCGGAAACCGTATCCATGCCCGTTGCCACCCATGGCAATGTACTGGAGCTCAACGAGAACGCACCCGATCGTCACGTCGTAGTGCGCGGCGATACGCTCTGGGGAATCTCCGGCCTTTTTCTCAAGAGCCCGTGGCGCTGGCCGGAAATCTGGCGTCTGAACAAGGAGCAGATCAAGAACCCGCACTGGATCTATCCGGGACAGATCGTCTATCTCGACCGCAGCGGCGCACAGCCACAACTGCGCATCGGCACACCACTCACATCCGGCCCGGCCAAGGCTTCGCCGAAGATCTATTCGGAAGACAACCGGCAAGCAATCCCGAGTATTCCGCAAAAGATCATCGAGCCTTTCCTTTCCCAGCCACTGATCGTCGAGGCCGGTCAGCTTGACAGTGCGCCGCGCATCATCGCCACCCAGGAGGACCGCGTCGTGGTGGGTGCTGGCGACACTGCCTACGCGACAGGTGCAGGCCTCAGCAGCAATCAGCCCACCTGGCAGATCTATCGTCCGGGCAAGGCACTCGTCGATCCCGAAACCAATCAATTGCTCGGCTACGAAGCCTTCTATCTCGGCAGCGCCCGTGTGACTCGTGATGGCCAGCCGGCCACACTGGAAATCATCCGCTCCGTGCAGGAAATCGGTCGCGATGACCGGCTCGTACCGGCACCCCGCCCGGACATCATCAGCTATGTGCCGCATGCGCCGGAGAAGCAGATCAAAGGCCGCGTGATATCGGTTTATGGCGCCGTCGAGGAAGGCGCCAGCCATTCGATCGTCACGCTGTCGCGCGGCGCTCGGGAGGGACTGGAGGTCGGCCACGTACTGGCACTGTCACGTTCCGGCGTGATCGCCACCAACACTTTCCAGGACAGGCAGGAAACCTATCAGCTGCCCGACGAACGTTATGGCCTGCTATTCGTCTTCCGCGTCTTCGAGCACGTCTCCTACGCGTTGGTGATGGGGGTCACCCGGCCCGTGATCGTCGGCGATGCGGCAACGACACCCTGAGGCATGGCGCTCCTGAAGAAGCCTGGCATCATTCAGAGCGGGACTGTCGAAGCACCCGCTCAACGAGCGCGCGTTTCGGCGCACTTGATACGAGCAAGCTGAGCCAGGCTTATACCCGCGCATGACGACTGCTACGGACACCGAATCCGGCCCCGGCCCCGGCCTCGCTGCCTGGTTGCGACTGACGCTGACCCCCGGCATCGGCGGTGAATCCCGCCGCAAGCTACTGACGGCCTTCGGGCTGCCGGAGAGCATATTCACCAGCGGCATGGGGGCATTGAGCGGTGTGGTCGGTACCGTACCGGCCGGACGCCTTTTACACACCGATGCTGACATCGAAGCACAGATCGACGCTGCACTGACATGGGCGGCCGAGCCAGGCAACCACATCCTCACGCTGGCCGATGCCGAATACCCGCAAGCCCTGCTGCGCAGTGCCGATCCGCCAGTACTGCTCTACGTCAAGGGACGCGTCGAATTGCTCAATCGCCCGGCGCTGGCCATCGTTGGCAGCCGCAACGCCACGCCGCAGGGTGCGGCGAACGCCGAAGCCTTCGCCGCTGCCTTCGCCGCCGCCGGATTGACCGTCGTCAGCGGAATGGCGCTGGGTATCGACACAGCAGCGCATCGCGGCGCACTTTCTTGCGCGAGCAGCAAAAATCTCGCCACCGGCTCGACGATTGCCGTTATCGGCACCGGTGCCGCGCGCATCTATCCGGCGCGCAACCGCGACCTGGCGCGGCAGATCGCCGAGCATGGCGCCATCGTCAGCGAGTTCCCCCTCGACACACCCGCACTGGCCAGCAATTTCCCGCGTCGCAACCGCATCATCGCCGGCCTGGCGCATGGCTGCCTGGTCGTCGAGGCGGCGGCACGCAGCGGTTCGCTGATTACCGCACGGCTCGCCGCCGAAGCAGGCCGCGACGTGTTCGCCATTCCCGGCTCCATCCATTCGCCGCTTGCCAAGGGTTGTCACCAACTCATCAAGCAGGGCGCCAAGCTCGTTGAATCGGCGCAGGACGTGCTGGAAGAGCTCAATTGGTCGGCTACCGCCACCACCGCCGCTCCACGGCTTGTTGCGGAGACCGATTCCGCCTCAGTCAGTCAAAGTCCGGACAGCGAACACGTGCTGGCAGCTCTGGGGCACGATCCCTGCGCCGTCGATACCCTTGCCGAACGCTGTGGCTTGACGGCGGATGCACTTCTTGCCATTCTGCTGCAACTTGAGCTCGACGGTCAGATCGCCAGCATGCCGGGTGGCCGCTATCAGCGCCTGCAGAAATAAGCCCTCCGCAAGGCCTTTGCGCAACACCCGCGCAGAAACAACTTTCCTTGTAGACAAATACTTAGCGACATCATGTTCGACATCCTGGTTTACCTCTTCGAGACTTACGCCCAACCCGGATCCTTTCCCGAATCGTCGGTACTCGCCCGCAAACTCTCTGCCGTTGGTTTCGAGGCGGACGACATTTCAGCGGCGCTGGAGTGGCTGTCCGGCATCGAAAGCATCGACAAGGGTAACGAGCATCCGAGACGGATGGCTGACCCTCAGTCAATGCGTCTTTATAGCGCACGGGAACTGGCCAAGCTGCCGGCAGAATGCCGCGGTTTCCTGCATTTCCTCGAAAACGCGGGTGCCATCGACGGCATGTTGCGTGAAATGATCATCGAGCGTGCCATGGTGTTACGCGATACCTGCGTGCCGCTGGCCAAGCTTAAGATCATCGTTTTAATGGTGCTCTGGCGGCGTCATCCCTCGATTGAATCGGTCGATGCGCTGCTGCTCGAAGAGCTGCTGTCGGCCGAAGATGCCTTGCCTTTTGTTCATTGAGCGCGACACCACTCGTATCGGAGCGCTTGCCAGTTTTCGCCGGCCGCGCTTATGATGCCGCGCTTACAACGGCTTTCTTGCCCACTAGCGCATGTCTAAACAACTAATCATTGCCGAAAAACCCTCTGTCGCCCAGGACATCGCCCGGGCGCTCGGTGGCTTTACCAAAGAGGGCGAGTATTTCGAGAGCGAGCAGTTCGTGCTCTCGTCGGCCATCGGCCATCTGCTCGAACTGACCGTGCCAGAGGAATACGAGGTCAAACGCGGCAAATGGTCGTTTGCCCATTTGCCGGTGATCCCGCCGCATTTCACGCTCAACCCGATCGAGAAGACGGCAGACCGCCTCAAGCTGCTGACACGACTGGTCAAGCGCAAGGACGTGAGTGGCCTGATCAATGCCTGTGACGCGGGCCGCGAGGGTGAACTGATCTTCCGCTACGTCGCGCAACACACCAAGACCGACAAGCCGGTGCGCCGCCTGTGGCTGCAGTCGATGACCCAGGGCGCGATCCGCGAAGGCTTCGCTCATCTGCGCAGCGACGAAGAAATGTTGCCGCTGGCCGATGCCGCGCGCTGCCGCTCCGAGGCCGACTGGCTGATCGGCATCAATGGCACGCGCGCCATGACCGCCTTCAACTCGAAGAGCGGCGGCTTCCACAAGACACCGGTCGGCCGCGTGCAGACGCCGACACTGGCGATCCTCGTCGAGCGCGAGGAAAAAATCCGCAAGTTTCTGCCGCGCGATTACTGGGAAGTCGAGGCTGAATTCGGCGCCGTCGCCGGCACCTATCGTGGCCGCTGGTTCGATGAAAAGTTCAAAAAGGGCGAGAATGAGGGCGACGAACACGCCCGCGCCGAACGCCTCTGGGATGTCGCCAAGGCCAATGCGCTGCGCCAAAAGTGCCTGGATAAGCCCGGCATCGTTGAAGAAGAAAGCAAGCCGACGACACAGCTCTCGCCGCAGCTCTTCGACCTGACCTCCCTGCAGCGCGAAGCCAACGGCCGCTTCGGCTTTTCCGCCAAGGCCACATTGGGCCTGGCACAGGCACTCTACGAAAAGCACAAGGTACTGACCTATCCACGGACCGATTCACGCTGCCTGCCCGAGGACTACATTCCCAACGTCAAGGAAACACTGCAGGCGTTCGGTGAAACCAACTATGCGATCTTCGCCGGGCAGATTCTGAAGAACGGCTGGGTGCATCCAAACAAGCGTATTTTCAACAACGCCAAGATCAGCGACCACTTCGCCATCATCCCCACGGCGCAGGCACCGAAGCATCTCTCCGAGCCCGAACAGAAGCTCTACGACCTGGTCGCCAAGCGCTTCCTGGCAATCTTTTATCCGGCAGCTGAATACAACGTCACCACGCGGATCACCCGCGTCGAGAGTGAGCCGTTCAAGAGCGAAGGCAAGGTGCTGGTATCGGCTGGCTGGCTGGCCGTGTACGGCAAGGAAGCGCATAGCGACGATGACGAGAAGGGCGGTCCGCAGCTCACCCCGGTGACGAAGGATGAGCGCGTCTGGAGTAATGACATCGAGGTGAAAGCGCTCACCACCAAGCCGCCGCCGCGCTTCAACGAAGCCACGCTGCTCTCCGCCATGGAGGGTGCTGGCAAGCTGGTCGAAGACGAGGAGTTGCGCGAGGCCATGTCGGCACGCGGCCTTGGCACCCCGGCCACGCGCGCAGCAACCATCGAAGGCCTGATCTTCGAGGAATATCTCCATCGCAACGGCCGCGAACTGCAGCCGACCGCGAAAGCCTTCTCCCTGCTGTTCGCGCTCTCCAAACTTGGCGTCGATGAACTCCGCTCACCGGAACTGACTGGTGACTGGGAATACCAGCTCAAGCAGATGGAGACCGGCGCCCTGGCGCGCAACGTCTTCATGGATCAAATCGCCGGCAAGACCCAGGAGATGGTCGACCGGATCAAGAACGGCGAGATTCCCGATGAAGCCTTCAGCACGCTGAAGACGCCTTGCCCGAGTTGCGGCGGTGTGATCCAGGAGAACTACAAGAAATTTCAGTGCAAGTCCTGCGAATTCGCGCTGTGGAAGGTGGTTGCCAGCCGTCAGTACGAGCCCGAAGAAGTCGAGGAACTGCTGACCAATCGCACTATCGGCCCCCTGCAGGGTTTCCGCAGCAAGATGGGCCGGCCCTTCGCCGCCATCATCAAGCTCAACGCGGAAAACCAGCCCGAGTTCGATTTCGGCAACAACGACGGTGATGGTGAAGAAGTCGACTTCAGCGGACAGGAAGCGCTTGGCGCCTGCCCGAAATGCGGCGCCCGCGTGTTCGAGAACGGCATGACTTACGTCTGCGAGAAATCGGTCGGCCCGACGAAGAGTTGCGATTTCCGTTCCGGCAAGATCATCCTCCAGCAAAGTATTGAGCGCGCCCAGATGCTGAAGCTGCTCGAAACCGGCAAGACTGATCTGCTCAAGGAATTCGTCTCTTCACGCACCAAGCGCAAGTTCTCCGCCTATCTGGTGCGCGGCAAGGACGGCAAGGTTGGCTTCGAATTTGAACCGCGTCCGGTGAAGGCCGGTGCAGCGGATAAGGCAGCGGCAAAAGCCGCCGGGGAGGAAACTGAAGCCACCGAAGCCACCGCCAAAAAGCCCGCCAAAGCCGCCACCAAGCCGGTGAAGGCGAGTACCAAGACGGCCAAACCCACCACCGCCAAGACCACCAAGACGAGCAAGCCCGCGGCGGCCAAGAAAAGCGCAACAAGCAAGAAATAGATCCTGCGCGTGAGCGACGCCGCGATCCGCTACCAAGCACTGACGCCTGACCTTGCCGAGGCGCTCGTCGACTGCGTCCGCGCCGTCTATGGTGAGCATTACTCGCTGCCCGAGTTCTACGACGTCCAAAGAATTCGTGACCTGCTGGAGCATGGCCTGCTGCACGCTGTCGTCGGCCTCGATGCGCAAGGCATGATTGTCGCCACCCTCGGCGCCCAGCTCGAATCCCCCGACGCCATCACCATCGACGGCCGTACCGGCATGGTGCGTGCCGAATACCGTCAGCATGGCGTACTCAAAGATCTCGGCGGCATGATGGTTGATGTCTACAGTCGTCCCGAAATCTGCGGCATCCAAATGTATGCCGTCATGTTCCACGCGATTTCGCAGCGCCACGGCATCGAGCATGGCAGCTTCGTCACCGGCCTGCTGCCGGCACACTTTCCGCCGTCCATGGTGCCAGCGGAATACCCGGCCTGCCGAGGGCGCGTCGGCGCGGTGTCGATGTACTACCCGCTGCGACCACTGCCTCCAGCCAGCGTCTGTCTGCCTGTTCAGTATCACGACTTCCTCAGCAAGCTGTACGCCCGCCATGACATATCGCGCACGGAGATCATCCCCCATCAGCCACCCGACGGTGTTGCAACGCGCCTCGAGTTTCTTCACAACGACCGTACCGCTGCCAGCAGTGTGCGGCTGACCGCCATCGGCACCGACTGCACCGCTGTACTTGATACTGTGGTGGTCAAGGCCCAGGAGCGCGGCGACACGGTGGTCTATCTGGATATTCCACTCGCTGATCCGGCCAGCACACTGGCCGTCGACCTCGCCAATCAGCGTGGGTTCTTCTTCGGTGCACTGCTCCTCGCCCGTAAGGCGGGCGACTTGTTGCGTCTGCAAAAAATGCTCGCGCCGGACGCCATCGTCCCAGGTGAGATGCAGGTCTATTCAGATGAGGCGCAGCACATGCTCGACTTTGTGCGTGACGATGCACGACGAGTGAGTCATGAATCGGGAAAAGAAGTGTATTAGCCGGTTTTCTGAAAAATGAGGAACTCACCCTTTCATTCATTCCTCAAGCCCACTTCAGTTCAGCTTTGCAGCATTGAATAAAGGTTTCCACATGAAATCCGGCTCAGAGAAATCCGTCACTTCGAACCCACTTGAGCAATGGTTTGGGCAGTTGCTCGCACCATTATCTGACCTATCTCCTGCATATTTTGGCATGGTCATGGCGACGGGAATCGTCTCGCTCGCGGCCTACCTGCTAGGAATGCGATCCATGGCGAACGCATTATTCCTGCTTAATATTGTCGTCTATGCAACCCTGTGGGTGTTGACCGTACTACGCATATCCCGATACCCACGGCGATTCTTCGGCGACATGATTGATCATCTGCGCGGCCCCGGATTCTTCACTACTGTAGCGGCAACCGGCATTCTCGGCGGGCAGTTCGTGTTGCTCGCGGCAGACTATCGCACAGCGACTGTGCTCTGGGCGGCAGCGCTGCTGCTCTGGCTCGGACTGACCTACACAATATTTACCGGCTTCACCGTCAAGGAACATAAACCAACCCTGGACAAGGGAATCAGTGGCGCCTGGCTGCTCGCTGTCGTGGCAACACAATCGATTGCGGTTCTCAGTGCGCTGCTCGCCGCCCACGTAGACCAGCCAGGTAAGCTGGAAATGAATTTCCTCGCACTCTCGATGTGGCTCTGGGGTGGCATGCTTTACATCTGGATGATGTCGCTAATTTTTTACCGCTACACTTTCTTCCCGCTGTCCCCGGGCGATCTATCACCGCCGTATTGGATCAATATGGGCGCAATGGCAATTTCGACCCTGGCGGGTTCGTTGCTCATCATCAATGTACCTGATGCGCCCTTTCTGATCTCCCTGTTGCCCTTCATCAAGGGGTTCACGGTCTTCTATTGGGCGACCGGCAGCTGGTGGATCCCCATGCTGGTGATCCTTGCCCTGTGGCGTCATATTTACAAACGATTCCCGTTGAAATACGACCCGCTTTACTGGGGTGCGGTTTTCCCGCTCGGCATGTACGCGGTCAGCACCGAGCGAATGAGCCAGGCAATGGGATTCCATTTTCTCGGCTTCCTGCCACCCATCTTTTTTTACATTGCGTTTTTCGCATGGACGGTGACCTTTGCCGGACTGGTCCTGGAGCTGCTACGGCGTGTCCGCTCACTTCGGCCGTAGAAGGGGCATCGGCCAGCAACCCGTCAGATGGGTTAGCGCACTGAAAACTGACCTTCAGGGCGCCTCACCGATCGCCTCCGGTCGTGGCTTTCGGTTACCACCGGCGACCATCGGGTACTGATACAAGCGACATTCAAGCGGACCGTTGTAGAGCGGGATCTTGCGCTTCACCGAGAGACCGATCAGTTTGGGCAGGGCGGTGTCAGCGGAAAACAGCCAGCAATTCCAGCCAGCATAATTTTTCTTCAGTGCATCGCCGAGATGCGGGTAGAGCGCCGCCAATTCATCCGTCTCGCCGAGGCGCTCGCCGTAGGGTGGGTTGGCGATCATGATGCCGGGTGTGTCGCCGGGTGGTGCCAGCTTTAGGATGTCGCCCTGACGCACCTCGACGAGATCACCAATCCCCGCGTAGTCGAGATTCTGACGCGCACGCGCCACGGCATCAGATGCGAGATCGGCACCCCATATCTGCAACGTCTTTGGCGCCAGGCTGCGGCGCTCAGCGGCGTTGCGGCAGAGGCCGTTCCAAAGTACGGCGTCGAAGTTGCGCAGCTTCTCGAAGCCAAATTCGCCCGGTTCTCGCGAAAGACCGGGTGCATCGCCAAGACTCATCTGCGCCGCTTCGAGCAGGAAGCTGCCGCTACCGCACATCGGGTCGTAAAGTGGCGTGCCAGGCTGCCAGCCGATCAGACGCAATATGCCAGCCGCAAGATTCTCCTTGACCGGTGCCTCGACCTTGGCGATCTTGTGACCACGCTGCCAGAGCGGCTCGCCCGAGGTGTCGATATACAGCGTCACACGATTGGTCGTAAGGAAGAGATGAATGCGCACGTCAGGCCGTGCCGTATTGACGCTGGGACGTTGCCCGCAGGCTGCACGGAAGCTGTCGCAGACGGCATCCTTGACGCGCAGGGTGATGAACTCCAGGCTCTTCAGCGGTGACTTGATGGCAGTGACGTAGACACGCAAGGTGCGCTCGACCTTGAACAGGGCCGGCCAATCCACCGTCATGGCGAGACGATAGACATCGTCCTCCTTCACGTAGCTGCCGTCGGCGACGCGCCACATGACGCGGCTGGCGATGCGCGATTCGAGATTGAGGCCGTAGCAGGCCTGCCAGTCACCGGCAAACTGGACGCCACCGGGGACGATTTTCACCGAAGCAGCAATGGCGCCGGCATCGCGTGCATCATCGGCAAGCAGCGGCTCCAAGCCGCGTGGACAGGGGGCAAAAAAGTTTTCGATCTTATTCAAAATAGTCTCGGCAGGGCCGCGGTGAAATCAAAAAGGGCTTCAACTTCAACAAGCGCGACCCGAAAAGGAATGTTCAAAAGGGTTTCAGTACAGCGAGCAGAACGACCGCCAACAAAACCAACACTGGCGCTTCATTGAAAAAGCGGAACCAGACGTGACTGCGCGTGTTGCGTCCGGCGGCAAAGGTGGTAAGGATGTGGCCGCACCAAGCGTGGTAGCCGATCAGCAGCACGACCAAAGTGGTCTTGGCGTGCAGCCAACCACCGGAAAAGCCGTAATCACCGAACCACAGCCAGAGACCCAGCACGACAGCGAGCACGCCAATCGGCGTCATGAAGCGATAGAGCTTGCGTGCCATTAGCAGCAAGCGCTCACGTTCGGCGGCACTCTCAGCGGACACCATCGCCAGATTAACGAAGATACGCGGCAGATAGAACAGCCCCGCAAACCAGCTGATGACGAAGAAGAGGTGAAAAGCCTTTATCCAGAGCATGGCGGATTTCCTTGTGAGCAGATGGCGGCAAGACCTGCGCTGACGTCGGGATAGGTCAGGCGCAGTTGTAATTCACGCTTGATGCGCGTGTTGTCGAGGCGACGTGATTCGTTCATGAAGGACAGCACCATCGGCGCAAGTTCACCAGCCGCCTCGGCGCGGCTGACTCGGCGCGGGTGCGGCAGAGCGAACGCATCAGCGACCGCATCGAACCAGTCGGCCATGCGCAGGCCAGTGCCGTTCATGTCATGTGTATCGTCGCTGGCATGGTAGATACGCTGCGCGCGACCACGGTGCAGGGCGGCCAGCACACAGCGGGCAAGGTCGTCAGCATGAATGTGATTGGTAATGACATCTTCGTCAAAATTCAGGACTGGGTCGCCACGGCGGATGCGTTCAAGCGGCAGGCGGTCGGCCGCGTAGATGCCTGGTGCGCGCAGTATGCTCAGGCGGGGTCCGCCGCGACGTCCCCAGCGGCGCAGCTGCCGCTCAGCGTCGACGCGCCGTATTCCCCGTGCGCTGCGCGCCGCAACGGGACGTGTCTCGTTCACCAGCGCGCCCTGACAGTCTCCATAGACACCGCTGGTGCTGATGTAGACCAGGCGCCGTGGTAAACTTGCGCCCCGGCGCAGCGCGGCAATCAGGTGGCGCGTGCGTGAGTCGGTCGCCCCTTGTTGCGGGGGAGGGGCGCAGTGCAGCACCACATCGGCGAGTCCGCTGATCCGGCGCAACGAGGCCGGCCGGTCAAGATCACCCGACAAGGGCGTCACACCCAGCGCCCTCAGGCGCGCACGCAACGCCGCGTCAGCCGAGCGCAACAGCGCATAAACGCGGTAGCGGCGCACGAGAAGCGGCATAGCGCGCATTGCCACGTCGCCGCAGCCTATCACCAGTAATTTCTGCATCTTTTGATTATCTCATGTCCTTTCATATCATCATCCAGCCCAGCGGTCACGAATACGATGTCGAGGAGGGAGTGACTGTCCTCCAAGCGGCCATCGACGCTGGCGTCAAGCTCCCCTACGGCTGCCAAAACGGTGCCTGCGGTGCCTGCAAGGGCAAGGTTGTCTCGGGAGAGATCGATCATGCCGCGACACCGGAAGGCACGCTGCCAGAGGCCGAGCGCGACACCGGCATGGCGCTGTTCTGCTGTGCCAGACCGCTATCTGACCTCGTCATCGAGGCCAGAGAAGTCACTTCGAAGACGGACATCCCGGTCAAGACCATGCCCTGCCGCGTGCAGAAACTTGAGCGACTGGCACCCGACGTC
This sequence comes from uncultured Rhodocyclaceae bacterium, assembly GCA_964486795.1. Lineage (GTDB taxonomy): Bacteria > Pseudomonadota > Gammaproteobacteria > Burkholderiales > Rhodocyclaceae > Sterolibacterium. The sequence goes on from CAZAOQ010000056.1 coordinate 13,601, forward strand.
ATCGCCCTGCACCTCAAGCTGCCGACCAACGAGCGCCTGCAGTTCCTCGCCGGCCAGTACATTGAGATTCTGCTCAAGGACGGCAAGCGCCGCGCCTTCTCGCTGGCCAATGCGCCGTATGACGATGAACTGCTCCAGCTACACCTCCGCCTGGTGCCCGGCGGCCACTTCACCGAGCATGTTTTCGCAGTCATGAAGGAACGCGAGATGTTGCGCTTCGAAGGTCCGCACGGCAGCTTCTTCCTGCGCGAGGACTCGGAAAAGCCGATCATCCTGCTCGCTGGCGGTACCGGCTTCGCACCGATCAAGAGCCTCATTGAATATGCGATCCACAGCAAGATTGAACGGCCGATACACTTGTACTGGGGCGCGAGGGATTGCGCGGGACTCTATCTGCCAGAACTGCCGCAACGCTGGGCTGCCGAGCACGCCAATATCCGCTATGTGCCGGTACTCTCCGAACCCGCTGCAACAGACGCATGGTCAGGTCGCACCGGCCTCGTCCATCAAGCCGTGCTTGCCGATCATGCCGATCTCGCGGGCTTTCAGGTTTATGCTTGCGGCGCACCGGCGATGATTGATGCGGCACGCCGCGACTTTCTTGCGCACGGCCTGCCGGAAGCAGAGTACTACGCCGATTCGTTTACCTTCGCCAACGATGCCACCGGGAAAGCGTGATGCCCGGCGACATCACGCACCACTGAAAGCATTGTCATGACAGCGAAAGATTCTGATCTGCCGGCCATCGCCACACCCAGCGCACCCAGTGCACTCACCGCACTCAGCGCACGTATCGATCGCCTCGAATCCATCGAAGAAATCCGTATGCTGCCGGCAAAATACGCGCTGTCGCTAGACATGCGGGATCTCGATGCTCATGTGAATCTGTTCGCGCCGGACATCCGCATCAGCAAAGAACTGACCGGCCGCGCCCACATGAAACGCTGGCTCGACGACACGCTGCGCCAGCAATTCACCGGCACCGCGCACCACATCGGCGGCCACATTATCGAGTTCAAGGATGCCGATCATGCCATCGGCGTGGTGTACTCGAAAAATGAGCACGAGACCGGACCCGAATGGGTCATCATGCAGATGCTCTACTGGGACGAGTACGAGCGTATCGACGGTCGCTGGTACTTCCGCCGTCGCCTGCCGTGCTACTGGTATGCCACCGATCTCAACAGTCCGCCGATTGGTGAGAAGAAGATGCGCTGGCCCGGACGCGAGTCCTACGACGGCGCATGGCACGAACTGTGGCCGTCGTGGCAGGACTTCTGGGCCCATCTGCCAGACGACACACCCGATGTCACCGCACCGGCGCCGCTCGACCAATTCCTTGAAACCATGCGTCGCGGTGCACCGATTCCGAAGATTCGTGTGCGCTGAGAAGCGTAGCTAAGGGCATATGCCCTAAGCCAGTGCCGGATAATCGACATAGCCGCGTGGACCCGCTGTGTATAGGGTCGCCGCATCCAAGTCGGCAAGAGCCGCGCTGTCCCGGAAGCGCTCGACGAGATCTGGATTGGCTACGTAGTAGCGGCCAAAAGAAGCCGCCGCCGCAATGCCCTGCTCAATATATTGCTGCGCCTTCTCGAACGTCAGGCTGTCGTTGATGAGCAGCGCCCCACGATAGTTCTCTTGAACCAGACGCAAGCCGTCGACAGCCAGTGCCGGCAGATAGATCAGGTGCAGGTAGGCGAGTTGCATGGGTGTAACCGCACGCAACAGCGCGGCGAAGGTTTCTGCCGGATTCTCGTCGTGCAGATCATTGAATGGATTCCCCGGGCAGATACGCAAGCCGACACGTCCCGCACCTGCTGTGGCCGTCATCGCTCCGAGGGTTTCAACGACGAAGCGGATGCGATTTTCAACCGACCCGCCATAGCTGTCGGTACGCTGATTGCTGCCCGTCGAGAGAAATTGCGCTGGCAGATAACCGCTCGCACAATGTAGCTCGACACCGTCGAAGCCCGCCTGCAAAGCATTCTGCGTGGCCTGCCGGTATTCGTCGATCACCCCGGAAATCTCCTCCGTGCGCAAGGCGCGTGGCATGACGAAATCCTGCATGCCGGATTCCGTATAAACATCTCCCTTGGCCCGGATCGCCGAGGGTGCCACGGTTTCAGCATCGGTCGCCTTATTGAGCGGATGGCCGATACGCCCGCAATGCATCAACTGCAGGACGATGCTGCCGCCTGCGGCATGCACAGCGCCGGTAACAGCCTTCCAAGCGGCAATCTGCTGTTCGGTGTGGATGCCCGGTGTGCGGCAATAACCCTTGCCGTGCAGACTTGGATGCGTACCTTCGGCGACGATCAGGCCGGCACTCGCGCGTTGCCGGTAATACTCGACATGCAGCTCGCTCGGGACATCGCCGGGAGCAGCGCGGCTGCGCGTCATCGGCGCCATGACAATGCGGTTGCGCAGCGTCAATGCGCCGAACTGGATCGGGTCGAACAGGGTAACCATGAGAGACTCTCCGAATTCATTTCAGGAAGGAAAAACCAGTCATTTGTAGCAAGCGACTTCTTGACGGTGCACAACACAAGTGCCATCCGCCGTACCGGCATAACGGGCACTAAAGACGCCGCTACGCATCGCCTCAAGTGCCCGTAAACACCGGTTTGCGCTTTTCTTTGAAGGCGAGCATGCCTTCCTTGGCGTCATTGGTGGTGAATACTGTCCAGCCAATCGCTTCTTCGTTTGCCAGTGCATCGCTCTCACTCAGCCAGTGTCCGTTCTCGCGCAGCGATCGGGTGATCGCACGGACTGACAGCGGCGCACATTCACAGAGTTGCGCGGCCATTTTCATGGCTTCGGCGAATGCCTGGCCGTGTGGCACGACGCGGTTTATGAGACCGAAACGCAGCGCTTCCTGTGCCGTGACGTGGCGGCCAAGCAGTAGCATCTCGGCGGCAAGACAGTAGGGAATCTGGCGGCGCAGACGAATCGTCGAGCCGCCCAGCGGAAACAGGCCACGCTGGACTTCAGTGATGCCCAGAATCGCATCTTCAGCCACCACGCGCAGATCGGTACCCTGCAGAATTTCAGTGCCGCCGGCCAGTGCATACCCTTCCACCGCGACGATGATCGGCTTCATAGGCTGGTTGTGGCGCAGCAAGGCTTGCCATGGCAGGTCGGGAACCTCCTGCATCAGCTTGCGAATTTCTTCGGCGTTTTCACCGCCTTCAAGGCCGACCTTAAGATCCATGCCAGCACAGAAGTTGTCACCCTTGCCCGTCAGCACGGCACAGATCAGCTCATCGTCGCTGTCGAGCAGTCGCCAGGCCTTGTACATACCGATCAGCATCGCCGGAGTCAGTGCATTCCTGGCCTCGACGCGGGCCAGCGTGACGACCAGTACCTTGCCCTTCTTTTCGACGATGCAGTTCTTGGTGCCTATGTCGAGTTCGGACATCACGATTCTCCCTGGATATCGATAAGCTGGCGGCCAATTGGCGGTCAAGCTGTCGATTCTATTCGAAATGGGTCAGCACGACGCTTTCGGGACTCACCAA
>CAZAOQ010000057.1:0-1468 GCA_964486795.1 uncultured Rhodocyclaceae bacterium
GTCGGGCATGGCATGGAAGGCGCGATACAAATACGACGAACCGTCGACGAGTAATAACGTTGGCATAGTGAGGAGCGAGCTTAAATTGACTGCGAGCAATGACCACCAAGATGGCCGTGAGCAGCGGCCGATGCAGACCGAGATCACGAACCGCATGCAGGGAGTTCAGTCATGAGCGCCTGGAGCAAGACACCCAAACCGTTTCCGCCGACGCGGGACGGTAAAAGCCGGATCCCGGCCAAGCCATCCGCTTCTGCGGCAGCTGCGCCCTATGCCTCCCGCGAGGCCTGGCGACTGTTTGGCATTATGTCAGAATTCGTCGAGTCGACTGATCGTTTGAGCGGCATCCGCCCGGCGGTAACCATCTTCGGCAGCGCGCGGACCGCGCCTGATTCCGAGTACTACATCCTCACCGAGAAAATCGCGCTTCTGCTCTCCGAGGCGGGTTTCAGTGTGATCTCAGGCGGTGGCCCCGGCATCATGGAGGCCGCCAACAAGGGTGCTTTCGCCGGGCCGAGCCCCAGCGTCGGCCTGAATATCCAGTTACCCATGGAGCAGTCGGCAAATCCTTATCAGGACATCTCACAGTCTTTCCGCCATTTTTTCGCACGCAAGTACATGTTCGTTCGCTATGCGGCGGCCTATGTTGTGGCACCGGGTGGTTTCGGTACGCTCGACGAGCTGCTTGAGGCCTTGACTCTGATCCAGACCAACAAGACACCGCGCATCCCGCTGGTGCTCGTCGGCAGCAAGTTCTGGGCAGGTCTGATCGACTGGTTCCGTGAGCGATTGGTCACGGAGGGCATGATCAGCCCCGATGACATGGATCTGATCCAGGTGATCGACGAGCCTGCCGAAGTCGTTGCGGCAATCTTCAAGTACTACGAGCGGCGCGGCTTCGAACGCCTGCCCGAAGAGCACGAGCTGCTGCTCAACCTTTGATACAATCAAGTCCTTCTACCCCGGCTGGTGGGCATTTGCTCTGCTGGCCGGGTGCCTCTTTCAAGGACAAAGTCATGCGTCGTTCCTTTCTGATTCTTGTCATGCTGCTGGCGTTGCCGGCAGCCGCGCAGCAAGCGCCAGCGGATCTGCAACCCCTGCCTGAGCCGCCACCGCCACCAGGCATCGTGGACCCCGCGCTCGAGCCACAGATCACCATCACCAAACGTGGTGAAGATCGGGTCGAAGAGTATCGCCTCAATGGCAAGCTTTACATGCTTAAGGTCACCCCGACCCGTGGTCCCAGTTACTACCTGATCGATGAGCGCGGCGATGGCAAGATGGCGCGCCAGGAGTCGCTCGACAGCGGCTTGCGTGTGCCGATGTGGGTGATCGGTACCTTCTGAGCCGTCAGCCAGTCAGGGCGGCGTGCGCCGCCTGACGCGCTGCCTTTCGTCTTATCGCCTCATCGTTGCCTCGTCGCCTCGTTTCTCCGCCGCTCCTTCACTCCATCCGCTTCCCCTTCCGC
>CAZAOQ010000057.1:1568-17109 GCA_964486795.1 uncultured Rhodocyclaceae bacterium
GCCTCGTCGCCTCGTTTCTCCGCCGCTCCTTCACTCCATCCGCTTCCCCTTCCGCCGTATGCAGGCTCGAGTTCTTCCCCTTACGCGCGGCATCTTCTGGCTTGTCGCCGGCGTGCAGATCTATCGGCGCAATCCGCCGCTGTTGAGCATGCTGACCTTCGCCAACATGCTGCTGGTGCTGGTGTGCAGCCAGCTGCAGCCGATCGGCCCCTTCCTGCTGCTGCTGATCTCGCCGCTGGTCGTGGCGCTGATCGCCAACGCCTGTGCGGCGACGGCGGAGCATGGGGTGCTGCAAATTTCACCGCCGATGTTGTTGCGCGGTTTTCGCGAACGCGCGCCGCTGTTGTTGCGTCTCGGTGTGTTGCAGATGTTCTATGTGTTGCTCGTCGTCGTCGTGTTCGATCAAATCCTGCCCGAAGTTGATGCCAATCTTCTGCTTGGCGCACGCGATGCGGCAGGAGCAGCAGGAGCAGCAGGGGCGACGGGTGAGGCTGCAGATGCTGCGCGTGCAGCAGTCCGGCTCGATCCGGCCCAGCTTGCTCTGCTCTTCATGCATCTCGGTGCGATCGCTGCGGTGGTGTTGCCGGCATTCTGGTTCGCGCCGCTACTGACAGCCTGGCACGGCGTACCGCCACTCAAGTCGATATTCTTCAGCTTCGTTGCCGTTGTGCGCAACTGGCGTGCCTTCCTTGCTTATGTCGCGGCCGCGGCCATGCTCGGCGTGTTGTTGCCCACCCTGTTGCTGAGTTTGGTCGTGCTGATTTCGGGTACGGTCGGTGGTGTTTTCGCCACCGTGTTGCAACTTCTGTTGTTGCTCGTCTTTGCCCCCGTGCTTATGACGGGTTCGTATTGCGGATATCGCGATATTTTTGCTACGAGCACTGCGGCCGTCGATGAGGTCACCGATGCTGAGGATGGCGGTGACGATCCTGCAGCCAATGACTGATCGGGCGCCGATCGGCATCTTCGGTGGTACTTTTGATCCGGTGCATTTCGGTCATCTGCGCTTGGCGGAAGAAGCGCGCGAGCAACTTGGGCTGGCTGCTGTGCGTTGGATCCCGGCGGGCCAACCGCCTCACCGTGGTACACCTCGCAGCGAGCCGCGACATCGTCTGGAGATGGTGCGCTTGGCGATCGCCGGACATCCCGCGTTTCATCTGGATGATGCCGAGGCTGTGAGCGCCGATTCGAGCTACACCGTACCCACCTTGATGCGATTACGCACTGAGCTGGGCAGTGAGCGACCGCTGGTGCTGCTGCTCGGCGCCGACGCTTTCCTCGGTCTGGAAACCTGGCATCGCTGGCGCGAATTGTTTCTGCTTGCTCATGTGGCTGTGGCGACGCGGCCGGGCAATCCGCTCGATGTGGCGCGCATGCCTGAGGCGCTCGCCACGGAATTCACGACGCGTTGTGGCCATTCGACGGTCGCCCTCAGTGAAAATCCGGCCGGCAGAATCCTGCCATTTTCGATTACCGCCCTCGATATTTCGGCAACGCAGCTGCGGAGTCACTTCGCAGCGGGACGGAGTGCGCGCTATTTGCTTCCCGAGCCAGTTCTCGACTATATTTTCTATCATCAATTGTATCTACCATCTCACTCATAAACGACTCAATGGACCTTCGCAAACTACAAAAAATTGCCGTCACCGCCCTCGAGGACATCAAGGCTCGCGATATCGAAGTCATCAATACCAGCAAGCTGAGTTCGATGTTCGAGCGCATCATCGTTGCCAGCGCTGATTCAACGCGTCAGGTCAAATCGCTGGCGCGCAATGTTCATGACAAGGTCAGGGAAGCCGGCGGCGAAGTCATCGGTATCGAAGGCGAGGAGGTCGGCGAGTGGGTTCTGGTCGATCTGGGCAGTATCGTTGTCCATGTCATGCAGCCTGCGGTGCGCCTGCACTACAACCTCGAAGAGCTCTGGCAAATCAAGCCGAAGCGGGCGAAGGCAGCATCTGCCGTCGCGTCCGAAGCCGACGGCGAGGGCGAGGGCGAGGGCGAGGGCGAGGGCGAGGGCGAGGGCGAGGGCGAGGATACGGACGCGTAATTCGCCATGAAGATCTACGTCGTCGCCGTTGGCACACGCATGCCGACGTGGGTCGACGCAGCCTTTGCCGAGTTTGCGAAGCGCATGCCGCGCGAGATGCCGCTGGAACTGATCGAAGTGAAGGCCGAGTCGCGCACGGGCGGCAAGCCGTTGGCAGCCATGATGGCAGCCGAGGCGGGGCGACTGCGAGCGGCGTTGCCCGGGCGCTGTCGCAAGGTTATCCTCGATGAGCGTGGCGACGATCTGACTACCCAGGCACTGGCCCGACGCCTCGAAAAATGGCTGGGTGCGGGTGACGATGTGGCAATTGTCATCGGCGGTCCCGATGGACTTGATGCGGCTTTCAAGCAGGAGTCGGATGAAATGCTGCGCCTCTCCAGTCTGACGCTGCCGCATGCGCTGGTGCGTGTGTTGCTGGCTGAAGCCCTGTATCGGGCGACGAGTGTGCTCAAGGGGCATCCCTATCATCGTGAATAGCAGTGATGTCCGGATGCCGGTGAAAGAATCGCTTTCACCGGGCCTCTCTGCTTTGCCGGTCACCGTCATTTTCCACAAGCCTTGCTGTGGCGCAGCTAGCGCACAATATTCTGCGGCTGGTGAGATAATGGCCCGCGTCGTCAACCCCAAGACCATTGCAGCCCATGACCCAGGCCGACCCAAGAATCTATCTTGCATCACGCAGCCCTCGGCGACGCGAGTTGCTCCATCAAATCGGCGTGCGTTTCGACCTGCTCGCGTTTCGCGCGCCGCCGCGTGAAGATGTCGAGGTCAATGAGAGTGTATTACCCGGCGAGTCCGCCGAGGATTACGTGGTGCGTGTGGCACGCGCCAAGGTCGTTCATGGCGGCAAGTTGCTTGGAGCGCGCCAAGTGCCGTCGCGCCCTTTGCTGGCGGCGGATACCACGATCGACCTCGATGGCGAGATCATCGGCAAGCCGCGCGACGAGGCTGATGCGGCAGCCATCCTTTCCCGACTGTCGGGGCGTAGCCATCGTGTCCTGACGGCTGTTGCGCTGGCGGGTAGTAACCGTATTGAGCATGCGTTGAGCATCAGTACAGTGCGCTTCCGTGAGCTCAACAGCGAGGAAATCCGGCGTTACGCAAATTCTGGCGAGCCTCTCGACAAGGCTGGCGCCTATGCAATCCAGGGCCATGCAGCGATATTTGTCGCTGAAATCCAGGGTTCGCACAGCGGCATTGTTGGCTTACCACTCTGCGAAACAGCGCTGCTGTTGCGCCGTTTTTCTTATCCGATCTAAGCGACACGACCGGTACACGATGCAATGTCTCAATCCGTCATAAAGCAGAATTCCATGAGTGAAGAATTCCTCGTCAATTTCAATCCTCAGGAGACCCGTGTCGCGTTGATGCAGCAGGGTGTGGTTCAGGAGCTGCATATTGAACGCAGTTCCAGCCTGGGTATCGTCGGCAACGTCTATCTTGGCCGTGTCGTGCGCGTCCTGCCAGGAATGCAGTCGGCATTCATTGATATCGGACTTGAGCGTACAGCTTTTCTGCATGTCGCTGACATCTGGGTCGAGAGAAACGGAAGCACGCCGTCGACTGCGCGACCAATCGAGAAAATTCTCAGCGAGGGCCAGAGCCTCATGGTTCAGGTGCTCAAGGATCCGATCGGTAGCAAGGGTGCGCGCCTGACGACTCAGATGTCGATCGCTGGCCGGTTACTCGTGTTTCTCGCCCAGGATCGCCACATCGGTATTTCACAGCGCATCGAGGGCGAGGCCGAGCGCGAGCAGCTGCGCGCGCGTATTCAAGGACTGGTGCCGCCGGAGGAGTCAGGTGGTTTCATCGCGCGAACCATGGCAGTTGCCGCCAGCGATACCGAGCTATCGGCTGATATTGCCTATCTGCGCCGGATCTGGGCGGAGATCCTCAACCGCGCCAAAAATGCCCAGGCACCCGCCATGCTCCATCACGACTTGCGTCTGGAGCAGCGTGTTCTGCGCGACCTGGTGACGCCTGAGACAGCGAAGGTCACCATCGTTTCGCGCGTGAACTTCCAGAAGCTTTCCGCGTTCTCGCAGGAATACATGCCCCAGGTCGCGGGCCTGCTTGAGCACTACACCGGGGCGCGGACGCTATTTGACCTGCATGGTGTCGAGGACGAGATTCAGAAGGCGCTGGCGCGGCGTGTCGACTTGAAGAGCGGCGGCTACCTGATCTTCGACCAGACGGAGGCGATGACGACGGTAGACGTTAATACGGGCGGCTTCGTCGGGCTCAAGAACTTCGACGACACGATCTTCAAGACCAATCTTGAAGCGGCACAGACCATCGCGCGCCAGCTACGTTTGCGCAATCTTGGCGGCATCATCATCGCCGACTTCATTGACATGGAAAACGAGCAGCACAAGACGGCGGTTCTGGCCGAGCTCAACAAGGAGTTGCTGCGCGATCGCACGCGCGTCGCTGCAAACAACTTCACCAGTCTGGGCCTCGTTGAGATGACGCGCAAGCGCACACGTGAGTCGCTCGCCCACGTTCTGTGCGAGCCTTGCCCGACCTGTGGTGGTCGTGGTGAGGTCAAGACAGCGCGCACCATCTGTTACGAAATCCTGCGTGAGCTTTTGCGCGAAGCGCGCCAGTTCGATGCGCTTGAATATCGCGTGCTTGGATCTCCGGCGGTTATCGACCTGTTTCTTGATGAAGAATCGCAGGCGTTGGCGATGCTTTCGGATTTCATCAGCAAGCCCATTTCGCTGAAGGCGGAATCCGGTTATAGCCAAGAGCAGTACGACATCGTCTTGATGTAGCCGTACCGCCGTTTCGGGAATGAAAATATGAAGAAAAAACTTCTTGCATCGGGCTGGCTGCTATTGGCGAGTGCGCTGATGCAGCCGGTGGCCGCAGAGGGGATTGAGCGTTTCAGGATCGAGCACTTTGCCGTCGAGGGTAACACCTTGCTGACTGCGGGGCGCATTGAGACGTTGCTGGCACCCTACACCGGTCAAGGCAAAGTGTATGGCGACGTGCAGCGTGCGTTGGAAACGCTTGAAAACGCTTATCGGAGCACGGGCTACAACACGGTGCGTGTCTACGTTCCCGAGCAGGAGCTTACGCAGGGTAACGTACGCCTCGTTGTCAGCGAGGGCATCATCGGCAAGGTGGTCATTAGCGGCAATCAGCACTTTAGCGAGGCCAATGTGCGTGCGGCCCTGCCGGCACTTAAAGAAGGTAGCGTGCCCAATGCGCGTCTGCTTTCCGAGAATATTCAGCTTGCCAACGATAATCCGGCCCGGCAGCTTGCGGTGACTCTGGGTGTGGGTGAGGAAGAGAAGAGCATCAATGCGCGGGTCACCGTCGCTGACGAAAATCCCCAAAAGGTTGTGGTGACGCTCGACAATACCGGCACCCCGGCGACCGGCCGCTACCGGACCGGTATTGCCTATCAGCATGCCAATCTGTTCCAAAGTGACCAGATGCTGACCCTGGCTTACACGACGGCACCCGATGCACCGGACGGTGTCAAGGTCGATGTTTACAGCCTCGCCTATCGTCTGCCCCTCTACGCATTCGGTGACAGCATTGACCTGATCTACGGCAATTCGAACGTCAATACGCCGAGCGCTCAGGCCACCGGTTTCGGCCTGGCCGGTAAGGGTGACGTGACGGCGCTGCGCTACAACCACTATTTTCCGCGACAGGGTGAGTTCTCGGCCCGGTTGTCGCTGGGCATCGACTACAAGTATTTCAATACCCGTTGCAGCATCAACGGCGTGTCGCTGCCGATCGATCCACCGCTGCCGGCGCTGGCGAGTTGCACGCCCTACACCACGCGGCCGCTGAGCGCGACCTATGCCGGCCAGTGGCAAGGGGCGGGTGCGGTGGCTGATTACAATCTGGGCATTGCCTACAATTTGCCGCTCGGTTCGCGCTATGAGTTCCGGGGTGGTATGGATCATTACAGCACCATTGCCAATCGTGCCGTTTCGGACAATTTCACCATTGTGCGGTTTGGCGCCAACTACATGACCACACTGTTCTCCGATTGGCAGGCGCGTGTGGCCTTCTCCGGGCAATACAGCAACAACGGTCTCGTGGCCGGCGAACAGTTCGGTATGGCCGGGAGCACTGCGGTGCGTGGATTCGGCGAGCGCGCTGTGGCGGCGGACACCGGACACGTTGCCAACGTTGAGGCTTACACACCCGAACTGGCCAGGATCATGAATATCCCGGGCAATCTGCGCGGTGTGCTGTTCTATGATCTGGCGCGTGGCAAGAACCTCGGCGTGCAGGCAGCGACGACTGGCAGCGCGGATCGGTTAGGCATCGCCGCCGCCGGATTGGGCCTGCGCTACAATTTCCAGAAAAGCGTCAGTGTACGTGCCGATGTGGCCGGGGTGACCAAGGCCGGCCCGGTTGGTACCGAGAGCCGCGGTGACTGGCTAGGTCATGTGAACATGTCGTACAGTTTCTGATTTGCCGCATGACGGCGTATCAAGAAGTGCATATCGTGAGGCGCAGCAAGTCTCTCGGACAGGAGGTTCGGAAATGGGAATAACCGGTACTAAGACCATGCGTTCGTTTCATTCTTCCCGTCGACGCCTGCTGGCCGTTGCCCTCACCGCCTGTTTTGCAGAGGCCGTGCCCGTTCAAGCTATGCCGACCGGGCCGCAGATCGCGGCAGGGACGGCAGGTTTTAGCCAGAGCGGCAGTGCGCTGACAATCAACAGCAGTCACAACGCCATCCTCAACTGGCAGCGCTTTAACATCGCGGCGGGTGAATCGGTCCGTTTCAACCAGCCGTCGGCCAGCAGCAGCGTGCTCAACCGCGTACTCGGTGGTGATCCGAGTCAGCTCCTCGGCCAGCTTAGTTCCAATGGCCGGGTCTGGCTGGTTAATCCCGCCGGCATTCTGGTTGGTCCGGGCGCCCGCATCGACACGGCGGCTTTCGTTGCCTCTACATTGGCTGTCCGCAATGAAGATTTTCTTGCCGGTCGCTTGAGCTTCCAGAATACGCCGGGCGCCGGGAGTGTCACCAATCAGGGCAGCATCAGCACCCCGGAGGGGGGCAGCGTCTATCTGGTGGCACCGAATGTCGGCAACGAAGGCATCATCAACACGCCGCAGGGTGAAACGATCTTGGCCGCAGGCCAGACGGTTGAATTCGTCGACACGGCGACTCCGGGCGTCAAGGTGGAAGTCACCGGTGCAGTCGGCAATGTCACCAATCTCGGCAGCCTCGCTGCCGAGGCAGGGCGCATCGGCATGGTCGGTGTGCTGGTCAAAAACAGCGGCCACATCAACGCCAGCAGCGTCGTCAATGAAGGTGGCCGCATCTTCCTCAAAGCCAGCAAGGACACGTACGTCGACGGTCAGGCCCGGCTTGATGCCAACGGCATCAAGGGCGGCCATGTCGAAGTGCTTGGTGAGCGCGTCGCGCTCGCGGATGCCGCGCAGATTAATGCCTCGGGTCAGCAGGGCGGTGGAACGGTGCTTGTCGGCGGTGATCGTCAAGGACTCAATCCAGATATTCAGAACGCCCGTGCCACCTTTGTCGGCAATGATGTCGTGATCAAGGCCGATGCGCTGGGGCGCGGCGATGGCGGCAAGGTCATCGTCTGGGCCGACGACACAACGCGCGTCCACGGTGCGATTTCTGCTCGCGGCGGTGACGACGGCAAGGGCGGTTTCGTCGAGACCTCGGGACATTATCTGGATACCGCTGGCATCGACCTCAAGCTGGGGCGGAACGGTACCTGGTTGCTTGATCCGTATGACATGACGGTGGGTGCTTCTGACATTAGCGCCAGCGTTGGACCAAACTTTACGCCGACCGCAAGCGGCTCGACGGTAGCCGCATCGACGATCAATGCGCTGCTCGACGGCGGCACCAGTGTGATTGTCGACACAACGGGCGCTGGCGCCGAGGTTGGTGACATCACTGTCAACACGGCTATCACTAAGGTGAACGGCACCGATGCGACCCTGACACTGAAGGCACACGACGACATCTTTGTGAATGCCGGGATTACCTCGACGGCGGGCAAGTTGAATGTTGTTCTTCAAGCTGACCAGGCGGGTAGCGCACCAAACGGCATGGTTACTATCGGGAATTCCGTCAACGTCATCACCAACGGCGGGGACTTCACCGCGAGTGGCAAACTGATGAATTTGCAGGGTTCAGTCAGTGCCGGTAGCGGCCTTGCCTGGCTGTATCCGAGTGGCACTGGTCAAGCTATCGATCTCGGGGCCGTTCCTGATAGCACTTTCGCACTATCGGCCAACGAGCTTAATACCATTACCGCTGCCACGCTGCGTATCGGTGCGACGACTGCCGGAGCACTCAACATCAGTGCAGCGATTAACCCGACCAATACGTCCGTCTTGTCACTGGTATCGGGCGGCAACGTCACGCAGTCCGCTGCGGGTACGATCACTGTTAACAGTCTGGCCATCAAAGCACTTGGTTCGGTGACACTCGGCACGCTCTTCAATCCAGTCACGAGCATTGCCGCTCAGCTTGGCGATGGTGCCAACCTGAACCGTGACTTCGCTTTCAAGAGCACCCTCCCGCTAAATGTCGCCGCCAATATCGATGGAGTCAGCGGTATCAGTGCCTCCCTCAACGGCAGTTTCAACGCGGGGTCACCGGACGGGGTGATTGCGCTGACCAGTAGTGGCGCACTGACACAGTCGGCAGGCGCTACGCTGGCAAGCAAGGCCGTGTACGCAGAGGGCAGTCAGGTGGTGTTGACCAACCCGAACCCCACCGGCGTGATCGCTGGCATGGCGACGGGCGGTAATAGTATGGATAGCTTCAGCTACGTGAGCAGTAATGCTATCGCTGTCACGACGGTGTCCGGCCATGCCGGCATCTCGGCGGCCGGCGGGCCGGTGGTGCTGCAGACGACCAGCAACATCACCCTGGCTGCGCCGGTGAGTTCAGCCGCCGCAAGTGGCACTGCAGTGACCCTCGCGGCGAGCGGCAGCTTTGCAAACAGCGGTGGCGGCATTAGCCTGACGGGTGCCAGCAGCCCACGCTGGCTGGTGTATGCGGCCGGTCCCGCCAGTGTGACCAAGGGGGGCTTGACCTCGGCTTTTCGACATTACAGTGCGAGTTACGCGACGTACCCGACGCCGACCGAACCCGGCAACGGGTTCATTTACGCATCTGCGCCGTCCAATCTTTTGGTTGATACGACGTTGGCATCCGGTGCGGCAAGTCACATTTTTGGTGCTACACCAACCGCCACCTACGCCTACAGCATTGCCAATGTGGCAAGCGCCGATGCGGAAGACCTGGCCTTGATTGCTGGTACCCCGAGTTTCTCGCCCACGATCAGCAGTGTCACGCCGGCTGGTGCTTATACCGTGGGGTATGCCGGAGGACTGACGAGTCCTGCGGGTTTCGGTTTTGCCGCGGGTTCGGGTCTTGCCTACACCGTCAGTCCGGCAGTCTTGTCGGTGATCGCGGCCAGCCTGACGGGGACGGCGAGCAAGACCTATGACGGCACCACCACGGCAGTCCTGACGCCGGCCAACTTCGTTCTCAGCGGTTTTGTTAGCACGGACAGCGCGACGGTCACCAGAAGCACAGGCAGCTATGCCGACAAAAATGTTGGAAGCGGCATTCTTGTGACGACGACACTCACTGGCAACGACTTCGCGCCGATCGGCAATACGAATCTGGGCAACTACATCGTCCCGACGAGCGCCAGCGGCTATATCGGCACGATTACCTCTGCCACACTGACCATCAGTGGCGTGACCGCCAGCGACAAGGTGTATGACGCGACGACCTTGGCGTCGATTGATACCCATAACGCAGTGGTTGCGGGTGTCATACCCGGTGATGTGGTCGCCCTCGTCGGCGGCAAGGGCGCTTTTGCCGACAAGAACGTCGGCGCTCAGAAGTCTGTTTCCATCAGTGACCTTGTTCTTGGCGGTACGGATGCCGGCAACTATGCGCTTGCCGATAACACCGCGAGCGCCAGCGCCAGCATTACGCCGGCGACCATCGCGGCGGTTGGCGGTATTGTGGCCCTCGACAAAGTTTATGACGCGACGCTAAAGGCCACGCTGGATACCAGCAAGGCTGTGTTCAATGGCCAGTTTTCCGGGGATGAGTTGAAGGTGGCTTCTACTACCGGCAGCTTTGCCGACAAGAATGTGGGTAATCAGAAGAAGGTCGTCATCAGTGACATCGTTCTTGGTGGTTCGGATGCCGGCAACTATGCGCTTGCCGATAACACCGCGAGCGCCAGCGCCAGCATTACGCCGGCGACCATCGCGGCGGTTGACGGCATCGTTGCCCTTGACAAACTTTATGACACAACGATGCAGGTCACGCTCGATGCCGGCCAGGCCGTTTTCAACGGCCGGTTTGCCGATGATGAACTGAAGGTCGCCTCCGCCAGCGGTCGCTTCTCCGATCCGCGTGTCGGCAACGGCAAGACGGTGGATATCTATGACATCACACTTAGCGGTGCCGATGCAGGCAACTACACTCTGGCGAAGGATACTGCGGTCGCGCTGGCGAGCATCACGCCACTCGCCACGACGACGTCTGGAGATCCAGTTCAGCTCGCCATTGATCAGGTGGTGAATAGCATCGATTCGACGACCCAGCCGCAGCAAATCGATAGGGTTGCCGTGGTACCCCCTCCCCCAGGCGCAGCGCTGATGGCGGCCGCACGGACGCAGCCGGCATCACTGGTGCGACGGACCATCGGAGGCAGGACGGGTGAATTCGGTGGCAGTAGCCTGCGTGGCACTGCAGCTACGGCTGCAGCTCGATCGCCGAACGCCAGGTCCGCTTTAGGTGGAGATGGTGAGGAGGGCGATGCTGGCCGAGTGGGCAGCGAAGACAGGCAGGACGATGCCAATGGCGAGTCCGCAAGGCCGTTACCGCAGTGCAACTGACACGACACCTCGACAAGCAGGAAGTGAAACCATGAATGTATATTCGTTGCGAGTGTTGGTCCTGTGTCTGGTGATATGTCCGCTGAGTGCCTGGGCAGGAGTAGCCGGTCAGGTGACGCATCTGTCGGGTACGCTTTCGGCGAAGCGGCTCGACGGCTCTTCCCGGCTGCTTGCAGTGCGGTCGGAGATTCAGGAGGGCGATCTGCTGACCACCGAAGCGGATACTTATGCGCGCATCAAGTTCGTCGACAACGCCGAAGTTGTCCTGCGGCCCGGCTCACAACTGCGAGTCGCTTCCTATCGCTATGCCGTGAGCACAGCGCAGTCTGACAATATTTTGATGAGCCTGCTCAAAGGTGGCTTACGTGCGGTCACCGGGCTGATCGGCAAGCGCAATCGCGATGCGGTGAGTTTTACGACACCGACGGCGACCATTGGCATCCGTGGTACGCACTTCGGTGCTTTGTTTTGCAACGATGACTGTACGACCGTACCCGGTATCACCGGTCAGCCACTTGAAAATGGCTTGTACCTTGATGTTGCCGATGGTGTGATCAGCGTGCGCAACAACGCAGGGGAGCAGCAGGTCGCCGCCGGGCAGTTCGGCTTCGTGCGCGATGCTGCTTCCGCGCCGCGGCTGATTCCGCAGCAGCAGGGTGTGCAGGTCACCATGCCACCGAGCATCAGCCAGAATGATGCTACCGGTCAGGGGATCGGCACGAGCAATGAGAATGCGTGTGTAGCGCAGTAAAACGCGGCTTCAGCTAAACATCATGTGCGTGCCGTCAGGCACGCGTGGCGATAAGCGCCTGCTTGCACTCGGCCAGTGCCTGGCGGCTGTTTCTCAGTAGGCAGTCGACGATCTCGCCGACCGCCTCATCGAGCATGGATTCGTCCGGCACGATTTCATGCACCAAGCCGATCCGATAAGCCTCTGCGGCTGCGAAGCTTTCGCCACTGAGCATGTAGCGGCGCGTGTGACGTTCGCCGATGGCGCGGACGATGTGTTCGCTGACCAATGCGGCTGGAATGTTGTGATGAACTTCGTTCAGCGTGAACCGTGTGTCGAAGGTGGCAACAGCGATATCGCAGGCGGCGACAAGGGCCGCGCCGATGCCGTAGGCGCAGCCATGCACGCGCACGACCACGGGTTTGCTGGCGTGCCCGATGCGGTTGAACATTTCCTGCAATATGGGACTGGTCTGCGCGGCGTAGTCCGTGCCGGTTGCCGGTGCTTCGAGCAGGCCGGCAATGGCGCCGCTACAGAAGTTTTGCCCGGCGCCGGAAATGACCACGACACCGACGGCGGCGTCATTCTCCATGACATGCAGTGCTTCGGCCAATGCGCTCACCAGGTCAGCGTCGAGTGCGTTGTATTGCTCGGGGCGATTGAGCGTGATGATGCCGACGGGGCCGTCGACTTCGATGAGAAGACCCGGAAACATGATTTCCTTTCATGATGTTGCAGTGCACTACCGACCGCCGCATCGGGTACAATGAAGCCCGAAATTTCCATCGGGGATCAGTCGAGGCCAGCCGAAGTCAGGGTCGCCAGTAGCGGCGGTTGCCCGGCTAGGTGCGGTGGGCCGCAACAGTCTAAAGCAAATTACCGTCGCAGAAGCCAACGCTTCCTCCAATCCTGTCATCCGCTGTCTCCCGCTGCAATCCCCCTCACGCCGCCACATTCATGCACTATCCCTTCGACCAGCTGCCCGCCGCCGGCACGACTATTGAGCTTGCTCAAGGCATTTGCTGGGTACGCATGCCGCTGCCGTTTGCGCTTGATCACGTCAATCTCTGGTTGATTGAGGATGGCGAGGGCTGGGCCGCCGTCGATACGGGTATCGCGCAGGACGGTATCAAGGACCGCTGGACACAGCTGCTTGCCCAGCATCGTCTGACGCGGCAATTCGTCACCCACTGTCACCCCGATCATCTGGGTCTCGCCGCCTGGTTGGAGCAGCAGACCGGCGCGCGGCTGTGGATCACCCAGGGCGAATTCGCCATTGCTCATCTGCTGCGTGCAGGCACCGACGGTTATAGCTATCGCGCGATGATGGCCTTTTTCGCACGCCACGGTCTCGACGAGGTGCGTGTCGCCGCACTCGGCTTGCGCGGCAATGCCTTCCTGCGCGGCGTTCCGGAAATGCCTGCAACCTACATCCGCTTGCACGACGGCGAAGAAGTCGATATCGGCGGCCGTCGCTGGCGCGTGATCGTCGGCTACGGCCATGCGCCCGAACATGCGGCGCTGTATTGTGCCGAAGCCGGTGTGTTGATTTCCGGCGACATGCTGCTGCCGCGCATCACCACCAATGTGCATGTGAGTGCTGCAGCACCGGAAACCGATGCGCTTCGGGAGTATCTCGATTCGCTTGAGCGCTTCCTGCCGCTGCCGCCGGATACGCTCGTGCTGCCGTCGCACGGCAAGCCGTTTCGCGGCCTGCACGAACGCATCGAACAGCTGCAGCAGCATCACAGCAGCCGTTGTGATGCCCTGCTGGCTGCCAGCGTAGCGCCGAAGTCCGCCGCCGAATTACTGCCCGCCTTGTTTGAGCGCGACATCAGCGATCCGCATCAACTGCAATTCGCCATGGGCGAGACGATCGCCCATCTGAATTATCTGGAACATCAGCAAAGACTCATTCGTGTCGATGACGGACGCATTCTGCGCTACGTTGCCGCACGCTGACCACCGACACATCGCAATTCACACCGGAGAAACCGCATGAGCACAAAGAACCAAGAACCGACGAACCCTACGCTGCCCGACCCCAAGGAATTGGCCAAGACCTACGGCGAAATTGCCCAGCGCGCATCCAAGCTGATCAATGATCATGTCCAGCGCCAGATGAAGAAAGGTATTGTCTCGCCGGCGGATGAGCTGGGTATCGCTCAGGCCTTCATGGACATGATGGCGCAGTTGTTCTCCAATCCCTACAAACTGGTTCAGGCGCAGATGAGTCTGGTGCGGGATTATCTTTCGCTTTGGCAGCACTCGATGTTGCGCCTCTCCGGCATGGAGACCACCCCGGTGGCGACGCCAGCAAAGAGCGACGGCCGCTTCAAGGATGCCGAGTGGGAAGATCACTTCGTTTTCGACTTCATGAAGCAGTCCTATCTGATCACCGCGCGTCACATTCACGATGTCGTGTGCTGCGTCGAGGGCCTGCCGGAGAACGAACAGAAGAAGGTGAATTTCTTCACCCGTCAGTTCATCGATGCACTGGCACCGTCCAATTTCGCCATGACTAATCCGGAAGTGCTGCGCGAGACGATGAAGAGCCGTGGCAACAACCTGCTTAACGGCTTCAACAATCTGCTGCGCGACATTGAGGAAGGTGACGGCCAGCTACGCGTCAAGATGACCGACCCGACGGCCTTTGAAGTCGGCCGCAACGTCGGTACGACGCCCGGTAAAGTGATTTTCCAGAACGAGCTGATGCAGGTGTTGCAATTCGATCCGACCACCAAAGACGTTTTGAAGCGCCCCCTGTTGATCATTCCGCCCTGGATCAACAAGTTCTACATTCTCGATCTGCGCCAGTCGAACTCCTTCATTAAGTGGGCGACCGATCAGGGCCACACGGTATTCATCATCTCCTGGGTCAATCCCGATGAGAAGTTGGCCACGAAGAGTTTCGATGACTATCTGACTCAAGGCGCACTCACCGCACTCGAAGCCGTCTGCCGGCAGACCGGCGTGGAAGAGGTGAACCTCGTCGGCTATTGTCTCGGCGGTACGCTGCTCGGTTCGACGATTGCCTATCTCAATACCCTCAAAGACAAACGTATCGCCTCGGCCACGTATTTTGTGACCATGCTCGACTTCTCGATTCCCGGCGAGCTTGGTGTCTTCATCGACGAACAGCAGATTTCCAGCCTGGAAAGGAAGATGGAAGAGCGCGGTTATCTCGAAGGCTCCGAGATGGCGACCACCTTCAACATGCTGCGTGCCAATGACCTGATCTGGTCCTTTGTGGTGAATAACTATCTGATGGGCAAGCAGCCTTTCCCGTTCGACCTGCTCTACTGGAACTCCGATTCCACGCGCATGCCGTACAAGATGCACAGCTTCTACCTGCGCAACATGTACATGAATAATCTGCTCAAGGAGCCGGGCGGCATCACCCTCGCCGGGGTACCGATCGACATCAACACGATCAAGACACCGAGCTACTTCATCTCCACCATCGAAGACCATATCGCCCCGTGGAAGAGCGTCTATCTTGGCGCCAAGCGCATGGCCGGCCCGACGCGCTTCGTGCTCGGCGGCTCGGGCCACATCGCCGGTATCGTCAATCCGCCAGCGGCGAACAAGTACTGCTATTGGACCAAGGACAGCAAGCGTCTGCCTGAGACGCCCGACGAATGGTTCGAGGGCGCCGAGCAGCATCAAGGTTCGTGGTGGACTGACTGGCAGGAATGGGTCACCCAGCTCGACAACAGCAAGGTACCGGCGCGCGATCCGGCCAAGGGCAAGCTCAAAGTCGTCGAAGATGCACCAGGCTCCTTCGTCAAGTTCCGTCTTGATTCGCAGCCCGCAGTGGCTGATAAGGTCGTCGATAAAGCGGTCAACCCGGCTGCCGAAGACAAGGTCGAAGTGAA
>CAZAOQ010000058.1:0-421 GCA_964486795.1 uncultured Rhodocyclaceae bacterium
ATCAGGCCCTCGTTGTAGAGGCGGACGAAGGTCTCGGTGACGATCGTCGACAGCCCTGCATCCATGGTGAAGCGCTCGCGCGACCAGTCGGGCGAGGTGCCCATCCGGCGCATCTGACGGGTGATGGTCGAGCCGGAGTATTCCTTCCACTCCCAGACTTTCTCGACGAATTTTTCGCGGCCAAGATCGTGGCGTGAAACACCCTTCGCATCGAGCTGGCGTTCGACGACGATCTGCGTGGCAATGCCGGCGTGGTCGGTGCCCGGCTGCCACAGCGTGTTCCAGCCGCGCATGCGGTGGTAGCGGGTGAGCGCATCCATCAGCGTCTGGTTGAAGCCGTGGCCCATGTGCAGCGTGCCGGTGACATTCGGCGGCGGCAGCTGGATGCAGTACGAATTATCGACCGGCTTGCTGCGGTCGA
>CAZAOQ010000058.1:431-9744 GCA_964486795.1 uncultured Rhodocyclaceae bacterium
CGAGTTCCATCGGGGGGCAAATTATGCGCGGAAAGAGAACCGCACATTATACCGGGCAGGGCTTATGACAGGCTAACGGCTACTGCGGTTAGGGTAGGTCTGACTGGGTAATCATCAGCAGAACAACTATATCGAACGCCACAGTCGAACGGTGCGTGACGGCTGAATCAGTTACTACCTGCTTGAGTCAATTGACAAGGTGCGAGGTTATGCGATCCACTGAATGTGGACCTACAATCACGAGCACCCAACGGGACCCCGGGTGGAACTAACCCCGAAACAGAGGTCAGGTTACTTTTCTCAGTTTACTTCTGACCGTAAGCCAAAAGTGGGCGCGTACCCAGTGGTTGGGAATGATTCAGTGTTTCTTTAACTCCAGTTCGATCGCTATCGTGAAATATTCTTTACCCGCAAGTTCTTCCATCTTTGTCTCGGTCGATCGGCCAGCAAATTACGTCGGCAGGGTGGTTGCGCGACGTTATTGCCAGGTACGGTCTATATGAATCATCGTTCAAAGCAGATGGCGCGCGGCGTTCTCAGGTTTCTGCCTTTGCTGGTCATGATCGGTGGCCTGCTACTGACGCATCAGCTCTGGCGCAACGAGCACGACAACGGCCTGCAACGGCTGCGTAGCGATTTTGAACTCCGGGTGCATGAGAGTGCGGCCTTCATCGAGCGGCGAATGCGCAACCATGAAGAAAGCCAGCGTGCATCACAAGGCTTGTTCGCGGTTCACCAGCAGCTGAGCAGCAGTGATTTTCACAATTATGTTGAGGCCCTCAGCATCAAGGGACGCTATCCGGGGGTGCGCAACCTTTCTTATGCTGAGTATGTTCCAGCCCTTTCGCGGCAGCAGGCGGAGGCTCGCCACGGCTTCACGATTCAGCCACCGGGAGAGCGCGACGGCTATGCGCCTATCCTCCATTCGGAGGCATTGTCCGCACCAACGCCCGATCCGCTTGGTACTGACATGCGAGCCCTTGCCTATGGCAAGGCAGCAATGGATCTGTCGCGCGATAGTGGCCGTCCGACGCTTTCTGCCAAGGTGATGTTTACCGATGGACCGGGGTTCGTGATGTACAACGCGATGTATCACGGTGGCGCGCTACCGCAGACGGCTATGGAGCGGCGCGCGCGGCTCGCCGGGTGGGTCATCCGTTCGTTCAATTCACAGCGTTTGTTGGAGAGCATCCTGGGTCAGCTGTTTTCTGACATCGAGATCCATGTCTACGATGGCGAGATGCAGGATGTTTCGGACGAAAACCTGATTTATGACTCGAAACCCGGAGCGCATATTGGCAAGGATGCCGCTTTGCTGCATGCCAGGATGAATCTGGAAATTGCGGGTCATCCGTGGACACTGACCTATGCGTCGCTGCCCGAGTTCGAGGTGCGCTTGAACGAGGGTAAGAGTCGCTGGATCGCAATGGCGGGTGTCATCGTTACGTTGCTGGCCACGTTCTCTGTCTGGTTGCTGTTGCATGCGCGCGAACTGGCGCTGGAGCAGGCGCGACGCATGACGCAAAAGCTGAAGCAGAGCGAGATGCGCTATCGACTGATGTTTGAGAACCATGCTTCGATGTCGGCGCTGATCGATCAGGAGCATGGCACCATCGTCGAGACTAATCCGGCTGCCGCGAATTACTGGGGGTACGAGCGCGACGAATTGCTCGGCATGAGCATCTTTGACATCAGTGCCGAACGACATGACCGAGTCGCAGGCATCCTCAAGCGGCTCGGTAAGGTCGGTGAGACGATGCATCTTGAAACACAACATCGACTGAAGAGCGGGGAGGTCCGTGATGTTGAGGTATTCGTCGGTCTGCTTGATTACGAGGGACGGCGAGTCTGCCACGCGACCTTCCATGACATCGGCAATCGGCGGAAAATTGAGTTCGATCAGATTCGCAGTCTCACCGACGGGTATCCGATGGCGGCGGTGATGATCGATACCGATGGCGTCATCCTGATGGCCAATCCAGCTGCGGGGAAGACCTTCCGCTGCGTGCGTGAGAGTCTGGTCGGTCAGCATGTCGGCAGCTTGATGCCTGCTTCGGTGCGGATGAAATACGGCGTCAGTCTCATCCAATACATGCAGGATCCGCAGCCACTCGAGGTGGCCGAGCGACCCGATCTGTACGCCGTACGCCGTGACGGCGAGGAGTTTCCAGTTGAATTTCGCCTGGCGCCGTTCCGGATGGGTGAGCGCAGCGTGGTCATCCTGTCGATTTACGACATTACCGCGCGCAAGCAGGCCGAGCAGGCCTTGCGTAAGCTGGAGCGCGCTGTCGAGCAGACCTCGGTTTCCATTGTTATTACCGATGCCGCGGGCATTATCGAGTACGTTAACCCGGTGTTTACCGAGATCACCGGCTATTCGCGCGAGGAAGCGATCGGACAGAATCCTCGTCTGCTGCAATCCGGCGAGACGCCGATCGAAACTTATCAGGCCCTCTGGGGAACGATTACCGGCGGCGGCGTCTGGAAGGGCGAGATTCACAACCGGCGCAAGAGCGGCGAGTTGTTCTGGGAGGAGGTTTCAATTTCACCCGTGTTCAACGATGCCGGCGAGATTACCAACTACATTTCGGTGAAAGAGGACATCACCGAACGCAAGCGCATTGAGGTTGATCTGCAGCAGGCGAAGGAGGCAGCCGAAGCGGCAAACCGTGCGAAGAGCGATTTCCTGGCGATGATCAGTCATGAAATTCGTACGCCGATGAACGGTGTCATTGGTCTGACCTCGCTGCTTCAAGATACTGCGCTTGATGCTGAACAGCATAAGTACGCGGCGACGCTCAAACAGAGTGCGGAATCCCTGCTGTTCTTCATCAATGATTTGCTCGATTTCTCCAAGATCGAGGCCGGTAAACTCGATATCGAGGCTATCGACTTCGACCTGCGTGCATTACTCGACCATCTTCACGCCATGCTGGCGTTTCGCGCTCAGGAAAAGAAGCTCGAATTCAAGATATCAATCGAACCACAGATTCCATCGCTGCTGCATGGCGATCCCGGTCGCTTGCGCCAGGTGTTGCTCAATCTGCTCAGCAACGCGATCAAGTTCACCAAGCACGGCCAGGTCGTGCTGCATGTCAGTCTGCTGGGTGATGTGACCGAGGTGTGCAAACTGCATTTCGAGGTGCGTGATACGGGGATCGGCATTCTTCCCTCTAAGCAGTCTCTGCTGTTTACCCCTTTCACGCAGGTCGACAGCTCAACCACGCGACGTTACGGCGGCACCGGATTGGGTCTGGCAATCTGCAAGCAGTTGGTCGAGTTGATGGGTGGTCAGATCGATGTGATCTCGCCTTTCCCGGCACAGACTGTTCAACGTGGGATGGGCAGTGGGGCAGCTTTCTGGTTCGACGTCGCTTTTGAGCGGCGCATTGCGTCCCAAACACCGGTGGCGACGCTCAGCAACCTAGGTGGCAAGCGGATCCTGGTGCTGAATAGCCCCGCGGTGCCGCGCACCATACTTGAGCTGTTGCTGGCCGAATGGCAGTGCACAACGCACTTTGCTGGCAGTGAGAGCGAGGCGCTGGCACTACTCGGTGATTTGCATGCTTCGGGCCAGCCGGCTGACGCGGTGATCGTCGATGTTCAGGGCGACGCCATCGAAACCATCGATACCATAGAGATCGCGCGGAAGATACGTGCCAATGTCGACTTGGCACAGACGCCCATCCTCCTCTTGAGTTCAACACCGCAGCGGGGAGACGGTCGGCGCATGAAGGATGCCGGTTACCACGCCTATCTGCCAAAGCCGGTGCATGCCGCAACGCTGTTCAACTGTTTGTGCTGTGTCATCGGTGATCCGGCCTGGATGACTGATCCAACCCGACCGTTGATCACTCAGCATAGTTTGGCTGAACTGGACCGGCATGCCAATATTTTGCTGGTCGCCGCTCATCCGGGCTGTCGTGACTGCGATCAGCTGTTGATCGATTTGCGCGACAGGCTCGGCCACCGCGTCGAAATGGTTTCGATGAATGGCGCGATGCACGCTGTTGCTGAAGCCGGCGCTGCACAACAATGTCACGAGGTGTCTTCAGTGCTCGACGCGCTGACGCACCGGCGTTTCGATCTGGTTCTGCTCGACGGCCAGATGCATGAAGCCGATGCCTTCGAGATTGCACGCCGTGTCCGGAGTGACGATTCACCGGTGTTGCAGCATGACATTCCGATCATTGCGGTTTTCGTCGATGTTTCGGCTGCAGCCCATCACCGCGCTATCGTGGCCGGTGTGAACGATGTGCTGGCGAATCCAGTCGATGCGTTGGAGCTGGATCGCAGCATTCAGCATGTTTTACGGCGGCGTGGCGAAGCTACGCCTCCCTCGTTCGCGCTGGGCGGTCATAAGCCACGGCTGCTGCTTGCCGAGGACAACCCGGTCAATCAGATGGTTGCGCTCGGCCTGCTGCGCAAGCTCGGTATTCAGGACGTTGTCGTTGTCGAAAATGGTGTCGAGGCCTTGGAAGCTTTCAGCCGTGCTGCGTTTGACCTGGTGCTGATGGATTGCCAGATGCCGGTAATGGATGGCTTCGTGGCGACGCGCGCCTTGCGCGATCTTGGTAGCACTGTCCCGGTGATTGCCGTGACGGCACATTCGCTGGAAGGCATCGATGAGCGTTGTCGTGCGGCAGGCATGAATGCACGTATCCAGAAGCCGATTGGTTTCGCCGAATTCGCCAGTACGTTGTCGCACTGGCTCGGTCCGCAAGGCATCGTGAGTACAGTAACGAGCGTGATCGAGCCGGCTGTCGAGGATCCGGCTCTGGGCGTTGCCGTGCTGGAAACGCCAGGGACAGTCGCTCCCGGCACGTTGGCTGTAACGAGCGGAGAGGTTGAAGATTCGGCTTGCTTCGAAAAAGCCGCGGCGCTGGAGCGGTTAAGCGGCGATACCAACTTGCTTGACCAGTTGACGCGCGTTTTCCTCGACAACTGGCCGGCATCAGAGAAGCGATTGAGCGCGGCGCTCGCTGCCGGCGATGCCGCTGCGGCAACGCGTGAGTCGCATACCCTGAAAGGCTCTGCACTGACGGTCGGTGCTGCGCGTGTTGGGGCTGTGGCGATGCAGATTAACGAATTTGGCAAGCAGGGGCGCCTTGCCGAAATGCAGCAGCTGATGCCCTCACTCGTGTGTGCGGTTGATGGTTTCCTGGTTGCGGTAAAGACACTAGAATCGTCCGCCTGACACGCCTGACACGCCTGACACCGCTGGCTGCCGCGTTTGGTGACACTGTAGCGATGATGACGTCAAATTTCACTCCGGAGAATTAATGGACAGTAATGACAAGGGGTTTTGTGTCTTCGTCGTGGATGACGATCCCGTCATCCAGACACTCTTTCAGTCGATCCTGGCCAAGGATTTTGCTGTGGAGATATTCTCATCCTCGGAAGACTGCTTGCAGAGGCTTGAAGAGGCTTCACCTGACCTGTTCCTACTCGACGTCGGACTGCCGGGTATCGACGGCTATGCTTTGTGTCGGCTCATCCGTGACAACCCGGCGACGCACGATGTGCCGGTAACCTTCATCTCGGGTCATGACAGTGAGGAAGATCGGCTGATTGGTTACGATGCCGGCGGCGACGATTTTGTCGTCAAGCCATTTAATACCGACGAGTTGCTGCAGAAGGTCAGGATCGCCCAACGTCTGCGCAACGACAAGCTGACGTTACGCCAGCAGATCAGCGAGTCGGAGATGCTGACATCGCTGGTACTCTCCAACATGGATGAGTACGCGGTGATCGTCCAGTTCATTCGCAAGCTGACCGAATGTATTCGCGGCGAGGATGTGGCTGAGGCTGCGCTGGGTTGTCTGCGTGGCCTGCAACTGGCTGGTGTTGTGCAGGTCCGTTTCAATGACCGCAAGTTCACCATGAGTCCGGAGGGTCGCGACCGACCACTGGAAGTTTCTGTGATGGAAAACGTCCGTCACATGGAACGGATCTTCGAGTTCAAGATGCGCGCGGTGTTCAACTTTCACCATATTTCGATGATGGTGAATAACATGCCTGTTCATGATCCGGAGCTGTGCGGGCGGATACGCGACCACTTGGCGATTGCTGCGGAAGTTGCCGATTCACGGCTGGACTCAATCCAGACGAGTGATGCAAACTCGCGTAAGCAGGAAGGTATTTACGAGGTTCTCGAACACATCCGCGAGATTATCGAGGCGCTCGGCAGCAATCAGCAGAAGGCTCGCTTAGAGGGCACCAGCATTATCTTCCGTGTGCAGGAGGAGTTTGCCCGCGCCTTTGTCAGTCTGGGCTTGACCGAAGGCCAGGAAGAAACCATTGACCAGATTGTCAGGCGCAATATGGAAGACTTGGTGAAGCTTTACGATAGGACCGACAACACGCAGAGCATGCTGGCAGAGTTGGGTCAGACACTGGAAAAGTTTTCCACTTGAGGCTGCAGGGGTAACTGCCAAACGCATGCGGATGAATTTGCTGAACAGAGAGTGCTCTGACCTCCAGCGTAACCGTGCTTCTCATTTGATCTTTGCGCCAGGCGGCGGACCGTGTCGCAATAGCCGAGTTGCATCAGTGCCCGGGCGCGCAGGGCACCGAAATCCAGTGTTCCTGTTAAGAAATTACCTAGCGGTCGGGAGGGGGGCAGCATGATAAGTTCAGGTAGCGAGTCGGGCATCGAACGCCCCAGACGTTCGAGATTGGCGCTTAAATCGTTACGGACAGACACTTCATCCAGTTCTGCATCAAGCGGTATGACGATGATTGCAGCCTGATTGGGCACGTTGGCGAGTGCAGCCAGTGGTACGTTGTCGACGATGCCGCCGTCAACGTAAGTGTCATTGCCGATCCGCCGCGCCGGAAAGATTTCAGGTAGGCCCGCACTCTGCAAAATTAGCTCGTGCACCGTACTTGGGTCGGCTGCGCGCAGGTCGAAGTGGCTGGGTACATACTCGATGGTCGTCACCGGACTCGGTTCGAGCCCGCCTGACGGAAGTACAAAATCGGCCTGATCGGGATCACCAACGACGTTCTTTTCCCACCAGCTCGGGGCAATTTCGGCGTCGGTCTTTAGTGGGTGTATTTGCGATGACTGGGTGTTGATCGGCGCGTTCTTGGGTGCCGCCATACGTGTCACTTCTCGCAAGCTTGCCAGGGTCACGAAGAGTGGTTGTGTGCTCGTGCGCAGGCGTGTCACGTCGACGCAGTCGATCAGCAACTGGTGCAGCGGTTCGTTTGTGGCCAGAACGAGTCGGGTCGACAATTGATCGAGCATGATTACAAACCAGGATGCGTAGGCGGTCAGCAAAAAGGCCAATAGCGGCGCCACGGTGAATGTGGCCAATAACACCAGCACCGGCACGGCCAGCATCCACCATGCAGACAAACCTGCCAACACAACCGCTGCCAGGACGACATTGGAAAGGATATCGGCACCATCAGGCCGACTTAGGAATGCGCTGTACAACTTTAACCCTGCGGCAAATTGCATTAGTGGGTCGCCTTCGCGAGCGCCTTTGCGGTAGCCGTTCACCGCACGCCACATCGCCACTGGAATGGCGCGCGCCGGGAATATGAGCTTGCCCATGTACGGCACGATTAGCAGGGCGCGGATGAGCACTGCCAGCACCACGTGCCAGCGTAACCTCAGCACGCGACTGAAACTCATGTTGTGCCAAATTGATTCGGCTTTGTCATAGTCGTCCTGTGCCACCAAAACGGCGTTGAGCGCTCCTACCGAGGTGCCAGCAATGGCACCGAATTGCATTACGCCACAGGCGCGGAGCGCCCTCCAGCAGCCGACTTGATAGGCACCCTTGGCACCACCGCCAGCGAGCACCAGTCCGAGCTTGCCACGCGCAGCAAGGTCTCGACCTGCTGCGCACGCGGCTCTGAATTCGGCCTCGCTTGGTTCGGAAACCCTAACCTCGCACAGTGCTGTCTGCCGCATACGGCCCCAAGTGGACGCCGCACCGACGAAGAGCAAGAGCAAGGACGTGACAATGCGCAGCACAGCAAGAAGCATGGTCACCATTGAGAGGGTGCGCCCACCGGCGCTGGTTTCCAGCTGCGGCGCCAGTCTGCCTATGAGTACAAAGGCAAGCAACGCCGCTAGTGCATACACCCACCAGGACAGGCGTGCCGCACCATCGATCCAGCTGCGTTCAGTATCGGCGTCTACCGAGCCCAAGTTAGTTTTCTTCCTGGTTACACGGATGCTCGATGGAGATCAAGCATTGGCGCGGTTCTCAGGGGCGTTCGTTGTTCAAGGCTTCGCGTGAATCGCGGGCGAGGGTTTCCTCGCCATTTGTGGATTGTGTCGTTGCCGGCAGGAGTTCGGCACGGGCACGGTCGCGGAGTTCGCTGACCAGGTAATCACCGATGCCGTCGAGGGCGCCGGCGATCGCCTTGGGCAGTGTTTCTTCGAGCCAGACTTCAAGCGTCTCGCGGAACTCTGCCTGTTGGGCGAGGAGGCGCGCTTCGAGTTCGGTGTCAGTGATTGGGGTAACGGTGGTGGAGTGCGCTGGCGAGGTATCGGTGGCGGATTCGACGATGTCGGTCAGTACGGGTACGTCGAATTCAGGGGACCCACCTGACTCACGTGATTCACCCGCTTCTCGGCGGTGGAGGGGCGTGTCTGTGGCGATAGGTTCATTTGCTTGTGCTTCGGCCGGCTTTGCCCCGGCAATGAAGCTGCGACGGCGCATCAGTGAGTCGGCCTGGTCGAGGAGGGTGTCATTCACAACGGGTCCTTTTGCAGGTCGCGGTACTGGGTTTCATAGCCACGGTCGCGGTAGAACCTGGCGCGCTCGCGCCCGGGCAGGCGGACGTTGTCGTCTTTGCTGATGATTTCGACAAGTTTCGCAAAGCGGCCGAAGCCGGGCGGCAGCTCGTTGCTGAGGTTGAGCAGTACGCCATCCTGTGAGATCTGGTCGAGTTCGTTGTCCGTACCCGCGATGATGATTGGTGTTTCGGCAGCAAGCGGCGAGTTGGCGCGGCAGTGCGGTAGGAAACCGGTCGGCGGACTGGCCCAAAGGAGCTGGTCGAAGCGTTCGGCGAAACTGCTGTCCGGCGCGTAGATGACGGCGCGCGGGACGCCGCCACCTTGCGCTGCGGTCTGCCAGAGCCACGCGGCGGCGGCTTGCAGCCGGTCTGCTGCATCGTGGCAGAACAGTATTTTGGTCATGTCATGCGATCAATCGACCTGGGCGCCGGTACGCGTCAGCAGGAAGTGTGTCAACAGCGGCACGGGGCGGCCAGTGGCACCTTTTTTCTCACCGGACTTCCAGGCGGTGCCGGCGATGTCGAGGTGTGCCCATTCATATTTTTTGGTGAA
>CAZAOQ010000058.1:9754-16953 GCA_964486795.1 uncultured Rhodocyclaceae bacterium
AAGCGCGAAAGGAAGCAGGCTGCGGTAATGGTGCCGGCGGAGCGGCCGCCGATATTGGCCATGTCGGCGAACGGGCTCTTGAGCTGCTCCTGGTAGTCTTCCCAGAGTGGCAACTGCCAGGCGCGGTCGTAGGCGTTCTGGCCGGCGTGCAGCAACTCACGGGCAAGGCCATCGTCGTTGGCGAGGAGGCCGCTGGCAACGTGGCCCAGCGCGATAACGCAGGCGCCGGTGAGTGTGGCGATGTCGATAACGCAGGCGGGCTCGAAGCGTTCGGCGTAGCTCAGCGCGTCGCAGAGGATCAGGCGGCCTTCGGCGTCGGTATTGAGAATTTCGATGGTCTGGCCGGACATCGAGGTGACGATATCGCCGGGACGTGTGGCGTTGCCGCCGGGCATGTTCTCGGTAGTCGGGATAATGCCGACGACATTCAGCGGCAAGTCCATCTGGGCGATGGCCTTCATGGTGCCAAGGACGCTGGCAGCGCCGCACATGTCGTACTTCATCTCGTCCATGTCCGGTGCCGGTTTGAGCGAAATGCCACCGCTGTCAAAGGTGATGCCCTTGCCGACGAGGACGACAGGCTTGTCACCCGGCTTGCCGCCCTCATGCTTGATGACGATCAGCTTGGGCGGCTGGTGCGTGCCGCGGGCGACCGCGAGGAAGGAGCCCATGCCGAGCTTTTCCATGTCGTCGCGCTCCAGCACTTCAACGCCGAGCTTGTATTCCTTGCCAAGTTCCTGGGCCTGTTCGGCGAGGTAGCTTGGCGTGCAGATATTGCCCGGCAGATTGCCGAGGTCTTTAGTGAGGTTTATCCCGCTGGCAATGGCGTAGCCCTGGTTGAGCGCCAGTTCGGCGGCAGATAGGTCGGTGCGGCTTTCCACTGCGAGTGTCAGCTTGCGCAGCGGGCGGCGCACTTCGTCCTTCTTCGACTTGAAGCGGTCGAAGCGGTAGAGCGTTTCGGAAACGATCAGCACCGTCTGGCGGATGCGCCAGGGCAGGTCGCGTTTTTTTACGGGGAGCTCGGTCAGGGTGATGGTGGCATCGAAGGCGCCGATTTCATTGAGCATGCGTACGGCGGTGGCGACGGCCTCGCGGTATTCCTTTTCGCGGAATTCTTTTTCCTTGCCGAGACCGACCAGCAGGATGCGGTCGCACAGCGTACCGGGGACGTTGTGCAGCAGCAGCGTGGTGCCGCTCTTGCCTTCGAGATCGCCGCGTCGCAGCAAGTCGGAAATGTACTGGTTGCTGGCCTTGTTGAGGATTTCGCCGGGAGTCGAGAGCTTGCGCGGCTCGAACACACCCACGACCACACAGGCGCTGCGCTGCTTTTCCGGGCTGCCACTTTTTATGCTAAATTCCACGGTTTACTCCTCCTTTTGGTCGGGCTGATTGTTCATTCCGTTCATTCGGTCTTGTGCTCGTCGTCAGGCTGGGTGCGCGGCGAAGCCCATTTTTTTCGGCCCGCACTATTTTCTGGAGCCGGACATCGCCGATTCGGGCAGACGATTGTCGTCGTTGCAT
Source organism: uncultured Rhodocyclaceae bacterium (assembly GCA_964486795.1). Classification (GTDB taxonomy): domain Bacteria; phylum Pseudomonadota; class Gammaproteobacteria; order Burkholderiales; family Rhodocyclaceae; genus Sterolibacterium. Next base: position 11,276 of record CAZAOQ010000058.1, read on the forward strand.
GATTGGTGAAAATCAGCTTATTTTTTGATTATCACTAAATTTATCACCAAAAGTCAAAGACAAGAATGATCTACCAGCGCGCGGCCCTGCGCGAGTTCGCCAATACTTCCATCGCGGTCTTTGTCGCGTTGTTCGCCATTCTGCTGACGACGCAGTTGATCCGTCTGCTCGCCGAGGCGGCGGGTGGCAAGCTCGCCTCGGAGGCCGTAGTGGCGCTGCTCGGCTTTGGTGCAATCAATTATCTGCCAGTGCTGTTGTCGCTGACGCTGTTCATTGCCGTGCTGCTGTCGCTGTCGCGCGCTTACCGCGATTCAGAGATGGTCGTCTGGTTTGCCAGTGGCGTGCCGTTGACGGCCTGGATCCGACCGGTGATGACCTTCGCCGTTCCCTTCGTGGTCATTATCGCTACGCTGTCGATGTTCCTCTCGCCGTGGGCGCTGTCGAAGAGCGCGGAGTTTCGTCAGAAGCTGAAAAGTCGTGACGATGTTTCCCAGGTTTCGCCGGGGACCTTCAGGGAGTCCTCGATGGCCGACCGCGTTTTCTTCGTCGAGGCGGCGGCCGGCAATGAGGGGTTGGTCAAGAACGTCTTTATCAGCTCCGTGCAGCATGGCCGGCTCGGGATTATGGCGGCGGCGCAGGGACGTCAGCAGACCATGGAGAACGGCGATCGCTTCCTGGTGCTCGAAAACGGACGCCGTTATGAGGGGGCGCCGGGTCAGGCTGATTACCGCGTTATGGAATTCGAGCGCTATGCTGTTCGCGTGGAAACGCGTGAATCGCAGGGTTTTGTCGAGACGCCGAAGAGTTTGTCCTTGCTGAAGCTGATCAATAATCCGACGCGACAGAATCTCGGTGAGGTGCTCTGGCGTATCGGCATTCCGCTGGCGGCACTTAACTTGGCGCTTCTGGCGATTCCACTTTCCTTCGTCAATCCGCGTGCCGGGCGTACCAATAATTTGATCTTCGCCATCCTGACCTACATGATCTACAGCAATCTCATCAGCGTCAGCCAGGCCTGGGTGACGCAGGGGCGACTAAGCTTCGAGATCGGCGTCTGGCTGGTGCATGTGGTCATGTTCGCCCTCTTGCTGCTGTTGTTCTGGCGCCGACTGGTGGTTTTCTCGTGGGGGCGGTTGTGGCGCTGAAGGTCTATGAGCGCTATCTCGCGCGGGAAATCTATGTCGGTACAGCGCTGGTGCTCGCGGCTTTTCTGATGCTCTTCGCGTTCTTTGACCTGATCCACGAATTTGAGGACATCGGCAAGGGTGGCTATCAGTTGCAGCATGCTGCGGGCTTCGTGCTGCTGACGATGCCGGGGCGTATTTACGAGCTGTTCCCGATCGCCGTGCTGATTGGTTCGCTCTATGCACTGACGCTGCTCGCGCGACATTCGGAAATCACCGTGCTGCGCACTTCTGGACTGTCAACACGGGCCCTGCTGCTGTCGCTGACCCGGCTTGGCTTGCTGTTTGTCGCGGTAATTTTCGTGATCGGTGAATTTGTCGCACCACCGGCGGAACGCGCTGCGCAGCAGTTGCGGCTCAAGGCGATGAGCTCCGTGGTGGCGCAGGAGTTCCGCTCCGGCCTGTGGGTCAAGGATGAGACGAGCTTCGTCAATGTCCGCGATGTGCTGCCCGATACGCGATTGCGCGGAGTGCGCATCTACGAGTTCGATAAGAACCATCAGCTGCATTCGATCAGCGAGGCGGAGGACGGTGAATATCTGCCACCCGATGCGTGGCGACTCGGGAATGTGGTGCAGACGGTATTCGAGGTCGATCGGACTGAAGTGCGCCGGCTGCCAAGCCTGGTCTGGCATTCGGCGCTGAATCCCAACATTCTCTCGGTGCTGATGGTGGTGCCGGAGCGGATGTCCTTCATCAATCTCTGGCAGTACATCCGCCACCTGCAGGAGAATCAGCAGAAGACGCAGCGTTACGAGATTGCCTTGTGGAAGAAGCTGATCTATCCGCTGGCCGTCCTGGTGATGATGGCACTGGCATTGCCTTTCGCTTACATGCAGGATCGCATGGGGGCGGTAAGTATCAAAGTATTCGCCGGCATCATGCTCGGCATCACCTTTCACATGCTCAACGGTTTGTTTTCGAGTCTCGGCGCCATCAATGACTGGCCTCCGTTCTGGTCGGCGATTACGCCGAGTGCGATTTTTCTTTTCGCGGCAGGCGGGATGATGTGGTGGGTGGAGCGTCGCTGATACTGGGGGAAAGATCGGCGCGGGTCAGTCGCGTGCCGGACAGACGGTCGTGGAGAAATTGTCTTTCGCTGTCAAAGAGCGCCCAGAGCAGGCCAGCGCCGAATAGGAACAACGAGGGCCAGCAAAAGACGTAGCGGAGCAGGGCGCGTCCGGTGCTTACAGTTCTGCCTTGCACATCGACGAGCCGTATCTTCCAGGTTTTCATTGCTAGCGTCTGGCCACCGTGATGCCAGAACCAGACGAAATACGCGCCAAGCACCACGATTAAATGGAGTTGCAGTAGCCATGGCGCCGCCGCCTGGCCGACATTCATCGCGTAGATGATGTGAGGCATTAGCACCAGTACGGCGATTACCCCGACGAGCAGTAGCGACTCGTAGAGCATGCTGGCGAAGCGGCGGAGCAGGGTGGGTGTGTTAGCGGTCGGCATGGCGATGCGTGTGCTGCCTGAACGCGGCAGTTGGGAGCGGCTCACGAAGATATCAGATCGGCACGCTGATGCCGAACCCGGACGTCAAGGCTTTGACGGGAGGGGTTGTGCTGTGGCTGTCTCCGGTGCCGGAGAAGTGGTCGTTGGCACTGACTTGGCAGGCGGTAGCGCCAACGGCGTTACGGGTGTCACTGGTGTCAGCGTCAGCGGCTTGCTGCCGGCAGCGCTCTTGACCTGCGCCTTGATAGCGGGCTTGGGGCCAAGCTTGCGCAGACGCTCCTTCTCGTCGTCAGGCAGTTTTTTATATTCCTGCCATCGCTGCTTGATGACCTCGCGGCTTTCCGGTGGCGTTTTCTGCAGGGTCTTGAAGCCCTCGCGGGCTTGCCGGCGCTCTGCTGACGACAGGCCGATCCACGCCTTCATGCGGTGCTGCACATGTTGTTGTTCGTTCGGGGTCATTGCCGGATAGCGCTGTACGATACCCAGCCATTTTTTGCGGCGAAAGGATTCGAGCTGATCCCATTCGCCAGACAAAGGCATCAGGATTTCACGTTGCTTGGCACTCAGTTCAGCCCAGTTGGGTTGGCTGATAGCCGGCATGACAATCGTGGCGCTGGCCGGAGCCGGCAGCGCCAGGGCGAGCGCCAAGGCCAGGCTTATTCCGCCAGCGACTCTGCGGAACGTTCGGTTTGCGCTTGTTCGAGCCATGCGTGGAAGCCGTGGTCCAGATAGGCGTTGATCGGCAGGTCGTCGGCCAGCAGGGCGCTGTCGATTTCCTCGTTTTCCTCTGCTAGCTGGAAGTTGGTCAGGTAATACGTACTGACCACGCCCGTCGCCAGCGCGAGCAGGGCAAAGAGGGTCCGGGCCTGCGGCATCAGGATGTCGTTTACGACATGGCTGACGCCGGCCAAGCTGAGTCCGGTAACCACTGCCTTCTTGTGCGCCAGGGCGTTCTGCCGGGCGCTCATGAGTTTGTTCAGGGTGAGGGCGTCGAGTTGGTCGGCACCATGGTCGAGTTGATGCCTCACCTTGTAGGCGAACTGTTGTTCGTCACGCAGATTGTCATTCATGGTTCGATCCCTTTCAGTCTGAGCGCTGCCGCCAGCGTTTGCGTCGCTCGCGAGCAGTGCGTCTTTACGCTGCCTTCGGTGCAGCCCATAGCGGCAGCAGTTTCGGCAATACCCATCTCTTCCCAGTAACGCATGAGGAAGGCTTCGCGTTGACGCGCAGGTAGTTTTTCAATGGCTTTTTCAATGGCTGCAATGACTTGTGTCTGTTCAAGGCGTGCGTGTGGGGTGGCAATGCCAGTGTTTTCAATCACCATTGTGTCAAGTGGATCATGTTCCTCATCTTCGCTGCCGCTCGGTGTCAGCGCGGATAGGAGCGTGGTCCACGTCGAGCGCACTTTCTGGCGACGGTAGTAGTCACGGATGGTGTTCTGCAGGATGCGCTGGAACAGCATCGGAAACTCGGACGATGGCCGGTCGCCATAGTGCTCTGCGAGCTTGAGCATCGCGTCTTGGACGATATCGAGCGCCTGTTCCTCATTGCGGACGGCAAACATCGCCTGCTTGAACGCGCGGCGCTCGACGTCTGCGAGAAAGTCGGAAAGTTCGGTGTGAGTGGCCAGAAAAGACTCCGGTCGCCAGAGCGTGGCTATTGGAAAAGGCGCAAGATTAACCCGTTTGGGGCTACTTTGTCAGCTTTGCGAGGAAGACCTTACTAAGGTAATGCCTTGACCAAACGCACTTCAGACAGTAATGTGACGCGTTTTAGCGAATTAATGTGTCTCGGGAAATAAGATGCTCTTGACTGGTGCAGAAATAGTAATCAGGTGCTTGCAGGAAGAAAAGGTCGAACACGTGTTCGGCTATCCTGGCGGCTCGGTCCTGTTCATTTACGATGAACTGTTCAAGCAGGATCAGATTAAGCACATCCTGGTCCGCCATGAACAGGCAGCCGTCCATGCGGCCGACGCTTATTCGCGTTCGTCGCACAAGGTGGGTGTCTGTTTGGTCACTTCCGGGCCAGGCGTCACCAATGCCGTGACCGGGATCGCTACGGCCCACATGGATTCGAGCCCGATGGTGGTAATCAGCGGCCAGGTACCGACGCATTACATCGGTCAGGATGCTTTCCAGGAAGCCGACACCGTGGGTATTACTCGCCCCTGTGTGAAGCACAACTTCCTGGTCAAGGACGTCAAGGATCTCGCGGAAACCCTCAAGAAAGCCTTTTATATTGCCCGAACGGGCCGCCCGGGTCCGGTGCTGGTGGATATTCCGAAGGACATTACTGCCCAGAAGTGCGAGTATTCCTATCCGAAGTCTGTGAGCATGCGCTCCTACAACCCGGTCACCAAGGGTCATGCAGGGCAAATCAAGAAGGCCCTGCAACTGCTGATGGAAGCGAAGCGGCCGATGATTTACAGCGGTGGCGGCGTGATTCTTTCCGATGCTGCAGAAAAGCTGACCAATCTGACCAGAATGCTCGGTTTGCCAATCACCAATACGCTGATGGGACTCGGCGGCTATCCTGCCACTGACCAGCAGTTTCTCGGCATGCCCGGCATGCACGGCACCATTGAGGCCAATATGGCCATGCAGCACTGCGACGTGTTGCTGGCAGTTGGTGCGCGCTTCGACGACCGCGTCATCGGTAATCCTGAGCACTTCAACCAGGTGCAGCGCAAGATCATCCATATCGATATCGATCCGTCGTCGATCTCGAAGCGCGTGAAGGTGGATATACCCATCGTCGGCAACCTCTCCGACGTGCTTGACGACATGCAGAAATTGCTGGCAGCGGGTGAATGGCGTCCTGACGCCAAGGCGCTGGCGGCCTGGTGGAAAGAAATCGAGGGCTGGCGTTCGAAGAAGTGCCTCAAGTACAAGCAGGGCAGCAAGGTCATCATGCCGCAGTTTGTCATCGAAAAGCTCTACGAGGTGACGGGTGGCGACGCCATCGTGACCTCCGATGTCGGCCAGCACCAGATGTGGGCGGCGCAGTATTACAAGTTCGACAAGCCGCGCC
>CAZAOQ010000059.1:0-13790 GCA_964486795.1 uncultured Rhodocyclaceae bacterium
ACTTCTGCTACCACAAGAAGCTGTCCATCGCGGCCAACTGCCGCATGTGCCTGGTTCAGGTCGAGAAGGCACCCAAGCCGATGCCTGCTTGTGCGACGCCGGTGACCAATGGCATGAAGGTTTTTACGCATTCTGATCTCGCCGTCAAGGCGCAGAAGGGCGTGATGGAGTTTTTGCTGATCAATCATCCGCTCGATTGCCCGATCTGCGACCAGGGTGGCGAATGTCAGTTGCAGGATCTTTCGGTGGGTTACGGTTGCAGCGGTACGCGCTATGAGGAAGAGAAGCGCGTCGTGGTTAACAAGAACCTCGGCCCGCTGATCAGCACTGACATGACGCGCTGCATTCACTGCACACGCTGCGTCCGCTTCTTGCAGGAAATTGCCGGTCAGATGGAACTCGGTCAGGCCAATCGGGGCGAGCATGCCGAGATCATGCCGTTCATCGAGGGTTCAATCGAATCCGAGCTCTCCGGCAACATCATTGATCTTTGTCCGGTTGGCGCATTGACCTCGAAGCCCTTTCGCTTCAGTGCGCGTACCTGGGAGTTGGCGCGGCGCAAGTCGGTCAGCCCGCATGACGGTCTTGGCAGCAACCTCATCGTCCAGGTCAAAAACGACCGCGTTATGCGCGTGCTACCGCTGGAAAATGAAGATGTCAACGAGTGCTGGCTGTCGGACAAGGATCGCTTCGCCTACGAAGGTCTGAACTCCACCGAACGGCTCACCAAACCGATGCTCAAGCACGGCGGTGAGTGGCACGAGGTCGACTGGGCGCGTGCGCTCGACTACGTCGCCCACGCCTTCCGGGACATCGTCAAGAATCACGGCGGTAGCGCGCTGGGCGTACTGGCTGCGCCACAGGCGACGCTCGAAGAGCTGTTCCTCGCACAGAAGTTGATGCGTGGCATGTCTGGAAATGCAGCTGGCAACATCGATACGCGTTTGCGTCAAACCGATTTCTCCCTCGACGGCAAGCTCGCCGGGGCGCCTTGGCTGGGTATGAAGATCGCTGAGGTCTCAACGCTGGACCGTGTGCTGGTGATTGGCAGCTTTCTGCGCAAGGATCATCCGCTGCTTGCTCAGCGTCTGCGCCAGTCCGCGAAGCGTGGCGCGCAGGTGTCGTTGGTGCACGCAGGTGATGACGACAATCTCATCAAGCTGTATGCCAAGGCGATCGCCGCACCGTCGCAACTGCCACAACTGTTGGCGCAAATCGTCAAGTCCGCGGCCGAGCAGAAGGGTGTGGCTGTTGATGTTGATGGCGCGCTGGCCGGTGTCAGCGTCGGTGCAGAAGCACAGAAAATTGCCGCCAGCCTGATTTCAGGCAGCAATGGCGGGATATTCCTCGGCAACTTCGCCCAGCAACATGCCCAGGCTGCCACGCTGCATGCACTGGTGCAGCAGCTCGCTGCCATTACCGGTGCACGCTTCGGCTACCTCGGCGATGCCGCTAATAGTGTTGGCGCATATGTTGCCGGCGCCGTGGTGCAGCCAGGTGGCCTGAATGCCGCGCAGATGCTGGCCCAGCCGCTCAAGGGCTATTTGTTGTTGCACACCGAAGCTGAACTCGATTGCGCCGATCCGCAGCAGGCACTGCTTGCAATGAAGCAGGCTGCAACGGTTGTCGTCATGTCGCCGTTCAAGTCAGCCGCAGCACTGGAGTACGCCGATGTGTTGTTGCCGATAGCGCCCTTCACCGAGACTTCCGGCAGCTTCGTGAGTACCGAAGGCCGCGTGCAGAGCTTCAACGCTGTGGTCAAACCACTGGGCGATACTCGCCCAGGTTGGAAGGTGCTGCGCGTACTCGGTAATCTGCTTGAACTCCCTGGCTTTGATCAGAACAGCAGCGAGGACGTGCGCACTGAAGTGCTGCCCGGCAATCCCGAGTTCGTCGCCGCCCCTTGCCTGAACAACCAGGCCGATGGCGTGGTGTTGGATATTGCAGCGACAGTAAGGGATCTGGAACGAATCGCCGATGTGCCGACCTACTTTGCTGACGCGCTGGTTCGCCGCGCGGGTAGCCTGCAGAAAAGCCCTGATGCCGCGCTACCCACTGCACGTATGAATACTGCAACACTGACCCAGCTTGGCCTCACTGTTGGCCAACCGGTCAAGGTCAGTCAGGGCGGGGGGGGCGTCTCACTGGTCGCGCAGCTTGATGTGGGCGTTCCCGATGGTTGCGTGCGGATTGCTGCCGCACATTCCGCCACTGCCGGGCTTGGCGCCATGGTGGGTGAACTGACCGTGGAGCGTGCATGATGGATACGCTCAAAATGATTCCGGAAATGTTTGGCTCGTTCTGGCCGTTGGTGTGGACGCTGGTGAAGATCATCGGCGTTCTGGTTCCGCTGCTGCTCAGCGTGGCCTACATGACTTACGCCGAGCGCAAGATCCTCGCCTTCATGCATGTCCGTATCGGTCCGAACCGCATCGGTCCCCTGGGTTTGTTGCAGCCGTTTGCCGACGCACTGAAGATGATGTTCAAGGAAATCATCATCCCTTCGAAGTCGAGCAAGGCGCTGTTCATCGTCGGCCCCGTGCTGGCTTTCGCGCCAGCGCTGGCAATCTGGGCGGCAGTGCCTTTCTCCGATGGCTACGTCTTGGCTAACATCGACGCCGGCGTGCTCTACATCCTGGCAATTTCTTCGATGGGTGCCTATGGAGCGATAATCGCTGGTTGGGCTTCAAACTCGAAGTATGCTTTCCTCGGCGCCATGCGAATGACGGCGCAGATGCTGTCCTATGAAATCGCCATGGGCTTCGCGCTGATCAGCGTTTTGATGATTTCAGCCAGTCTGAATCTGACTGACATTGTTCACGGCCAGGGCAAGGGCATGCTCTCCAACACGCCGGTGCAGTTTCTTTCATGGAACTGGTTGCCGCTGCTGCCGATGTTCCTCGTCTATCTGATCTCCGGTGTTGCCGAAACCAATCGCGCGCCGTTCGACGTCGTTGAAGGCGAATCGGAAATCGTCGCGGGCCACATGGTCGAATACTCCGGCATGACCTTCGCACTGTTCTTCCTCGCCGAATACGCGAACATGATCTTTGTCTCGATCATGACTGCGATCTTCTTCCTCGGCGGCTGGCTCTCACCGTTCAGCTTCCTGCCCGACAGCTTCGTCTGGCTTGCGCTGAAGACGGCTGCGCTGCTATTCGGCTTCCTCTGGTACCGCGCGACTTTCCCGCGTTACCGCTACGACCAGATCATGCGCCTCGGCTGGAAGGTGTTCCTGCCGCTGTGCATGGCCTGGGTGCTGGTTATCGGTGTCTGGATGATGTCACCGTTCAACATCTGGAAGTGACGCCATGGGTGCGATGAAACAATTTATCAATAGTCTCTTCCTGTCCGATCTGCGCAAAGGCATGGTGGTGACATGGCGCTATTTGTTCGCGCCAAAGTTTACAATCCAGTATCCGGAAGAGAAGACGCCACAGAGCAACCGTTTCCGCGGACTGCATGCACTGCGCCGTTATCCGAACGGTGAGGAGCGTTGCATTGCCTGCAAGCTCTGTGAAGCAGCTTGCCCGGCGATGGCGATCACCATCGAAACAGCCGAGCGCGAGGATGGCTCGCGGCGCACGACGCGTTATGACATCGACCTGACCAAGTGCATCTTCTGCGGTTACTGCGAAGAGGCCTGTCCGGTGGATGCTGTTGTCCAGACGCGTACTTTCGAATATCACGGTGAAGCGCGCGGCGACCTTTACTACACCAAACAGATGTTGCTCGCCGTAGGCGATAAAAACGAAGCCCAGATCGCAAAAGATCGCGAGCAGGACGCCAAATACAGGTAAGGAGTGAAGTGCAGCGAAAGAGGGGCCGCTCATCGCCTCTTTCGCTGCACGAAAATTATGGACGTCAAGAGCACAATTTTTTATTTTCTCGCCACGGTGATGGTTGTCGCCAGTCTGCGCGTGATTACGGCACGTAACCCGGTACATGCGGTCCTCTTTTTGGTATTGGCGTTCTTTACCGCAAGCGGTATCTGGATGCTGCTACAGGCGGAGTTCCTCGCGATCGCGCTGATCATGGTGTATGTCGGTGCCGTGATGGTGCTGTTCCTGTTTGTCATCATGATGCTGGACATCAATATCGAAAGATTGCGTGAGGGCTTCTGGAACTACCTGCCGCTCGGTGCAGGTATCGGTTTTGTGATGGTGATCGAGATGGCCATGGTGCTCGGTGGGCGCTATTTCTCGGTAGAGGCCATGCCGACACCGGTCGATTTTGATGCAAATTACAGCAACACCAAGGAACTGGGACGCTTGCTGTTCACTGATTATGTCTATCCGTTTGAACTTGCTTCGGTCGTGCTGCTTGTGGCCATCATTGCCGCCGTTTTGATTACTCATCGCCGCCGCAGTGACAGCAAGTCACAGAGCGTCCCGGCGCAGGTCGCGGTGAAGAGCAGCGAGCGCATCCGCCTTGTCAAGATGGCGTTTGAGAAGGAAACGCCTGCAGCACCGGCGGAAAAGGAATAAGGAAACCGACATGGGCACGCTTTCTCTTTCTCACTATCTGATCCTCGGTGCGATCCTGTTTTCGATCAGCATCGTGGGCATCTTCCTCAATCGCAAGAACCTCATCGTGCTGCTGATGGCCATCGAGCTGATGCTTCTGGCCGTGAACATGAACTTTGTCGCGTTCTCGCACTACCTTGGTGATGCCAACGGCCAGTTGTTCGTCTTTTTTATTCTCGCGGTGGCGGCTGCAGAGTCGGCCATCGGACTGGCGATTCTGGTGGCGCTGTTCCGTAATCTTTCCACCATCCATGTCGACGATCTCGACAGCCTCAAGGGATAAGCCCGCGTCATGGACATGCATACGCTTTATTTGATCGTGCCGCTGGCGCCGTTGTTCGGTGCCATCTTGGCCGGTTTGTTTGGAAAAATGATCGGTCGCAGTGGTGCCCATGTGGTGACCATACTCGGTGTCACCATTGCCTTCGTCGCATCTGTCCTGATCTTCCAGGATGTGCAGGCAGGTCATCTCTACAACGGCACTGTCTATAGCTGGATGGAAACGGGTGGCCTCAAGCTGGAGGTCGGCTTCCTGATCGATCCCCTGACCACCATGATGATGCTCGTGGTCACCTTCGTCTCTTTGATGGTGCACGTATATACGGTCGGCTATATGCACGACGACCCAGGCTATCAGCGTTTCTTCAGCTACATCTCGCTGTTCACCTTCTCAATGCTGATGCTGGTGATGTCAAACAACTTCCTCCAGCTGTTTTTTGGCTGGGAAGCGGTCGGCCTCGTTTCCTATCTACTGATCGGCTTCTGGTACACGCGGCCGACAGCAATTTATGCCAATCTGAAAGCCTTTATGGTCAACCGGGTCGGTGACTTCGGTTTCCTTTTGGGTATTGGCCTGATCGCGGCCTATGCAGGCACGCTTGATTACGCGCAGGTCTTTGCGCAGCGCGAACTACTCGCCGGGCAGTCCATCGAACTCTTCGCCGGTACGCCCTGGCTGCTAATCTCTGTGATTTGTATCTGCCTGTTTATCGGCGCCATGGGTAAATCCGCTCAGTTCCCACTTCACGTCTGGCTGCCGGATTCGATGGAAGGTCCAACGCCGATTTCCGCGTTGATTCATGCGGCAACCATGGTGACGGCCGGCATCTTTATGGTGACGCGCATGTCGCCGCTGTTCGAGCTCTCCGAGGCGGCACTGTCCTTCATCATGGTGATCGGTGCCATTACCGCGCTGTTCATGGGTTTCCTCGGCATCATCCAGAACGACATCAAGCGTGTGGTCGCGTACTCCACCTTGTCGCAGCTCGGTTACATGACGGTTGCGCTCGGCGCTTCCGCCTACTCGGTGGCGGTGTTCCACCTGATGACGCACGCTTTCTTCAAGGCATTGCTGTTCCTTGGTGCGGGCTCCGTGATCATCGGCTGCCACCATAACCAGGACATCCGTTACATGGGTGGTCTCTGGAAGCACATGAAGATCACGTGGATCACTTCGCTGATTGGTTCGCTTGCGCTGATCGGCCTGCCCTTTCTCTCGGGTTTTTACTCGAAGGATTCGATTATCGAAGCGGTCGCCCTGTCGGATCTTCCCGGCTCAGGTTTCGCCTATTTCGCTGTCGTTGCCGGTGTGTTTGTGACTGCTTTCTACTCCTTCCGGATGTACTTCCTGGTCTTCCATGGCAAGGAACGTTACGACCAGGTGCCTCACGATGATGGCCACCACGACAATCATCCCGATGATCACCATAGCGGTAAGCCGCACGAGTCGCCCTGGGTAGTCTGGCTGCCTTTGGTGATGCTGGCCATCCCGTCGCTGGTCATCGGTTACATTGCCATCGAGCCGATGCTCTACGGTGACTACTTCGGCAGCGTCATTCAAGTGGCACAAGAACACCATGCGTTGGTTCACATGAAGAAAGAGTTTGACGGTGCTACCGCCATGGCGATCCATGGCATGAGCCAGCTTCCATTCTTCCTGGCAGTAGCCGGAGTCGTTTTAGCCTGGTTCTTCTATTTGAAGCGACCGGATATTCCGGCGATGATCATGACCACATTCAAGCCGATTTACACCCTTCTCGAGAACAAGTACTACTTTGATAAGTTCAACGAAGTGGTGTTTGCCGGCGGCTCGCGGAGCGTCGGACGCGGTCTCTGGAAAGGTGGGGACCAGCTGCTGATCGATGGCCTGCTGGTCAATGGATCGGCCCGTGTCGTGGGCTGGATTTCCTCGGTTTCGCGGCTGCTGCAGACGGGTCACATCTACCAATATGCCTTCATGATGATATTCGGCGTCTTTGTTCTACTGACGCTGTGGGTCTTCCGGGCTTGAGCGTGCGATGCGATTGACATGCATAAACTTAAAACACGCTTAATAGACCGGATGCCCGACAGGAACTTACCGAGATGATCGCTTCAAACCTTCTTAGCCTTTCGATCTGGGTGCCCATCGTGGGTGCGATGGTCGTACTCGCCACGGGCTCCGACCGAAATGCCGGTCTCGCCAGGATCATTGCCTTGTTGGCTGCGCTGGCCGGCTTCCTCGTCACCATTCCGCTCTATTTGAACTTCGATAACACGAAGAGCGCGATGCAGTTCGTCGAGCAGGCGCCGTGGATTCCGCAATACAACATCCATTACTTTCTTGGCGTCGATGGCATCTCGATGCTTTTCATTCTGCTTAACAGCTTTATTACTATCCTCGTCGTCCTGGCCGGTTGGCAGGTCATTGAGCGCAAAACCTCGCAGTATATGGCCGCCTTCCTGGTGATGTCGGGCCTGATGAATGGCATCTTCTGTGCGCTGGACGGCATGTTGTTCTATGTGTTCTTTGAAGCATCGCTGATCCCGATGTACATCATCATTGGCGTTTGGGGCGGTTCAAACCGTGTCTATGCCGCCTTCAAGTTCTTCCTCTACACGTTGGCGGGCTCGTTGTTGATGCTGCTCTCGCTGATGTACCTGTTCCTGCAATCGGGTAGCTTCAACATCCTCGACTGGCACATGCTGCCACTCGGCCTCTCGGCGCAGACCTGGCTGTTCGTCGCTTTCCTGATCGCATTTGCCGTCAAGGTGCCGATGTGGCCCGTGCATACCTGGTTGCCCGATGCTCACGTGGAAGCGCCAACCGGCGGCTCGGTCGTTCTGGCGGCGATCATGCTGAAGCTCGGTGCATACGGCTTCGTGCGGTTCTCGCTGCCCATCCTGCCTGACGCAAGTCACCTGCTGTCCGGAATGATGATTGCGTTGTCGTTGACCGCGGTGGTGTATATCGGCTTCGTGGCGTTAGTGCAGGGTGACATGAAGAAACTCGTCGCCTATTCGTCGATCTCCCACATGGGTTTCGTTACTCTTGGCTTCTTCATCTTCAACCAGATCGGTATGGAAGGCGCGCTGGTACAGATGATTTCGCATGGCTTCATTTCCGGCGCGATGTTCCTTTGTATTGGCGTCATGTACGACCGTCTGCACAGCCGGCAGATCGCTGACTTCGGCGGCGTGGTGAATACCATGCCGAAGTTCGCCGCCTTCTTCCTGTTGTTCTCGATGGCCAACTCGGGTCTGCCAGCGACCTCAGGCTTCGTCGGAGAGTTCATGGTGATTCTCGGCGCGGTTAAGTACAACTTCTGGGTTGGTTTTGGTGCCGCAATCACGCTCATCCTTGGCGCCGCTTACTCGCTTTGGATGTACAAGCGTGTCGTTTTCGGTCCGGTCGCTAACGACCATGTTGCCGGAATGACCGATATCAATGGCCGCGAATTCTTCATCCTTGGGATGTTGGCACTGTGCGTACTCGGCATGGGCCTCTACCCGCTTCCCTTTACTGATGTGATGCACGCCTCGGTCGACCACCTGCTCAAGCATGTGGCGGTCAGCAAGCTGTATTGAGCGTCCTGGGCCTGGTCAAAGAGAACTGAACATGAACTTCGTCATGCCTGATTTTTACCCCGCTTCCGCGGAGATTTTTCTCCTCGCGATGGCGTGTGCGATCCTGCTGATCGACCTGATCCTGCCACAGGCGCAGCGCTGGATGATCTCGCTACTAACACAGGCCACGCTGGTCGGTTGCGCGTTGATTTCCTTCACCATGTTGATCGACGGACAAGTGGTGCTGACCTTCAGCAATATGTTCGTCAGCGACTCGCTGGCCAATCTGCTGAAGCTGCTGGTCGATATCACGGTCATCGTCATGATTGTTTACAACCGGGGTTACCTTGCGACACGTGGCCTTGAGAAAACCGAGTATTACGTTCTGGTGCTGTTCGGCGTGCTCGGCATGATGGTGTTAATTTCCGCCAGCCATCTCGTCAGTCTCTACCTCGGCCTCGAACTACTTTCCTTGTCGCTTTATGCGCTGGTGGCGTTGGATCGCGATTCCGCGCGTGCTACCGAGGCAGCAATGAAGTATTTCGTACTCGGTTCTCTTGCTTCGGGCCTCTTGCTCTATGGCTTGTCCATGATCTACGGTGCGACAGGTACGATGGAAATCGGTGGCATCGCCCAGGCGCTCTATCAGGGTGTGGCCAACAAGAGCGTACTGATGTTCGGTTTGGTTTTCCTTGTGGCAGGGATCGCCTTCAAGCTTGGCGTTGTGCCTTTTCATATGTGGATTCCCGACGTCTACCACGGTGCACCTACCGCGATCACACTGTTCATCAGTTCTGCCCCAAAACTAGCCGCCTTTGCGATGGCGATGCGCCTGCTGGTGTATGGCTTGTTCGATCTGGCCGGCCAGTGGCAGCTCATGCTGATGTTCATGGCGGTACTCTCGATCGCCATCGGCAATCTCGCCGCGATCGCCCAGACCAATATCAAGCGCATGTTGGCTTACTCGGCAATTTCCCATATGGGATTTATGCTGCTCGGCCTGCTGAGTGGTGTCGTCGGTGGCAACGTCGACCCGAACCGCGCCATCGCGGCCTACAGTGCTTCGCTGTACTACATCATTTCCTATGTGTTGATGACGCTCGGCGGATTCGGCATGATTATGCTGCTGTCGCGCGCGGGTCACGAGGCCGAGAATATCGTCGATTTCAAAGGCCTTAACCAGCGTAGTCCGTGGTTTGCTGCGATGATGGCCATCTTGATGTTCTCAATGGCGGGTATCCCGCCCTTCATTGGTTTCTGGGCAAAGTTTCTTGTCCTGCTCGCCGTCGTTGATACCGGCCAGACCTGGCTGGCACTCGTGGCGGTGATGTTCTCGCTGATCGGTGCGTTCTACTACCTTCGCATCGTTAAGCTAATGTATGCCGACGCACCGGTCGACAAGTCGCCTATCCAGGCCAGCTTTGACATGCGCCTGCTGCTTTCCCTGAATGGCATTGCCGTTGCCGTGCTGGGCCTGTTCCCGCAGGCTGCGATGTTCCTCGGTACGGTCAGTCTCTTACGTTCGCTCTGATCTTCACCGCCTTCCGGTTCCTGATACTCGGGCTGGGCGGCGGTTTTCCTGCACCGCTTTCTTTCGTTGCATCAAATGACCGCTGAGGATGACAAGTACCTCATCGAGACGCGTATCTCGAGTGAGGAGGTCTATCGGGGCAAGCTGCTGACGGTGCATTCCGACAAGGTGCGCCTGCCCGACGGCGGTGAGAGCCTGCGCGAACATATCGTCCATCCGGGTGCGGTCGTCATGCTGGCGACGGTGGACAATGGCAAGTTGCTCTTCGAGAGACAGTTCCGCTACCCGCTTGGCCAAGTCTTCCTCGAACTACCTGCGGGCAAGATCGACCATGGTGAGCCGCCACTTGATACGGCGCGCCGTGAACTGCGTGAGGAAACCGGGTACAAGGCCAAGCATTGGCGCCATCTCGGCGTTATGCACCCTTGTATCGGCTATTCAAACGAGCGCATCGAAATCTTCTTGGCTCATGGCCTTGTCTTCGTCGGGCACGAACGCGACCACGGCGAGTTTCTTGAAGTGATCGAGCTGTCACTGTCCGATGCGCTGCTTGCCGTGCGCGATGGTGAGATCACCGATGCCAAAACCATCACCGCCTTGCTCTGGGCGGATAAGATATTCTCCGGCGCCTGGCAATTGCCGACATAAGCCGTTTCTTACTTCAGTCCGTCGAGCCAGACACCCAGGCCTTGGGCATTGAGATCGAGATCCATGTCGAGCAGCTGTAACAGCGCGGCACCCTGCAAGCCCCAATTCGCGCTTACGGCCTCGGCAAGCATTGTTTCCTCGATGGCCTTCTTCAGTAGAGCGTGGCGACCATCGCCGACATTCTTCAGTGGTTTCGCGGCGGCTACCAGTGTGTCGATCAGGCGATGCAGATCGGCGGCCAGACGCGGCGTATCCCTGACCTGGCCGTAGTGGGTGAGGTACATGGCCTCTGGCTGGTAGGACATCAACAGGTCGATCGAACGATGTAGCGCCTCAGGGTCGAAATGCACCGGTGTCGTTGTCGGGCAGATGAAGCAGCGTCCGTCGCGGTCACACTCTCGATAAGAGAGGCCGAACGTGTCACCGGTAAACATGTGGCCGGTGCGGTCATCGCGAATGCAGATATGGTGACGTGCATGGCCGGGCGTGTGCAGCATCATGAGTTCTCGACCGTTGAGGTCGAAACGCTGTCCGTGCTGGACTGCGACGATTCGTGCAGAATCGATTGGAAGTATTTCGCCGTACATCCGGGTGAACTTCTCGGCGCCATAGACGGCGATCGTTCCCGCCACGAGTTTTGAAGGTTCTGCGATATGGCGTGCGCCGAGCGGATGGACGAACAGTTGTGCGTTTGGTAACAGTTTGAGAAGCGCGCTGGCACCGCCGGCATGATCAAGGTGGATGTGGGTGAGGATAATGGCATCAACCTGATCGGGATGGATTCCTCGTTCTGTCAGCGTTGCCATGACGCGTGGGACGGCGGCATTGGTGGCAGTGTCAATCAGTGCGGCGCGGTCGCCTTCAATCATCAAATGAATTGCTGCGAGCTTCGGACGGCCGTAGCCCGAGTCGATGGCGATGATGCCATTTCCATAATCCGTGGTGAGGTTGTTGGTCATCCAGCTACTCCAGATCAATTCAACAGATGGCACCGACAGGGCCGTAGATGCGAATTCTCGCCGATTTTCGGGTGATTTATCGCATGTACGACGATATAATCGCAGGCTAACTTTCTACGGAGAAAACCATGGGTCTCGATCACGTGCCTTCCGGCAAGGACTTGCCGAACGATTTCAATGTCATTGTCGAGATTTCGATGCGTTCCGATCCGATCAAGTATGAAGTGGACAAGGAGTCCGGTGCGATATTTGTTGATCGCTTCATGTCGACTGCCATGCATTATCCCTGCAACTATGGCTACATCCCGCACACCATCTCTGGCGACGGCGATCCGGTTGATGTTCTGGTCATCTCGCAGTTTTCGCTGCCGCCTGGAGTTGTCGTGCGTTGCCGGCCAATCGGCATGCTGAAAATGGAAGACGAGGCCGGTGAAGACGCGAAAGTACTCGCTGTGCCGGTGGACAAGTTGACGCCCATGTATCGCAAAATCGTCAACCATCGCGACATGCCACAGATTCTGCTCGATCAGATCTCCCATTTCTTTGAGCACTACAAGGATCTGGAGCCGGGCAAGTTCGTCAAGGTGGTCGGCTGGGTTGGTGTTGAGGAAGCTAAGCAGGAGATCCTTGGTGGCATCAAGGCCTACGACGAAGCGCATGACAAGCCAGCATTCTGAGGAGAGAGGGATTCAGGCGTTTTACCAGACGAAGAACACCTGATACCAGTTGCCGCCGATGACGGCGAGTGATGACAGAAAGAGGACGGCGGCGACGAGGTGATTCAGCCTTGCACCGCCGTTGTTCATGATGAGGCGCAGGCCAACTACAGCTGAGGCCAGCAGACCGCCAGCGAGCAGTGTGGCGCGCAGATCCGTGAGCCAAGACAGGGTGATTCCTTCTGCCTTGAGCTGACTTGTGGTGAGCATCGTCAAGCCGATGAAGATACTTGTGCCGGCAAGTGGCACCAGTGCCAGTGAGAGGCGTTGCCAGCTTAGTCGTTCGCCCGCTTCCGATGTCTTCAGGCAGCGTACCGCGAGCGCCAGTGCAGCCCACACCAGGCCGCCGAGCACCGCACCGACCCCCGTGATGTAGCCGATGACCAGCAGGCCGTCGAGCCAGGTGAACACATCGTTTGCTGCCGGGTAGTGCGTCAGCAGCCACCAAGGGGCGTCGTCGCCGAGCAGCAGGAAATGCTCGCCATCAATGAGAACCCCGGCGATCAATAGCTTGGTTTTGATGAACCATGGACTCACGGGCCATTGGAAGGCCGCCGATGCAATACCGAGCACGCCGAAGATCAGCGTCAGTGCTTCGCTGGTGCTGGCACGGGTCTGTGGTGCAACGATCTCTTGCCATGGGGTGCGGGCTGCTAGTTCGACGGCGCCACGATGCCCCGCGCAACGGCCACAGGCGTGGCATTCCGAGGCACTGTTCATGCGCCGGATGTCGATGAGCGGTGCACAATTCACCGCTGCTGAGGAACGGCGAACCATGGTCACGGGGGCGCTCACAGATAACGCGGCCGCTGG
Source organism: uncultured Rhodocyclaceae bacterium (assembly GCA_964486795.1). GTDB lineage: Bacteria > Pseudomonadota > Gammaproteobacteria > Burkholderiales > Rhodocyclaceae > Sterolibacterium. The sequence continues at coordinate 13,019 of CAZAOQ010000059.1, forward strand.
CGTCGCGTGAGCCCAGGCGCTACGGTCAACGCGGAAGTGCACGGGGGCGACTTTAGCCAGCAAACCGAAAACGCCACTGGCCGGGCAGAGATGGCGGCACCAGATGCGTTTTCCACGCCCGTAGATGAGACCCACGACGAGTGCGGCGACGCTCGATCCACCCAGCACCAGCAATGCTGCCGTCGGATATTCATAGACGCTGATGAGCTGTCCGTAAATCGTCGTGCAGGTAAAAGCGACGAAGGGCCAACCTGACCATTTCAACCAGCGTGGTACAGGTCTGCCGAGGCCATGATGACTTGCCCATTCGGTGAGCGTACCTTCCGGGCAGAACACGCCGCACCAGACGCGCCCGAACAGCATTGTCGCCAGCATTACGCCGGGCCACCAGATACCCCAGAAGGCAAACTGCGCGAGCAGGCGCAGGTTGTTCCAGATGTGCGCGCTTTCTGGTGGTAACGGCTGGAAGGCGGGCACGATCACCAGCACCATGTAGGACATCACCACGACCCATTGCACCGCCTGAATTTTTCGGCGATGGCGCACCATGGCCTCGCCGAGTCGTGCAAGGCGCCGCGCTTTGGGTGGCGCCCCGGCCTTGGCAAACGGCAGGGCGGGTGTCGGGCAGGCCGAGTTCGCGATCATGGTAGGTTGATCTGGTGAGAAGATGGCGGTGGAATGAACGGTACGGAGGCTACTTGGCGACGATACGACCCTTTGCCGTGTCTGGATGGAATTCCCCAAAGAAGGGATAACTGCCTGGTTTCAGGGG
>CAZAOQ010000059.1:13890-16732 GCA_964486795.1 uncultured Rhodocyclaceae bacterium
GGCTGGTGCGGAGGTGACCAAACGCCACGCCGATGGCATCGGCACCACGGTTCCAGGGCGAGCCACTGACTTCGCCGCCGAGCGTCAGTGCGCGGTCGAAACGCACCGTTCCAGTCGTCTGGTGGCCATAGCGCGTAAATAAAGTCAGGTTGTCACCCGCTGCCTGATCGATCGAGAAGCCCCAGCCGGCGTGTGTTGCTGTACGGCCGTCAAGCTGGCTGCCCTGGCCGTGACGCCAGGCATAGAGTCGGTAGTGGCCAGGCAGGCCCGGGAAAAGATGGGTGCTGGCTTCGACCTGCCCCATCAGGAGCGGTGTGGTGAAGCTCTTCTGGTAGCTCGCATTCTCGCCGGCACCGAACAAGCCCAGTGACGTTCGCCAGTATTCTGGTTTGTTGCGGTGATTGACGTAGGAGGCAACGACACCCGGCTGGAAGCCGTTGGCATCCGTCCCGACCTGCCCTCCGGCATCGAGCAAAGGGTTGTGCACGAAAACGGAGTTGAGGAACTGGTGGCTTTCGTCGCTGGCGATGGCGTTTTGATCGAAGAAGCCGAACAGGTCCATCTTGCCGAAAGTGACCTCGAGCGTCTCGCGCGAGTCCGGTTTGAAGCCACCGTAAGGCAATGGAATTGCCGCCTGGTACCAGGCTTCGCCGAGGATAGGTGGCGAGTTGTCGGCGCTCATGCCGCTGGCGTGAAAGCCGACGCCATTGACCGCGCTGGCAAATGCACCGAGATTGCCGAGCGGGGTGTTCAAACCGCTGTTCTGGCCGACGCGAAAGTGCGCGAACAGCTTCTGTTCGACGTCACCAAACGGCTCGAGTGGCAAGGTCGCGGTGATGTCAGCGCGCCAGCCAATCTGGCTGTGGTTACCCTCGGTGCCAGGTGGTAGCCCTGACGGACGTTGCGCCACAGTGGTCAGGTTAACGCCGGCACTGAGGCCTTCCAGTGCGCTGATCTTCTTCGCCGCATGCTTCATGTCGAGCACATCGTTCTCGGTTGCCTTGAGGCGCATGGTGAGTTCCGGTTCGTTCTCGCTGATGCGCGTGCTCTCCATGCCTTTGGCGATCCCGTCGCGCGTTTGTTCGAGGCTTTCGATACGCTTTTGCAAGTCAGCAGGTACTGGTGCCTTAGCTTGCCCGGTCAGCTCGAGTTGATAGCGTTCGAGCTCTGCGTTGCGTTTTTCAAGCTGGTCGAGGCGGACGTTCATTTTTTCCAGTAGGCGCAGCAGTTCGGCTTGACTGGTTTTGCTGCTGGCCGTTGACGCAGCCAACGCCGGCGATGTGAATTGGGTCCCGGCACCGATGAAGATACAGGCCAGCACCAGTGACTTTGAACGTGGAGCGAAGCGGCGCATCTCAATACCCACCCTTCTTGCCGATGCCGACATAGGTGAATTCATATTCGACATCGAAGCGTTTGAACCAGGGGCGCACACCGGTCAGTCGGTCGGTATGACGGCCAAAATGAGCGTGGGTGTTTTCCGACGGCGGCAGAATGGTGTACTTGACCCGGTACTTCCCCGGTCCAAACAGTTTGATGTTGTCGCCGTAATGGGGGCCGTCATTGGCGACCATGGGCATGAAGTCGCCACTGATTTTTTGATTGCTGCCTACCTTGCTGATTTCGAAGTGGATGAGCAGATAAGGAATCCATGCACCTTCTTCGAAGCCGTTCGGATTGTTGGCGAGGGCACGGATATCGGCTTCGATGTGGATGTCCGATTCCTCGGCCTTTTTCATCATTCCCTCCGGCTCCATGGTGACCGGTTGCAGGTAGACGGCGCTGATTTCCATGCCGTAGCGCTGCTGCGGCGCGCCCATCGGGTACTCGGCTGCGGAAGCCGGGATTGCTAGAAGTGTGGCAAGGCCAAGGGCTGCGGCGCCGAGGACATTTCTGAAGCAGTTCATGACTCTTCCTTTATTAGTGATAATGAGAACGGTTCGCATTATCACTTAGGTTTTTTTGGCAGTCAAGCGCTTTGACGTCGGCCTGGGGTCTGTGAGTCTGGCGTTCTGGACGTGTGTTGATGATCTGATGCGTTCGTCCCGATATTCGGTGAAACGCGCTGATACTGCGGTGCTAACCCGAGCTACGGATAGTCTGGGTGGACAGTGTGGTGATCTTCAGCAGGAACTGGAGATAGTCTATTGGTGGCATGGCCGGAAAGCCGCGCCAATGCTTGATCTCCGAAGCAATACCTCGAAGAACCGCATGGATACTCATTCTCCGGGCAATGCCAAAATTTAATGCTTCAATTGTGCTTGGGTTAGGACAATCCTGAATTGGCTTTGCTACGCCCGAGCTGGCGACACGCGCACACCCGGTGGGTTCCGCCGAAAAGCGGGCATGCAGACGCCACGAGCCGGAAGCCCGTGGCTGTACTTAAAAACGCGGTCAGTCAGTCGGGCTATCTGGGGTTGAGGTGAAGGTCTCGTGCCAGAATTTCGACGATCCGTTCGGCAGCCTTGCCGTCCCATTGGAGTGGACGCCTGCCTTTCTTTCCCTCGCCACTGAGTACCTTGCGAACTTCGGCGATGATCCGTGCCGGATCTGTGCCAACGAGCACATTGCTGCCTTCATCAATGGTGATCGGTCGTTCGGTGTTCTCACGGATGGTCAGGCACGGCACCCCGAGTGCCGTGGTTTCTTCTTGCAGACCGCCACTGTCGGTGAGAACGACAGCGGCATCTTTCCAAAGGTCTAAAAACGGCATGTAGGCTTGTGGGCCAACGAGTGTGATGTTTGCGCCGAGGTCGATTCCGAATTTCTCGAGGTTTCCCCGGGTGCGCGGGTGAACCGGGAAAATCAGGGGAAGCTCGGCAGCGATTTCTTTCAGGGCTCC
>CAZAOQ010000060.1:0-15940 GCA_964486795.1 uncultured Rhodocyclaceae bacterium
CGGGCCAATGGCTTCATTGATTCAGCTCAGGCGATGGGTTGGTTGAGCCGCTTCTTCCTGACGTTCTTGCCTTTCTGAAGGGCTGCCCGATGATGTACCAACTAATGCACCAGCTAAAGCACCGACTGTTTCTGTTATTCATCATTATTCTCAATCTCTTTGTCTTTGTTCAGCCTGCCCAGGCCGAGCGCATCAAGGATCTCGCTTCGATTGCTGGGGTGCGCAACAACCAGTTGCTCGGTTACGGTCTGGTGGTCGGCCTTGATGGCAGCGGCGACCAGACAACGCAAACTCCCTTTACGGTGCAGAGCATCATCAACATGCTGTCCAATATGGGCGTGACCATGCCGCCGGGTACCAGCCTGCAGCTCAAAAACGTGGCGGCTGTCATCGTCACGGCGACCTTGCCGGCGTTTGCACGCTCAGGGCAGCAGGTGGATGTGACCGTTTCTTCGATGGGTAATGCCAAATCGATCCGTGGCGGTACGCTGATCATGACGCCGCTGAAGGGTGCTGACAACCAGGTGTATGCCATGGCACAGGGCAATGTCGTTGTCAGTGGTGCGGGTGCATCAGCCGGTGGTTCGAAAACGACGGTGAATCATCTTTCGGTAGGTCGCATTGCTGGCGGAGCGACGGTTGAGCGCGAAGTGACGACATCCTTCGGTGACGGCGAGTACGTTTATTTCGAGCTCAGGGAAACTGATTTCGGCACAACACAACGCCTCGTCGAGGCGATCAATCGCACGATCCCTGGCGTGGCTTCTGCCGCTGATGGCCGCCAGGTCAAAGTGCGTGCGCCACAGAAACCGGACGAGCGGGTCGCCTTTATCAGTCGCATCGAAAGCCTGCAACTCACGCCGGCACAGCAGGCCGCCAAGGTGATCATCAATAGCCGCACCGGCTCGGTCGTGATGAATCAGTCGGTGACGCTCGACAACTGTGCTGTGGCGCATGGGAGTCTTTCCGTGACTATCAGTGCAGAGAATTCCGTCAGCCAGCCGAATCCGCTGGCTGCGGGCCAGACTGTTGGCGTAACCAACGCGCAGATCGAGATCAAGCAGGAACCGGGTGCCTTGGTTAATGTGCGCCCGGGGGCTAATCTGGCTGACGTGGTCAAGGCGCTGAATGCCATGGGTGCAAATCCGGCCGATCTCATCACGATTCTTCAGGCGATGCATTCCGCCGGTGCGCTGCGTGCGGAGCTGGAAGTCATCTGATGACCCGGTCGCGGGTGGCGCTGGCGGAACGGCTATTGCCGGAGAAAAATGGGCTTTTTCGTGGTATCGAGATCGGGTGAGGAGGGTAGGCTGTGCGCATGACTGCTGCCGATTATTCCTCTCAGCTCGCCTTCGACGTTAAGGGGCTCAACGACCTCAAGCGGGATGCGCGTGCCAATACGCCTGCGGCGAACAAAGCCGTGGCGCAGCAGTTCGAGGCCTTGTTCCTGCAAACCGTGCTGAAGTCCATGCGCGATGCGACACCACATGAGGGCATGTTCGATAGTGAGCAGTCGCGCATGTTCGAGTCGATGTACGACCAGCAATTGACGCAGGTGCTCGCGACGCGCAGCAATGGCACGGGGCTCGCTGCCCTGATCGAGAAGCAGCTCTCCAGGCTCGGTGGCGATGTGCAGCCGCTCGGTGACTTGCCGTTCTCGCGTCCTGCACCTGCTCTTCCGCTCGCGCCGCCGTCCGCTGGGATTCCCTTGTCGCAGTTGCAGGGTGCTCCCTCTGCGGCGTTGCGGCCTTTGTCGGGGGTTGCCGCGGCGGTGGCTGGCGCACCTTCGGCTAGTCTCCCGTCCATTCCTGCGGCGGGTACGTCTTCCGGGTCGCGCGACTTCATCGGGCAGGTTTTGCCGCATGCACTTGAGGCGAGTCGTACCACCGGTATTCCGGCACACTTCATGGTCGCTCAGGCTGCGCTGGAGACCGGTTGGGGTAAATCCGAGCCGCGCCTGCCAAGTGGCCTGCCGAGCTACAACCTTTTCGGCATCAAGGCTGATCGAAGCTGGACAGGGCCGGTGGTTACGGCGACAACCACCGAAGTCGTCAATGGACTTGCCCAGCGGCAGACAGCACAATTCCGCGCCTATTCCTCTTATGGCGAAGCTTTTCAGGATTACGCACGGCTGTTGGCTTCGAGTCCTCGCTATGCCAGCGTCCTCGGAACGCGTGATGCGGCGACTTTTGCGCAGGGCTTGCAGCAAGCGGGCTACGCAACGGATCCCTTATACGCGGCCAAGCTCACCCGCATCATCGCTGGCAATACCTTGCGCAGCGGTCTGCCGCAAGCCTGACTATTTTTCTCTCGCGGTAAGGCAGTCATTTCCTGAAGTGGCACGAAGGTTGCTGATTCACAGGTGACAACTCAACTCGCGGCAACTTTTGCCGTTAACCGAGTGACACTTTGGAGCAATCATGGCTGCCAGCACATTAAATATCGGCGTCAGTGGCTTGAACGCCGCTCAGGCGAATCTCGTGACTACCGGGCAGAACATCGCCAATGCCTCGACGCCAGGCTATACCCGTCAGCAGGTGGTGCAGCAGGCGAACCTACCCATGTATACCGGCTCGGGCTTTCTGGGTCAGGGCGTCAACGTTGAAACGGTGAAGCGCGTTTATAGCCAGTACCTAACGTCACAGGTTCTGGGTGCGCAGACGGGTGCCGCTGAAATGGCCAGTTATCAGGCTCAGATCAGTCAGATCGACAATCTGGTGGCCGATGCGAGCTCCGGGCTTAGTCCGGCGATGAGCACGTTTTTTGGTGGGCTTCAGGAACTGTCGGCAAACCCCACTGCGACGCCGTCGCGGCAGGCATTTCTTTCCGAAGCTCAGTCGCTGGTGGCGCGCTTCCAGAGCTTGGATACCCGTCTCAACGAGATTCGCAGCGGAGTCAATTCGCAGATCAGCAGCGAAGTCGCGCTGATCAATACCTATGCCAAGCAGATTGCAGATGTCAATCAGCGCATCGTCGTTGCCCAGTCCTCCGGAAATGGGCAGCCCGCCAACGATCTGCTTGACCAACGCGATATGCTGATCAGCGATCTCAATAAGGAAATCCGGGTTTCTGCGATTCCGCAGAGCGACGGCACCTACAGCATCTTCATTGGCAGCGGCCAGCCTCTGGTGAGTGGCAATACCGCGTCCGTGCTGACGGCAGTACCAGATGCCTACGATGCCTTGCGCACGGTTGTTGCCATGCGGCTTCCCACTGGCACCTCGTTCAGCATGCCAGACAAGCAATTGACGGGCGGTGCTTTAGGCGGGCTCATCGCCTTCCGTAACGATTCGCTTGATGCTGCGCAGAATGCCTTGGGCAGGGTCGCGATCGCACTGGGTCAGAGTTTTAATAACCAGCACAAACTGGGGCAGGATCTGAATGGCGCGCTTGGTGGTAATTTCTTTAGCGTTCCCTCTCCGCTGGTGTTGGCCAACCGCGACAATGGATCTCCAGCCGTGGACGTGGCTGTTTCGATCGATAACGTGAGTAATTTGACGAACAGCGACTATGTGCTGTCGTCAAACGGCGGCGGCAACTACACATTGTTGCGTCTTTCCGATAACGCGGTTCTCGTCAGCAATGGTGCATTGCCGGCGACCGTCGATGGCCTGGTCATAAAGCCTGCCGCAGCCGCGCCGGCGGGCGCTTCTTACCTGATCCAGCCAACTCGAACGGGCGCGCGCGACATTGCCATGGCCGTGACTGATACGCGCAGCATTGCGGTCGCTGCGCCAATCCGCACCGGTACGGCGCTGACCAATTCGGGGACCGCAACGATCAGTGGTGGGGCGGTGAGCAATGTGGCGGCGATACCGCCCACTGCGGCGATTACGCTGCGCTATCTGAGTGCCCCGACCCCCAGCCTGGACGGCTTCCCGGTAGGTGCGACCGTTGATAACGGTACGGGTCAGCTTTTCCAGATTACCAGTTCGACCATGAAGGTTCCGTATACCCTTGGGAGCAATCTGAGCTTCAACGGGATTGCAGTGACGCTCGGTGGTGCTCCGGTGAATGGTGATTCCTTCACCATTAATCCGCAGCCGGGTACGACGCCGGGGGTGGTGAACACCGGCTTTGCGAGCATGTTCGGTGTGCCTGGCGCAGCAACCGTGCAAGGGGCTGCAAGCGCGAGTGCCGCCCCGACCTTTCCGCTGACAATTGTTGCCGGCAGTAATGATCAATTCGATATTGCACTCGATGGCGGTGGCGTCACGACTAAAACCCTTGGCTCCGGTGTCTATCCGACAGCCTTGGCACTTGCCAGCGGGATGCAGGCAGCGATCGGGGCCGGTGCGACGGTGACGGTGAATGGCAGCGGCCGGCTGCGAGTGACTTCGGACACTCAAGGCGGGGCAACGGCGATAGCACTGAGTGGGACGGGCGGCAACACAGGGTTCAATGAGATGTTCGGCGGCGCTGTGGCTGCGGGTAATCGAGCGGTAGTCAATGGCAGCCTGGCGCTGACGAGCCCGACGAGCATTATCGCCGGGGTCAATGACCGCTTCAGTATCAATGTGGACGGCGTTGGCGCACAGACGGTCCTGATTCCTGCAGGCAGCTACACGCCAGCAGCATTGGCAACGCAGATCCAGACGACCATCAACGCCCAGTTTGCTGCACCAGGAGTGACGGTTACAGCGGATGGCACCAACAAGTTGAGCCTCATGTCGAATCAGGTGGGCGGCACTTCGGCGCTTGCCTTGGCCAATGTGGCTTCCGGTACCGGTGTCATGGCGGTCAGTGCTCTCGTAACCCACAGCGAGAGCCTGCCTGCGGCGCCGATCTCATTGCGCTATGACAAAGCGACCAATAGCTTGATCGGTTTTCCGGTGGGAAGCACTGTCAGCGTGAGCGGTGACCCGGGAAGTCCCTATGCGATTACGTCGGCATTGAGCGCGGTGACCTTTGTATCAGGAGCGACGGTCAGTTTCAACGGCATGAGTTTTTCCCTGACCGGAGCCCCGAACAATAATGACACCTTCACCATCGGCCCTAATACTAATGGGGTGTCCGATAACCGCAATGCCTTGCTGCTGGGCCAGATGCAAACCATGAAGGTGCTCGACGGCGGCACGACGACCTTCCAGGGCGGCTACTCTGCGATGGTCAATCAGGTTGGCAACAAGGCACGGGAGGTGCAGGTTAGCGGCAAGGCGCAGCAGTCGCTGGCTGATCAGGCCCAAACGGCGCGTGATTCGGTGTCGGCCGTCAATCTCGACGAAGAGGCCGCCAATCTGCTGCGATTTCAGCAGGCTTATCAGGCCTCGGCAAAACTGATCTCTATAGCAGGGAAGCTGTTCGACACCTTGCTGCAAATGTAATCTGACGGAGGTTCATGATGCGTATCTCAAGTGGAATGATTTATGACGCAGGGGTTTCCTCGATCAACAGACAGCTGTCGGACATGATACACCTGCAACAACAGATGGCGACGGGGCGACGTATCCTGACACCGTCTGATGATCCGGTGGCGTCCGCAGCTGCGTTGGAAGTTTCCCAGGCAGTGGATATTACGGCGCAATACACCAAGTCCCAGGGCAACGCATCTTCATCACTCGGTCTGGCCGAGACACAGCTGCAGAGTGCGAGTGATCTGATGGTGGAGGTTCGGTCGCTGGCGGTATCGGCGGGTAATGGTGTGTTGTCAAATTCCGACCGGCAGAGCATCGCAACCCAGTTAAGAGCGAGTTTTGATCAGTTGCTTGGCATCGCGAATTCGAAAGATGCCGGCGGTCAGTACATCTTTTCTGGCTACATGGGCAATACCATTCCCTTCGTAGGTTCCGTGGAAAACGGCGTCAGCTACTTTGGTGACGATGGACAACGATCGTTGCAGGTTTCGCCATCCCAACAAGTGGCGATCAGCGATTCCGGTAATACTTTGTTCAATCGTGGCAGTAGTGGCAACGGTGTGTTTTCAACCGACTATAACCACGCCAATACTGGCAACGCCGTCATCAATGCAGGCAGTGTGGTCGATCCGGGCAAGTGGAGTAGTGCCAGTAACAGTGGCAACCTGGAGGTCAGGTTCTGGCAAGATACGGCGGGGTCCATCGGCTCACCGAATGCGACCTACTATGATCTCATCGATGCCAGCGCCGTGCCGCCGGTCTCTCTGTTTGCCGGCACACCGGCGACCACAGGCGGCCCAACAAACACCTTTACCCATGCCTATGTGCCTGGACAGGCCATCAGTTTCAACGGCCTGGCAGCACCTTACAACGACTTTGGCGTGAATGTCAGTATCCTCGGCGCGCCCGCCAGCGGCGATAGTTTCAGCATCAAGAGTAGCGTCGGTCAAAGTGTGTTCACCACGCTCCAGAATTTGATTCAGTCGCTGGAAAACCCGGTGGCTGCCGGCGGAAGTGGCACGGCAAGACTCTCTAACAATATTGCGTCGGCTATTACCAATATCGATCAAGCCAACCAGGCTTTTCTGAGCGTTCGATCGGGCATCGGTGCGCGAATGGTTGAAATCGATTCGCTCAAGTCGGTGAATGAAAGCCTTAGTCTGCAATATCAGCAGGTGCTCTCAAACCTGCAGGACATCGATGTCACCAAGACGTATTCTGACCTGACACGAACCCAGGCCCAGCTCCAGGCAGCGCAGCAGTCCTTCGTGAAGGTGGCCAATCTGTCGCTGTTTAACTACATCAGCTGAAATGGTGGCTGCGCAAGGGATTCTGCGATTATTGGCCGCGCTCAGCTTGTGCGGGGTTTCTGCCTGCAGCAGTGCTCTTCGACCGTCAGGTGGGCTGGTTCCAGACAAGGTCGTGCAGCTGACGCCTTCCTTCGGCGTCCCCGTCGAAAAAATTGTTTTCTGGGGTGCCTATGTGGGTGCGGCTTACCTGATTCTCGATCCACTCGCACCCAATTGGGAAATCGAACAGGCGCCGCTGCCAGACAATCATATTCATCTTGCGTTGCGGATGAAGCGCGTTCATTCGGGCGGCACAGGCGAGGCGCGTCAGCTCTTTCAGCGACGTGCACGCGAGCTCGTGCAGTACGGCGGTTTTGATGGCTATGAGATCAGGGAGTACAGCGAGAGCCTTGAATCATCCGTGATCGGTTCTCAGCGTGTGGCCAGCGGCGTGATTCATCTAACCGGTAAAGGCCACGTGCAGATGATGGATCAGGACGAGCCGCCCGGGAACGGTAGCGCGCCGCCGGCGCGCAGTACGTCGGACAAGGCGATGAATCCTCTGTCGTAGAGGCGCTGCAACGCGTCGCCAAGGTGTGGCAGAGAAAGCATCAACACCGCGAAGCCGGTGACGCTGGTGACAGGGAAGCCGATCGCGAAGATGTTGAGTTGGGGGGCGATACGCGCCAGCACACCGAGCGATATGTTGGCGATCAGAAGCGCGGCGATCAGCGGCAAAGCGAGCATCAGGCCGGCCGAGAACATGGTGGTCGACCACGCTATAAACGCTCCGAAACCCGCTGCTGCAAACGGCGTGGCGCTGATCGGCAGCAGATGAAAGCTTTCGGCCAGCACCGAAAGAATCAGCAGGTGGCCATTCATCGAGAGAAACAACAGCGTTGTCACAAGGCCGAGAAAGGAACTCATCACTGCCGTTTGTGCGCTGCTGTGCGGGTCAAAGAAGGTGGCGAATGAGAGGCCCATTTGCAGGCCGATCAGTTCTCCAGCGATATCGACGGCTGTGAAAATGATCCGTAGCGTCAGGCCCTGGATGGTGCCGATGAGCATTTGTTGGCCGAGCACGGCAATGCCCTGCCATGAACCTGGCGGGATGGCCGGCACCTCGGGTAGTGCTGGTGCCACAGCGAGGGCGATGGCCAAACCAAGAACCAGACGCAGTTGTGTGCTGAGGCCGGCGCTATTGAAGACCGGAGCCGTGGCGAGCAGGGCCAGAATCCGTGCCAGCGGATAGAGGTAGATCGCTAGCCAGGTATCGAGCTGAACGGAAGTGAAGGTGATCACCCGCTCACCCGCTCACCCGATCACCAGCGGTATGCTTTCGTAGAGGCGACGCATGTAGTCGGTCAGCACCGTCAACATCCAAGGACCTGCGACGATCAGTGTGACGAAGATCGCTATGAGCTTTGGAACGAAGGAAAGGGTGGCTTCGTTGATCTGTGTAGCGGCCTGAAAGATGCTGACCAGCAAGCCCGTGGCGAGGGCGACGACGAATAGCGGCATTGACACCAACAGGGCAGTTTCCAGTGCGCCGCGGCCAAGTTCTATAACGGTCGTTGGAGTCATGAGAAGTTTCCTATCCGAAGCTCTGGACCAGTGATCCGATCAGTAGGGTCCAGCCGTCCACGAGTACGAACAGCATGATCTTGAACGGTAACGCAACGATGACGGGCGACATCATCATCATACCCATAGACATCAACACTGAAGCGACAACCATATCGATGATGAGAAAGGGAATGAAGACGATAAACCCGATCTGAAAAGCCGTCTTGAGCTCCGAAGTCACGAAGGCCGGAATCAGTACGCGCATGGAGACCTTGTCGGGCGATTCGGGTTTGGGTAGTTTTGATATCTTAGTGAAGAGGGTCAGGTCAGGTTCGCGGGTCTGCTTGAGCATGAAGGTTCGAAGCGGAACGGCGCCCCGGTCGAGCGCTTCCATGAAGCTGATCTTGTTCTCGGTGAGCGGCAGATAGGCGTCGGTATAGATCTTGTCGCCAACCGGCGCCATGATGAAAAAGGTCAGGAAAAGTGCCAGGCCGACAAGGATTTGATTGGGTGGCGAAGACTGTGTACCCAGCGCACTACGCAGAAGCGAAAACACGATGATGATGCGGGTGAAACTCGTCATCATGAGCAGGATTGCCGGCAAGAAGCTCAGACTGGTGAGCATCAGCAGCGTTTGTATCGATAGTGACCACTGTGTCCCACCCCCCGATGCTGGAGCACTGGTTACGGCAGGTAAAACCTGTGCGTAAGCCAGCGGCGACAAAAGTCCCAAGAGGATAAAAGTCGGCAGGAGGAAGTGTTTAGTGCGCATTGCGGCGATCGACGACCTTCTTGAGCCAGGCAGCAAAATCGTGCTCTGGCAGGATGGCATCTCCAGAGGAGGCCATATTTTGACGGGGTAGTTCATGCAGTTTGCTGATTTGACCTGGAGCAACCCCGAGGACCAGCCATGTTTCACCCACTTCAACGATGACAACACGTTCGCGTGTGCCGATCGACGCACCCGAGATGACTCGCAGTAGCGCGGCGGAAGACCCACTTGGTGCGGCAAGCCGCTTCAGCAGATATAAGCTGCCGGCAAGCAGCAGCGCGACGAGGATCAGCCCGAAGATCACCTGTGAAAAACCACCGCCCGGTTCGCCTGATACCGAGGTTTCGGCATAGGCAAACAGTGGCGTGGCGCCGAGCATGGCGAGGAAAATTGGCGGGTGGGAGATGTTTTTCATCGGTCAGCATGGAAGGTTCATGCCGACGTGAGCTTAATGCAATGCCCTTTCTTTGAGACATTAAAGAAAGGGGCGAAACTGCATCAGTTTCGGTGCGTAGTGCGACTCCCGGTTACCGGATTACATGTGTAATTACCGGTGCAATTTGTTCATACGCTCCGCAGGCGTGATGATGTCGGTCAGACGGATGCCGAACCTCTCGTTGACCACGACGACCTCACCCTGGGCGATCAGGGTGCCATTGACCAAGACTTCCATGGGTTCACCGGCGAGGCCGTCGAGTTCGACGACCGAGCCGTGCGCCAGTTGCAGCAGATCCCGGATGGAGATGCGTGTTCTTCCCAGTTCTACGGTCAGGCTGACCGGGATATCAAGGATCATGCTGAAGTCGCTTAGATTTCCGGACTTCTCACCGTCGCCAGAAAACTGCTCAAACACTTTGGCGGTTGCCGTTTGCGCCTCGGCCTGGGTGGCCTCGCTGGTGCTTTGCTCGCCCATGGCGGCGGCCCAATCGTCATCACTTACTTGGTCATCGCTTGCCTGGTTGTCATCTGTCATGGCTGGTGTGCTCCTGGGCGCTGCTGTCTTAGGTTTCTTCTTGGGCGAGGAACTTGTCAATTCTCAAGGCGTATTGGCCGTTCTTGACGCCATAGCTGGCGGTCAACACTGGTGTGTCATGAATGGTCACGGAAAGTTTCTCGTCGATGTCGAGTGGAATGATGTCGCCAACCTGCATTTTCATGATTTCACCGAGCGTGATTTCCGTGCTGCCAAGTGGCGCGACCAGTTCCACTTTGGCAGACTGAAGCTGTTGGCGCAGCATGGCGGTCCAGCGCTTGTCTGTCGAGACTTGTTCGCTGTGCAGACTGCTGTAGAGGACGTCGCGGATCGGTTCGATCATTGAATACGGCAGGCAGATGTGCATTTCTGATGCGGCACCTGAGAACTCGATGGTGAAGGTCACTGCGACGACGATTTCCGAAGGTGTGGCAATGTTTGCAAATTGTGTGTTCATCTCCGAACGCAGATATTCGAATGTCACCGGATAGATCGGCTTCCAGGATTTCTCGTATTCGGTGAAGATGGTCTTGAGCAAGCCCTGGATGATGCGCTGCTCGGTCGGCGTGAAGTCGCGACCTTCTACGCGCGTATGAAAGCGCCCGTCGCCGCCGAACATATTGTCAATGACCAGGAAGACCAGGTTCGGATCGAATACGAACAGGCAGGTTCCACGTAGCGGCTTGACCTGAACCAGGTTCAGGTTGGTGGGTACCACCAGATTGCGGATGAATTCGCTATATTTCTGGACGCGGATCGGCCCCACCGAAATTTCGGTATTGCGCCGCATATAGTTGAACAACCCGAGTCGCAGATAGCGTGCGAAGCGCTCGTTGATGAGTTCGAGCGTCGGCATGCGGCCGCGTACGATGCGCTCCTGGCGGCCGATGTCGTATGGTTGGACGGACCCCTCCGCTTTACTTTCCGCAGGGGCTTCATCGACCTCTCCCGTCACGCCCTTCAGTAGGGCGTCGACTTCTTCCTGAGAGAGAAAATCCTGACTCATGGTTGCTTATTGGATGATGAATTGAGTCAGGTAGGCGGCCTGAACCGAATCGTCCGGCCCCGGTTTGAGTGTGCCGGCAGGCCGTACCGTGCCATCCAGAATCTGGTTGACCTCGTTGCGGATTTCAGCGGAGAGCAGTTCGATGCCTTGTGGTGTGGACAGTTCAGAAGGCAACTTGCCGAGCAGCAGCAGCAGAATTCTGGCGCGTATTTTCGACATGAAGACCTTCACCCGATCGGCCACAGCGGCATCCTGAACCTCCAGTTCGATCACGGTCTGCATGTATTGTTCTGGTTTGCCTTCGTCTGGTTGCAGCTTGACGGTGAACTGGTCGAGCTTGACGATCACGGGAGGGGCCTCCGACTTGATCTTTTTGGCTTTCTCAGCTTTGGCCTCGTCCACTTCGCTTGGCGGGTGGCTCTTCTTCATCATAAAGAATGCGGCCCCACCGCCGCCGAGCACCAGTACCAAAACAACGCCGATGATGATCATCATCATGCCTTTCTTGTTACCCGTCGGTGCGGCAGCTTCCGCTTCCTCTGCTTTCTCTGGCGCTTTCGCCATAGTGACTCCTTAAGTCTATTGGTTCAGACGGCGCCTCCTTCTCTACTCAGCACCGCCGTGCATACGGTTGAGTATGGCATGGCGTTACAGCTCACGCAAAGGTATCGACCAGTCCTCGGCCTTGGCGGTTCCATTGGGAAGTTCCACTCAGGCCAAGCATGTTACCTTCCGGAGTGCCGTTCAGTGCGCTGGAAAAGCGCGATGAATGGTCTCTGTTTTCCCGATTGTCCGCAAATTGACCCGTGCCGTTGCGGTTCGAGTCGGCGCCGACCTGAGCCTGGCCCAGGCTCAGCCCTGCATCGGCAAACATTTCGCGCAGGCGTGGCAGGGCGTTTTCCAAGGCCTCCCGTGCGGCTGGGTTGGCGGCGACGAAGGTCGCATTGGTCTGGTCGCCGGTCAGGCTGAGAGACACTTCTACGCGCCCCAAGTGCGGTGGGTTGAGGACGAGTTCAGCGCGCTGCTCCTGGCGGCCGACCATCCAGACCAGCTTATCGCCGACTTCGTGATCCCATCCGCTGCTGCCGACGGGTGTTTCAACCTTGATCGGGTTATTGGCATTTGCCGGCGCGTAGAGGCTTCGGTCATTGCCAAGGCTGGTGGTTAGGGTTTGAGCTTGGGCTGCTGCTAACGCATTTTGAAAGCTGCTATCCACAGTCGTGCCATCTTTACCGATAACGTGGGTGGCGGGATTTCCGGCAAGCGCTAGCGCAGCGGCAGATTCTGCCGTCTTGTCCTGCGCGCTCCGTTCGGTACCGGCAAGGCTGAGTGATGCATTTGTGGCTTCAGCAGCGCGTGTTGGCAAGGTCGACGACACGAGTTCGGATGCGGCGGCAGGCTGCTTAGCCGCCGCACTAGTCTCGCTCTCCTCGCCGGACACCGCCTTGGCAATGGGGATGGGGCCTGCCAGCGTGTGTGGTGAGAAGTAAGCCATTAGCGCGGCGAGGCCTGCTGCGTCGGGAGTTCCGTCAATGGCAGGGTCAGGTGTCTGGGGCAAGGTGCTTGGCACCGAGCTATCTTTTAGAAGGGGCGCGACTGTTTTGAGTGACAGAACGCCTTTGTTAAGAAGCGTGAGATCGAGCGTCCGGGGTCTCGCTTCGGTGTTATTCGCGGCTGGAAAAGCGGCCTGACCGGTTTTAGCGTCCTGTTCTGCCTGGGGTGTGATTGGAGCTCCATCACTCTTCCCCGCATGCTTGCCTAGCAATGTGGTCAGGACTGATCCAAGCTCGCTTGGGGTGGTTTGCGGCACCGTTGCATTGGATTCGGCGACCTCTGCCGAAGGACCGAATGCCTGAGCGAGGATCTGCGCCACCTGGATTGGTATTGCAGTCTGTGGCAGGTCAGCGGCAAGACCCACCATCAATGGCAGGCTCGGCGGCAGGCTGGCCGCAGCCACTGCGGTTACTCCGGTTACTCCGGTTACTCCGGTTACTCCGGTTACTCCGGTTACTCCGGTTACCCCGGCGGCTGTCTCGCTTGCCGGCTGGTCGACGTGACGCTTCAAAACATTGGCAAAACTGTCACTACCCTTTTCCGATGGAAGGTTGCCTTTATTTCCGGCAAAGCCTGCCGTTGCGACATTTTCGGTATTGCCGCTGTCGCGTGCAGTCAAGGGTGCACTGCTGGCGGTCGCTGCGCTGCGAGAGGGCAGAATCGGGAGGCTGGCGATTTGCGGCATGTTGCTTTCCTTGTCGAAGGGCAGTCATGAGACTGTCAATTGCCCTTCATGCAGCAAGGTACGTGCCAGTTTGCGGCCAGACTCAGGTGGAAGAGGCGTCGTCCTCTTTTGCGACCTGATATTTGCGCGCTGAGTGTTCGTCGAGCTGCTTCTGTTCCTTGCGGTTCTCGATACCCATCTCACGGTTGCGATGGCGTTGCGACAGGGTGTCGAAAGCCTGTACCCGGCCGCGCTTGTCGATCCATTCCTGCTGGCCCATGGCCGTGCGATGGCGGGACTGTTCGACCATCTGTTGTGCCTGCACGATGGCATCATCGAGCCGGTTGATGAAGGTCTGGTAGTTGCCAAGGACATCGCGACCGATGCCATTGCGCGCAGCGGTGACGAAACGACCGTGATACTCCGCTCGATATTGCTGAAGCAGCGTGAGTCGTGCGCCGGCTTCCTGTTCACCCGCCAGCAGGGCGCCTAGCTTGCGCGTTGCGTCGTCCATGTGCAACTGCGAAAGCTCAAGAAGGGTTTGTAGAGGGAATGGTTTGGTCACGATCCGAAATTCGCAAGCGAGAAAATAAAGGCGACACTCTTATCTTAGTGCAACTCGCTTGTCGCAGTGAATAGTTGATTTAGTGCACTCAGACTGCTGGTGTAGTCGGCACGCTCATCAAGGCCCTGCTGGAGGAAACGCTCCATCAAAGGCTGAATGCGAATCGCTTGATCGAGTATCGGGTCAGAGCCGGCGGCATAGGCGCCAACAGCGATCAGGTCACGCGAACGCTGGTAGCGTGAGTAGAGTTGTTTGAAGCGGCGCACCTGATCGAGGTGCGCCGGTTCAATCAGGCTGGTCATGGCGCGTGAGATCGATTGCTCTATGTCGATCGCCGGATAGTGCCCCGCGTCAGCGAGCGAGCGTGATAGGACGAAGTGGCCGTCGAGAATTGCACGTGCCGAGTCGGCAATTGGATCCTGCTGGTCATCGCCTTCGGCAAGCACGGTATAGAAGGCAGTGATTGAGCCGCCACCTTCAGACCCGTTACCTGCGCGCTCAACCAGCGCCGGTAGACGCGCGAATACGGACGGCGGGTAGCCGCGGGTGACCGGCGGCTCGCCGATTGCCAGAGCAATCTCTCGCTGCGCCATGGCGAAGCGCGTCAGCGAATCCATAATCAGCAGAACCTTGCGGCCTTGGTCACGGAATTCCTCGGCGATGGTGGTCGCATAGTAAGCCCCTTGCAGGCGCATCAGCGGGCTGGTATCTGCTGGTGCGGCGACGACCACCGAGCGGCGCATGCCGTCCTGGCCGAGAATTTGTTCGATGAACTCCTTTACCTCGCGGCCGCGTTCGCCGATCAGGCCGACGACGATCACCTCAGCTTCTGTATAGCGCGCCATCATGCCAAGCAGTACGCTCTTGCCGACGCCTGATCCGGCGAAGAGGCCAAGACGTTGGCCGCTGCCGACGGTGAGCAGCGCATTGATGGCGCGGATGCCGACATCAAGGCTGCGGGAGATCGGTGCGCGCGACAGCGGATTGATCGGACGACTCTGCAAGGAACGTGTCTGCCGGGTTTCCAGAGGGCCGAGTCCGTCGAGCGGTCGGCCATTGCTGTCGAGCACACGACCGAGCAGGGCGTCACCAACCGGTACATGCTTGGCCCGGTCGATGTGGCGACGCAGGGGTGGCAGGCGTTCGCCGGGGTTAGGCGTCGTCGGCCCGGTTTCCAGTGCCGCCACCAGTGCGCCCGGTGCGAGTCCCTGCACATCCTCGCAAGGCATCATGAATATCTTCTCGCCAGAAAAGCCGACGACCTCGGCCTCGATCTCACGCCCGCCCGGTACCTGGATGCCGCAACTCGCGCCGAGCGGCAGTTTGATGCCGGCGGCCTCCATGACCAGCCCGTTGATACGCGTCAGTCGGCCATAAATCTTGAAGGGCGAGGTGTGCGACACACGAGTGCGACAGTCTTCCAGAAAGTGTTGCCACTTGACGATATGCGGGTTGCTGTCATCGCTCATTCTGTCGGCGTTTGGGTTTCGGTTTCGGTTACCAGCCATGCGGCGTCACTGCCCAGGCTCTCGACGGTGCGTTTCCAGCGTGTGGTGATGCTGGCGTCGATCTGGCTACCCCCGGCTTCGACGGTGCAGCCCCCACGCTGCATGCGTAAATCTTCATGCAATCGATGTCCTGCGTGGGCGAGTTGATCGCCAAGATAACTGCGGACCAGTGCGGCATCGTCCGGATGAACGGAAATCGTGGTGTGGAGATGAGGCATCTGGGCGAGCGCCTGGCGTAGCGTTTCGAGTAGCAGTTCGGGTTTGACCGCGATAGCTTGGCGCACGACCTGGCGAGCCACTTCCAGTGAGAGCGCAAGCACGTCATCCGACATTTGCTGGTCGAATTCGTTCAGTGCCTGATCAAGTTGGCTAATCATTCCGGCAAAGCGTGCCGCCTCGGCATTGGCCTTGCTCTGGCCTTCGGCGTATCCCGCGGCATAACCGGCTGATCGCCCCGCTTCCTGGGCCTGTCTGCGCAATTGCTCGAGATCGTCGCCCACTGCCGCATTGCTTATGGCACCGGCGTTACTCGTGGAGGGGGCGACGGGTGCGTCGAAGCTCGCCAGCTTCCAGCTTTCCCAGGCGGCGACTGATTCGTCGTTTGGATCGTTTGCCATTATTCAGGCAGCTATCGTTGAAATGCACATGAACCGGTTCGGGTGGCGTTCAGATGAATGCATCTTCGGAAC
>CAZAOQ010000061.1:0-12264 GCA_964486795.1 uncultured Rhodocyclaceae bacterium
CGGGCCAGCAACAAGTATTTCGAGTAATTCAGTGCGCTGTCCGGAGAAGCGCTCCGATGCTTGCTCTCCGAGCATGCATCGCTGAAACCCGCGCCAGTGCTTGATCTCCGGGCATCGCCTTATTTCACTGCGGCGAATGGGAAGTCGCGGATCGAGTCGGGGCGGATCATGTTGGCGTGCTGGTCGCCATTGGTGAGTTGCTTGACGCGGTCGGCGACGTAGAGGTTGAGTTCGTTGAGCGACACGGCGTCGTCGTGGTTGAAGTCGGCTTTGCCGGCGAGGCCTTCGACGAGCGCCTTGGTGAAGACACCGTTGTTCCATTCCGCGCTTTCTTGCGAGGTTTCGCGGCCGGTCGATGAGGCGAAGACGACGACGCCGTTCTCTGCGCTGGTCAGTTCGTTGACCATACGGTTGATGTCGCCATGCGCACCGACGGCCAGCGTGCGCTGCTTGCTGCTGCCGAGCACGTTGCCGGCATGGCAGGTGTCGAGGAAGGCGAGCACCTTGGAAGGTAGCGCCTGGAGCGCTTCGGTGATGTCGCTGTTGGGGATGCCGGTGCTGCGCATACGCGTCGGGTCGGCATTCACCGGTACGAAGTAGTAGCGGTTGGTGTGGTCATTCACGCCGTGGCCGGCGAGGAAGAGCACGACGAGATCGTTGGCGGTGGCCTGGCGACGCAGCCAGTCGAGTCCGTCGATCACATTCTCGCGTGTCGCGGCGGCGTCTTCGAGCAGGCGCACGTTGACTTCGCGGTAGAGCCGGCCGCGCTGGGCCTGCAGTGATGCGGCGAAATCGCGCGCATCTTTGGCGGGGTAGTCGAGTCGCGGGATGGCGTCGTTGGCGTAGGCGCCGATGCCCACGACGAGGGCGTAGAGGCGCGGCTTGATGTGGTTGTTTTCGGCATCAGCAGCCATGCCTGCGCCGGATCGTGCCGGTGTGGTGACGAGGCGCTCAGCCTGACTCAGGCGCACACGTTCGAGGTCGCTGACGGTGCCACGGCCTTCGGCAATCAGGCCGATTTCAACTTCACCCGGCGGCAGCGGCACGACGAGTTTGAGGACGGCATTTTCATCGCGGTGGCTATTCGGTGCTGCGTGCGGGAATTCCTCGACCACGCCCGAGGGGCGGCCGTTGATGAGGACGCGCACGCGCTGCACCGGTTCGCCGCCTGGTGAGCGCAGACGGTAGCTGATGTGTGCCACGGGGCCATTGGCTTCCAGTACTTCCTGCGTCGTCAGGATGATCGCCTGTGGCGGCAGCGTGGCCTGCATTTGTCGGTGGATCTGGGCGAGCCGTGCGGCCTTCTGGTCGAGTGCGCGCGGGTCGTCGGCATTGGTGGAATGTAGCGCGAAGCTGACTTCGCGCGGGTCGTAGTAGAGGTCGCGGAAGCGGCTTGCCGGATAGAAGTCGGCGGCGCGGTGGCCGTCACGGTTAAGGTGCCAGCCGACGAGCTTCTCGCCTTCGGGCGAGGCGTCGTAGAAGCCTTCCGGCGTCCACGCGGCCCAGCTCCGGCCGTGGCGGCTGGCGAAGATCGACATGACCTTGACGCCGTCGCCAACACGCAGCCAGCGGATGACGCCGGCTTCATCCTGGGCGATGACGAAGCCGGCTTCCTCGGCGATGTTGATCGCCAGTGTGCGCGCCTGTGTGCGTGTCTCCCAGCGGCGCTGGCAGGCGTTGTCGAAGAAGATGACGCCGTTGTCGGTGCCGATGGCGAAACCGGCACCATTCTTCAACATCGCAATGTTCTGGGCGATGGTATCGCCGAGGTCGATTGTTGCGCCGTTGCAGATGAGGTGCTGGCTGATCTGCCAGTCGGCGACATCGAGGTGTCCCGTGACCACCGTCAGCGGCGCCAGCAACGCATCATGTTCCTTGTACTCGGCCCAGGGCAGCAGCGTGCGTTTGTCATGCGAGTAGACATAGCGCTTGCCGCCTGCGTCGTCGTCGCTGTAGGCGACAGTGCGGCCGTCGGCGGACACCCACAGCGCGCCGGGGCGGTTGTCGGAATCGACGGTGTGGAAATCGGCCAGCATGCCGATCTTTTCCTGGGCGTCGAGCAGGTCGACGCTGCCATCCGAGGTGGCGAGCAGCAGATGACCATCGGGCAGACTCAGCGCATCGAAGACGTCCACCCGGCCAGCGGGCAGGCGCTGCAGTGCGCCGCGCCCACTAAGATCCCATTTGAATACGATATTTTCCCTGGTGCTGGCGGATAGCCGGCGACCAACGGCGTAGAGGAAGGTGCCACCGGGCGACCACACCGGCACGAGGTCGCCGTGCTGGGCGGCGAGAGCGGGCTCAATTGCGACTTCGTGCAGTGTCGTGAGGTCATCGGCTGAGAGCAGTTCGATGCGGCCGTTGCCGTCGTGTGACACCGCAATCGTGCGGCCATCAGGGGCGAGGCTGGTACGATAAAAGGGCGCGTCGCGGGGCGCTTCACGCAGACGCAGCGGGCCGCGCTCGTCGAGCGATAGCAGCGTGCTGCGACAAGTGGCGAAAAGGCGTTGTGCGGCGTCGAACTCGATCCAGTCGCAGGGGGAATCGGTGACCACTTCCTTTAATACGGCGAGTGATTGCGCGTCATAGAGGCGTACACCGCTGCCACCGATGAGGCGTTCGCCAGCGAGTCCGGGCAGTTTGGCGGCACCATAAGCCACGGCAAGCTGGCGGCCGTTGGCAGACCACGTCAGATGCTCGATCTGACCCGGAACATCGTCGATGGTGCGGTTGATGGCGCCGCTGACAGGATCGAAAAAGTAGATGCTGAATTCCGCCTGCCGGAGACTGGCCGGGCGGCGCGCGAAGAATGACAGGCCGCCGGCCGCCAGCTCGCGGCCATCTGGCGAGAACGCCAGCGTATGCATGGTGCCTGGCCCGCTGGAACTCATCGGCGGGCGCAGGGTTTCCTTCAACTCGCCACTCGTCCTGTCCCAGATGCGCACTGTGCGATCGACCGAGGCGGTTGCCAGCAGATTGCCGTGCGCGCTGGTGGCGAGCGCCTGAATGGCGCGGATGTGCGAGCCGGTGTCGATGCGCAGGATGGGCTCCGTCGGTATCGTCGAATAGGCGGTGAGCGTCTTTTCGATCAGAGCTTCGCGCTCGGCGGTGTTGAGTGCGGCGGGCGACGGTGCGGCTTTTGCAGCTTGTGCCGTGATGGTGGCAGATGCGTTAGATGGAGCCGATGCCTCCGGCAGACGGCTTGGCGTGGTCTGGCAGCCGGTGACGAGCAGCAGAAAGGTGATGGACAGGGTGCTTCGGTAGAGGCTCTTCATCGCGACAGGTTTCCCGTTTGGCCGATGCTGGATAGTTCGGCATTATGAGGGAAAGCGGAATTCCGAGAGCCTCAGCTGCGGTGCAGCGTGCCGTGACCGGCTGGAGTCACACGCCACACACTGCTGCCCGCTAGTCCCTTCGGACGATGCGTTAAGAGTGGCCTCGGCGACAATGCAAAGCTGTTTTTCAGAAGCCCCAAGAGAGGCCAAGACCGCTATGAGCGACAAAGAACACCTCGAAAAATTCCGCCAGGAAGTGCGGGAATGGCTGGAAGCCAACTGCCCGCCGGAGATGCGCACGCCAACGCCGGAAGGCGGCATCGTCTGGGTGGGCAGCAAGATCCAGTTTGATTCCGAGCCGCAACGGCTGTGGTACGAGCGCATGCGCGACAAGCGCTGGTTTGCGCCGACCTGGCCGGTTGAATACGGCGGCGGCGGCCTTAGCAAGGATGAGGCGCGCGTGCTGGAGCGCGAGCTGTCGCGCATGAAATGCCGCATGCCGATGGTGAATCTGGGTATCTGGATGATCGGCCCCATCATTCTCGAATTCGGCACCGAAGAACAGAAGCGCCAGCACATCCCCAAGATGTGTTCCGGCGAAGCCAGCTGGTGCCAGGGCTTTTCCGAGCCCAACGCGGGCTCCGATCTCGCCAGCCTGAAGATGCGCGCCGACAGCGATGGCGACGACTTTGTCCTCAATGGCTCCAAGATCTGGACGTCATACGCGCAGAAGTCGGACTGGATGTACTGTCTCATCCGCACCGATAACGATCCGGCCAAGGATAAGCAGCAAGGCATCACCCTCGTTCTGCTCGACATGAACAACCCGGGGATCACCGTCAAGCTCATCGAGTTGCTCAGCGGCAAGTCCAACTTCTGCCAGGTCTTCTTCGACAACGTTCGCGTTCCCAAGAAAAACGTGATCGGCGAAATCAACGGCGGCTGGCCCATCACCAAGAAGCTGCTCCAGTACGAGCGCGGTGCAATGGCCAAGCTCAACGAATCCAGCGTCAAGGGTCGCGATCTGACCTCGCTCGCCCAGGAGTATCTGCCTCAGGTGGCCGATCCCGCGCAGCGCGCCGCCCTGCGTGATCGCATTGCCGGCATCGCTATCGACGAGAAGGCCGCGCTCTTCACCATGCAGCGTGTTGGCGAAGAGGCCAAGGCGGGTGGCGATGTGGGTACCATCACCTCCATCTTCAAATACGCTTCCGGCGAAGAAGGCCGCCAGAAATATGAGGCCCTGCTCGCACTGATGGGCCACCGCGCCCTCGGCTGGGATCTTGGCAGCGAAGACCAAGCATTCAACCAGGATGAACTCATGGTCGCTAAGCAATGGCTCCTCTCCTGGACCTATTGCATCGCCGGCGGCTCCTCCGAAATTCAGCTCAACGTCATCGCCAAGCGCATTCTTGGCCTGCCCTCCTGAGGGAAGCACACACCATGGCACTCCTTTTTAATGAAGAACAACGCCTGCTGCAGGAAACCGCGCAGGACTACTTCCAGAACAATTTCAGCACCAAGGCCCTGCGCCAGATGCGCGAAGGCAAGGACGAGCTCTGCTATGTTCCTGAGCTCTGGACGCAGATGGTCGAAATGGGCTGGACCGGCATTCTCGCCAGTGAAGATGAAGGCGGGCTTGGCTTCGGCTTCAAGGGCGTTGGCGCCGTTCTTGAACCCACCGGCAAGACGCTGGCCGGCTCGCCTTTCCTCGGCACCGTCGTGCTCGGCGGCTCGGCTTTGCAACTCGGCGGGACTGAAGCCCAGCGTGCTCAGTGGCTACCCAAGTTGATTGCCGGTGAAGCACGCTTCGCTCTCGCCGTCGATGAAACGCCGCGTCACGATCCCCGCGTCTGCAATACCACCGCGACGAAGAACGCTGGCGGTTATGTCCTCAATGGCACCAAGCTGTTCGTCATGGATGGGGCCTGCGCAGATCAATTGATCGTCAGTGCCAAGACCGAAGCCGGCCTGACCCTGTTCCTCGTCGACGCTCAGGCAGCGGGTGTGACGCGCCAGCGTCAGGCGATGATCGACACACGCAATGCGGCGCGCATCGTCTTCGAAAACGTCCAGGTGAGCGCGGATGCCGTACTCGGCACGCCGGGCGAAGGCGCCGATCTGCTTGAGCAGATTCTTGATCGTGGTCGTGTTGCCCTGTGTGCCGAAATGCTCGGCATCGCCCAGTGGCTGTTCGATACCACCATCGACTATCTCAAGCAGCGCGTGCAGTTTGATGTGCTGATCGGTTCCTTCCAGGCGCTGCAACACCGCGCCGCGAAGATGTTCGTGCAGATGCAACTGGCGCGCAGCACCGTGCTGGCGGCGTTGGCCATCGTCGACGACAATCCGGCCTTCCTGCCCTTCTACGCCAGTGCGGCCAAGGCCAAGATGGGCGAGGTGCTGGAGCTGGTGAGCAGCGAGGCGGTGCAGATGCACGGCGGCATCGGGGTTACCGATGAGCTGGATGTCGGCCTCTACCTCAAGCGCGGTCGCGTCTGTGTGGCTGCCCTCGGCGACGGTACGTTCCATCGCGATCGTGTGGCGGGGATCATCGGTCTGTAATTTGTAATTTGTATCGACAGAGGAGGGTGGCGCGATGAGTGGCGAACTTAACGTGCAGTTGCAGGCGGTCAGCGCACAGATCACCGCGCCCGACGCACCCTTCGAACTCGAAGAGGTCGAGGTCGACGGCCAGCGCTATCGTGCCTTCAAAAATGCGCCGGCCAATTTGGCCCTGCTGATCGAGCAGGGCCGCAACTTCGGCGACAAGGAGTTCCTCGTCTGGCAGGACCAGCGCTGGAGCTACGCCGACTTCTTCCGTCACGTCGATGCACTCGTGCTCATGTTGCGTCAGACCTATGGTGTCAGTCGTGGTGACCGTGTGGCGATTGCCATGCGCAATCGGCCCGAGTGGATGGCGGCCTATGCGGCAATTATTCTTTGCGGTGGTGTAGCCGTTCCGCTCAATAGCTGGGGTCTGCGCGAGGAGTTGGTGTATGGCCTGAGCGACAGCGCACCGAAGTTGCTGTTCTGCGATGCGCAGCGTCTTGCGCATGTCGTCGAAGATCTGCCGGCGCTGAAGTTGCCGGCCATCGTCGTCGATGCCTTGCCCGGTGATCTGGCGGCGGGTTTGGCGTCCTATCAGGATGTCGTGGCCGCTGCGGTGGGGGCAACCCCGTTACCCGCAGTGGCGATCGTGCCCGATGACGCGGCGATGATCATGTATACCTCGGGCACATCGAATCAGGCCAAGGGTGTGGTCTCGACGCATCGGGCGATGTGCCAGGGCATCGTGAGCATGGAGTACTTCGGCACAATGTTCGTCATGACGTCGATGGAGCGCTTCGGCGCGATGCTGGCGGCTGGCTTCGAGATGACCACGCTGATGGTCGTTCCGCTGTTTCATTCGAGCGGCCTGCACGCCCAGTTTCTCTCCGCGCTGCGTACCGGGCGGCGCATTGTCGTCCTCTACAAATGGGATGTTGGCCAGGTACTCGAGACCATCACCAAAGAACGTATCACCCAGCTTTCTGCCGCACCAGCAATGATGTTGCAGCTCTTCGATGATCCGCGTTTCGATGCGGCTGACACGAGCAGCCTGGCGTGGCTGGGTTTCGGTGGCGCAGGCATTCCGGACAAATTGATCGACCTCGTCAATGCGAAGAAGCCGCGCGCGATGGTCGGCATCGGCTACGGGCTGACCGAAACCAACGGCCCGGCGACGGCGGCTACCGGCGAAGCGTTCGCCTACAAGCCGCGCAGCAACGGCCCGCAGTCGCCCCTGTTCGACATGCGCATCGCCGATGACGAGGGCAATCCCCTGCCGCCGGGTGAGGCGGGCGAAGTTTGTATACGCAGCGTCACCAATATGAAGGGCTACTGGAACAAGGAAGCCGCAACGCGCGAAGTTTTGCACGAGGGCTGGTTCCGCAGTGGCGACGTCGGTTATTTCGACGATGAAGGCTTTCTCTTCATCGTCGACCGCATCAAGGACATCGTCAATCGTGGTGGCGAGAAAATCGCCAGCGCCGAGGTCGAGTCCGTGCTGCTTCAGCATCCGGCCATCGCCGAGGCAGCGGCCTTTGGCGTGCCTGACGACAGCTATGGTGAGGTACTGGCCGTGGCCGTGCATCTCAAGCCCGGCATGGAGCTCGATGCCGAAGGCATTCGTGCCCACGTTGCCGCGCATCTGGCGCCGTACAAGGTCCCGGCGCATGTCGAGATTCATCGTCACATTCTGCCGCGCAATGTCGTCGGCAAGGTGCTCAAGCGCAGGCTGCGCGAGGGCTTCATCGCCTTGCACGAGCGCTGAAGGGGCAAGTACTCAGCCTTCAGCCGGCGCGGATCATTCCCTCGGCCACGTGCTGCGCCCAGGCGGCAATACTCAGAGAGGGTGGGCTGCCCAACGCGGCGGGCAGCACGCTGGCGTCGGTCACAAACAATCCTGGTACGTCATGCACTTCGCCACGACCGGTCACCACGGAATCAGTGACATTGTTGCCGAGGCGCGCGCCACCCAGGGGATGCACCGTGGTGATGCTGTCGGTGGCAAAAATTCGTCGGCTGGAGAGTTGCTGCAAGGTTGCCAGATGTTCGTCGATACGCTGATAGACAGGGCTGTTCTGCCTGTCGTAGGCGATACGCACGCGTTGCCCGCCAGGTGACAGTGACACCACGCCGTCGGCGGCGTCGATGCCCATGGCGGCGATGAAAAGATCGCGCTGCAGTCGCCGCCGCATCAGGCCTGGCATAGGCGTTGCACCGATGCCGGTTAGTCCCGCCTGTAAGAGGAGCGGGCCTTCGGTATCGTCGCGATGACGGAACATGCGCTGATAGATGCCTGACGCCGGATGATCGGCGTGCGGCGTGTTGACCGGGAAATAAGCCATGACGTCGCCATTCGCGCCAAAGCCGTGCCCGAGCATCGGCATGGGCGCGAGATGGCCCGCAGCACGGCTGCGCAGCAGCAGGGCAACCGTGTTGATGGCGCCGGCGGCGACGATGACACGCCGGGCCTGCAGTGTGGTCGTACGCTTATTGCGCAGATTGCGGACGGTGACTTGAAAGCCGCCGGAAGCGAGTTGTTCCACCAGCAGGGCTTCATGACAGTCGCGCACTTGCAGGCCGAGTTTCAGCGCCGGTAGCAGGCAGGTGACATCCAGCGTCGTCTTGCCACCCTGCGCTGAGCCGAACATGCCTTCTTCACTGAAACCGGTTTCCCGCCGCTCTACGCCGTCGCAGCGCACCACCTGTGGCTCGCCGGGAGTGCGCGGAAACAGGTAGCCCCAGGCCGGCTGTTGGTCCATCGGTAAATCGATGAAGGGGTGATCTTTGGTCGTCCACGGCTGTGCCGGTATCGGCGGCCGCTGTCCATCGTCGGGGTGTGGTGGTGGATGCGAGCCAAACAAGCGCAAGGCATCCGCATAGTGAGGCTCCATCCGCGCTGCATCAACACCATCGGCGCGGTCATTCCAGTAGTCGGCTTTCAATGGCCGGCCATGCAGGCCGCCATAGGCATGGCTGCCACCACCCACCGCCGAGGCACAAACGACATGGATGCCGCGATCGATGAAGGCTTCGAGTAAACCGTAACGATGGAGTTGCAGGCCGCGTGCCGGTAAGTAGCGATGATGCAAACGGAACAGGGCGTGCGTGAAGTGGTGGCGCCCCTGTGGCAATGGTTCACGCGGGATGATGCCCGCGCTGCGCAACGGCAGGGTCTCGCGCCACGGACCGCGTTCGAGCAGCGTTACCCGTGCTCCAGCACGCGCCAGTTCGAGTGCGGCGACAGATCCGCCGAATCCACTGCCGATGATGAGAAAGTCATTCACGGTGCAGTGCTCGTCAGCTGGATTTTCTCCATGGGTACATGGTGCGGCAATAGATACTCAGCTACTGAATTCATCGCGTGGTTAAAAAAGTGAAGCGTATTTGATCAAGACGAGTAGGTCGGCTTAGCCCGCAGGGCGTACGCCGACAATCCGCACTCAATACGTTTAAACCCTCTCAGCCCTTCAACTTCATCAGCAGTTCAATCATGCTGTAGATGCGCTTGCCATAAGGCGGCTGAAACAACATCTGTACAGCCGAGAATGGGCCTTGATAGAACACCGGACGCAGCTTGGAGAAAGTCAGGAAGCCTTCATGTCCGTGGTATTGGCCCATGCCGCTGGCACCGATGCCGCCGAAGGGCAGGTCGTGTTGACCGACATGCATGAGCGTTTCGTTGACCGAAACGCCACCCGACATGACGCGAGATATATAGAACTCCTGTAGCTTTCGGTCGTACGTGAAGGGATAAAGGGCCAGCGGCCGATCGCGGTGATTGACGTAGTCGACGACTTCCTGCTTATCACGATAGGTCTTGATCGGCAGGATCGGGCCGAAGATTTCACGCTTCATCAGTTCCATGTCGTCGGTGACATCGAGCACCAGATGCGGTGCCAGCTTACGCAGTGCGGCGTTAGGCGTCTGCTCCGGTGCCAGGTTGATCAGCCTGGCCCCCTTGGCTTTTGCATCCGCCAGTGCATCGAGCAGACGCTGGTAGGCACGTGCGTCGATGATCGAGGTGTAGTCTGGCCCGTTGAGGTCGGGATAACGCTCGCCGACTAACCGTTGCGCATGTGCGATGAAATCCTCGCTGTGGCCTTCCGGCAGAAACAGGTAATCGACGTTGGTGCATATCTGCCCGGCATTGAGCATCTTGACCCACATGATGCGTTCGGCGGCGGTCTTGATCGGGAAGTCGGGTGCCACCACGGCCGGTGATTTGCCGCCCAGTTCCAGCGTCACCGGGGTGAGGTTGCGCGCGGCGTTGGCCATTACCGCGCGACCCGTGTTGCCCGAGCCGGTGAATAACAGATGAGCGAAAGGCAGCGCGGAGAAAGCGGGGCCGCGCCCGCCGCCGTCGGTGAAGAACATCAGCTTGTCGGTGGGAAAATATTTTGGGCTGAGGTCGGCCAAGAGCCGCGCGAGATGCTCGGAGTTCTCCGACATCTTGACCATCGCCCGGTTGCCGGCAGCGAAGATTGCGACCAGTGGTGTGAAGGCTAGCAGCAGCGGGAAATTCCACGGCACGATGACACCGACCACGCCGAGTGGCTGCGGAATGACGCGGTTGCGTGCGCCGGGGTAGATCAAGAGGTCGATGTGGCGCCGTTGCGGCTTCATCCACTTGCGCAGATGCTTCAGGGTGCCTCGAATGTCGTCGAGGGTGACGAAAAGCTCGGCGAAAAGCGTCTCGAAGGTCGAACGGTTGCCGTAGTCACGGTTGATCGCGTCGATAATGGCCGCCTGATTTTCCTTGAGCATCCGCGCCAGTGTCGTTAGGTCTGCACGCCTTGCCGCGTAGTCGGGTGCGGGGTCGGCCAGACAGGCGGCTTTTTGTTGATCGAAGCACGTCGTGAACTCGGCGAGTGCTGGCGTCGTCATTTCGGCAAGCGGCTGGATGGTGGCGTTCATGGGTCACCTTGCGGGGGGGGGCGGCTGGATCAATAGGCCGGGTCGGCCCGGTCGAGCTGCTTATCCTAGCGGATAAAATATTAAACCGGTAGAGGAGTATTCGATATGGAGTAATCTATGGCGGGTATCGATGCGGCCTGTGGCTGACCACTGTTCGTACCAGTGGTAGCCTTCTGGGGCCTTTCGAACTAGGGGCAAGTCACCAACATAAAATTTCAGTCAGGAGCGTGGTCATGAAGTTCACAACACATGTTGCGAAGGCTAGTTTGGAACAACCCCGGTTTCGCCTTGCCATTATGGGCTTGGCGATTGCAGGCATTTGGGCTGGCATGCCTGGTGGGGCGTTTGCCGAAGATGTGGGTGATGCCAAGAGCAAGGCGCCCCAAGCCGGTGCTGTAGCAGAGGACGGCAAGCTGGAAGAGATCATTGTCACGGCGCAGAAACGTAAGGAATCGCTGCAGAAAACGCCTATTGCGATCACCGCTATCACTTCTCGTGATCTGGAGACGATGCGGGTTGATAACCTGATGAATCTGGCCAACAAGATGCCGTCGCTGAGCATCGTGCCATTCACCGGCAACCGTGCTGCGCCGAACCTCGCGATTCGCGGCATGGGCAACACGGATTCGCAGACCACCAAGGACAATCCCCTGAGCATCTACATCGATGGCGTGCCGGTCGGGCGTGGCGTCGGCCTGGCCGCAGATATTGCCGATCTGGAGCGGGTGGAAATGCTGCGTGGCCCGCAAGGAACGCTGTATGGCCGTAATACGACCGGCGGCGCGATCAACTTCATCACCATCAAGCCGGAAAAAGATTTCTCCTTCGAGCAGGTGCTGACCGCCGGTAATTATGACTTGTTTGCCAGCAAGACACGGGTGAATTTGCCGCTCTCCGACACGCTGTTTACCCGTTTCTCCTACATGCGTTCCTCGAACCACGGCTGGGTCGACAACACCAACATCGCCTTACCCAATCAGACCAACTATAACCAGGACGAAAAGGAAGCGGCCAAGTGGGCTTTCCGCCTGCTGGCGACGGATCGGTTTACCGCCGACCTGGGTGTTGATTATTCCAAGATGACATATGGCAATGTGTTTTTCCAGAAAATAGCCGGCCCGACTGCGGTTACTGGACGCCAAGAGTCAGCACCGACGGTCATGGGCATGTCACCGAGCAAGACGACGACCTCCGGCCAGAACCTGACCCTGAGCTGGAATTTAGACAGCCTGATACTCAAGTCAATTACGTCATATCGCAAGATGAGCAACCTGGCGAACCAGGATTACATCGACGTCTTCACCCAAGTCGATAATCAAAGCCAGGATCAGACCTCGCAGGAATTCCAGGCGATTGGCGACGCCTTCGGCCGCCGTCTCGAATACGTTGCCGGCCTGTTCTACTTTAAGGAACATGGCGATGAAATGGTCACATCGGCATACAGTCCTACGCTAGTGGATTCCTGGAGGGTCACTGCGGATTCGAAGTCGACAGCGCTCTATGGACAAGCTACCTGGAAGCCACC
>CAZAOQ010000061.1:12364-15911 GCA_964486795.1 uncultured Rhodocyclaceae bacterium
TTTGGCAACGGTTTCAACCAGGAGAATGTGCGCTCGGTTGAAATGGGTGTGAAGACCGATCTATTCGACAAGAAGGGCCGCCTCAACGTAGCGGTCTTCAACAACAAGTTTACGGATCTCCAGGTCGATCAGGTGCGCGTACCGGCGATCTTTACCGACACCCTCAACGCCGGCAAAGCGCGCATCAAGGGTGTGGAAGTCGAATTGACGGCGCTGCTGACGAAGGGGCTCACCGCCAACGTTTTCTACACTTACCTCGATGCCAAGTACGATGCCTATATCGATAATGGCGTGGACCTCGCTTCCATTAAGCATATGCCTAACGCCCCGAAAGGACAGGGTGGTGTCGGCTTGCGGTATGAAGGCGAGCGTATGACGTATGGCAGGCCGACAGTCAATGTCGACTATAAAGGGCAGAGCGAGTTCTACGCAGGCCCGAATGGCAACACTTGGACCAACGGCTACGGCGTCTGGAGCGCACGCGCTCAATTGGCCGATATCCGTCTTCCGCAAGGCAAGTTGCGTGTAGCGTTGTGGGGCAAGAACCTCACCGACAAGAAATACGCCGTTGCTACGACCAATCTGGGGATTCTCAGCGCCCAGTTCGGTGAGCCGCGCACTTTCGGTGTGGATGCTGCCTACGACTTCTGAAACGACGTCTGAAGTCGCGGCTGGCGCGGGTTCGATCGGATTCCTTTATCCTTGTCGATCCCGCGTTACCGGTGAGCGGCACAGCAGCGCTGTCCCGCTTTCTCATTCATGGCAAGTAAATCAAAAAATAAACTTGGCATCCGCCGCCGCAAGATTGGGCTCGCCCTAGGCGGCGGCTCGGCGCGCGGCTGGGCACATATCGGTGTGCTGCGCGCGCTGGAGGATGCTGGTGTGCGTCCCGATCTGATCTGCGGGACATCAATCGGTGCGCTGGTCGGCGCCGCTTACGCCGCCGGCGAACTTGATCGTCTCGAACGCTGGGTGCGCGGCATGGGGGTCGGCGACGTATTGGGTTTTCTTGATGTCAGCTTGACCACGGGTTTGTTGAAGGGTGAGCGCCTGATGCAATATTGGCGCGACAACTTTAGCGATCGGCCGATCGAGACGATGCAGATGCCCTTTGGTGCCGTGGCGACGGCGCTGGCGACCGGTGCGGAAGTCTGGTTGCGTGAAGGCTCTACGGTCGATGCGGTACGCGCGTCGATCGCCATGCCGGGCATCTTTAAACCAAGTTTCAACGATGGCCGCCTGCTGGTCGATGGTGGTCTCGTCAATCCGGTACCGGTTTCGCTGGCCCGGGCGATGGGAGCTGACGTGGTGATCGCCGTCGATCTCAACAGCGATCTGCTTGGCCATCATCTTGTCGGCACGATGTCAGAGGAGACGGAGTCAGCGGCCTCCGCCGCCGAAGGCGCGGACGTTTCCCCCGGACTTCTGACGCGATTGCAGAATGGCTTCGGTAAGCTATTCTCTGAGCGTGAAGCCGAGCAGGAGGCGATGCCTTCGATGTTTGCCGTACTCGCGTCGAGCCTGAACATCATGCAGGTACGTATTTCGCGTAGCCGCATGGCGGGTGATCCTCCTGATGCCTTGATTACGCCGCGACTTGCGCATATGGCGCTCTATGACTTCCATCGCGGTGAGGAGGCGATCGAGGAAGGTCGTCGTGCCGCAGTTGCAGCTCTCCATCAATTCGAGCCGTTGGGTATTGGCGTTGGTCCTCGGGCGGATCTTTGATCGGTTTGTCAGGCGAGTGTGACGGCAAGATCCATGCAGTGGAATGCAACCATACCAATTTTGTTCGGCAATGAAAAACGCCCCGGCCCATGAGGGTCCGGGGCGCAAGCCTTGCAAAAACAGGAGCTGTTAAATGGATCAGTAGCCGCTGACTTTCATGTTGTCATTTGTATAGAAGTTGATATTTCCATATTCGGCATTGGGTGCGTCGAGAACCATATACTGCGACTTGCCTTGCATCAGGTCGAATGCCGTGTAGGTTCCGGCTGCCAGGTCATGATAGTAGGCGCTGCCTTGGGCGAACACCTTGGCACGAGGCGCATAGAAGGTGTTGACCCAGTTGTAGCGCCACAGTTCACCCTTGCCGTCGTAGATGTCCGACATGAGGTAAAGCCAGGTGTCCTCGTCGGCATACACGGTACGGTTGGTGTAGAGATGGCGGTAGCCTTCTTTCAGCTTGCCTTCCATCACCCATACGCGGTGCAGTTCCCATCGCACGAACTCGGGGTTCTCGTGGCCCGGCGTGAGCAGCTTGGCAAACTTGTTCTCGCTGACAGCCTTGCCCTCGAGGCGGAAGTTGTTGTACGGGACGTACATTTCCTTCTTGCCGGCGAGCTTCCAGTTGTAGCGTTCGGCGGAGCCGTTATACATGCGTACTTCG
The DNA here is from genome assembly GCA_964486795.1 of uncultured Rhodocyclaceae bacterium. GTDB lineage: Bacteria > Pseudomonadota > Gammaproteobacteria > Burkholderiales > Rhodocyclaceae > Sterolibacterium. Next base: position 14,754 of record CAZAOQ010000061.1, read on the forward strand.
TCCACCGTGACCGTGTTGGCCGTCGCCGGGATTGGGCTGTCGAAGCCGAAGCCAGGTGCCTGGCGCACGCGGCGCACGGCCGGAATGTACTGCCAGGCCAGGCGGGCATCGGCATCCTGCGTGAAGCTGTCGATGGTCCTCACCACTTCACCCTTGTTGCGCTCCGGCATCATGGTGATAAAACGGACATAGACGCTAATACCTTCGGCCGGCTTGCCGCGCATCTTGGGATCGTTGCGACGAGAGTATTGCCACATTTCCTGCTGGCCCCAGAGGATGTTGCCATTCCGGTAGACCACGGCGGCATCTTCGTCGCGAAGCTCGACGCTGGTGAAGGTCGGGAACATGCCATTCCACACCGCCTCAGCCCCCGATTTGGGGAAGGGGAAGGGAATCGTGCCCATGAAATAGTGATTGAGCGACTTGCCACCTGGCGCGATTTCGGCCTCGGCACCGTTCTTGGCGATGGTTTTGCAGACCGTATCCTCGTAGCGGAAATCGCGATGCGAAGGATAGATGTGCATCTTGTAGGTGTCCGGATACTTCTTGAACATCGCCTTCTGCCCTTCGGAGAGCTTGTCACCGTACTGCGCGAGGTTCTGCGCGGTGATGGTGAACAGGGGCTTCTCGCTGGCATAGGGATCAACCGGGTGTTTGCCCAGTTCGGTGGTCATGCCCGGGCCGGCACCCAGCCACTTGCCGGTGAATTCGGCGACGCCGCTCGGCGAGCCAGCCTTCTCTGCACCAACGCAGGTGAGCTCCTTGCCCAGCTTGGCGAGTTCTTCAGGAGTTGACTTGGCGTGGGCGACGCCTACGGCGCCCAGCAGTGCAACGACGGAAAAAGCTATTTTCAATTGCTTGACAGCCATTAGTACTACTCCTCCGTTTAAAACAAACTAAATCAAACTGAAGCCGGTTCGCCCGGTTATGCGACCACGGTGATTCCGTGCGGTACGGTACACGACGTAATCAGACAAATTATATCGGCTTATGGTGGGGTTCGGGCGGGCAATGCCAGCTGCTTTGTAGTAGTTTGTTTTACAGATGAAAAACGTTGTTGTCTGACCTTGTTGAGCCTCTTTGCGGGATGAAAAACGCCCCGACCCATGAGGGTCCGGGGCGCAAGCCTTGCAAAAACAGGAGCTGTTAAATGGATCA
>CAZAOQ010000062.1:0-15909 GCA_964486795.1 uncultured Rhodocyclaceae bacterium
GAGTCGTTGACGTTGATCGCCGGGATCTTGAGGTCGCCGCGCTCGTGCATCTGGTAGAGGCGATGCACGCCGGTGGTGGTTTCTTCCGTCACGCCCTTGATCTGCGCCAGACGCGTCGAATACCAGATTTTGTCGACAGCCAGCCTGGCCCTGATCGCGGCGAACAGGATGCGCTCTTCTTCGGAAGTCGGCGCTGACAGGACGGCGATGTCCTTCTCGGCCTTGGTACCGAGATGCAGCAGCAGCGTCGCGTCGCCGCCGTCGTCGAGGATCATGTTGGAGTAGCCGTTGTCCGGCCATTCGAAGATGCGGTGGGTGTAATCCCAGTAGTCTTCCAGTGACTCGCCCTTGACGGCAAAGACGGCGATGCCGTCGGCGGCGATGGCCGCGGCGGCGTGGTCCTGGGTCGAGAAGATGTTGCACGAGGCCCAGCGTACTTCGGCGCCGAGCGCGGTCAGCGTCTCGATCAGCACGGCCGTCTGGATGGTCATGTGCAGCGAGCCGGTGATGCGCGCGCCCTTGAGCGGCTGTGCCTTCGCGTATTCCTCACGGATCGCCATAAGGCCAGGCATTTCGGTCTCGGCGATGCGGATTTCCTTGCGTCCCCAGTCGGCCAGCGACAGGTCGGCAACTTTGTAATCGGTAAATTCTTTATTGGCAGCCACAGCAATCTCCATATCTGTGGCCGGGAAGGGTGCCCACCTGCACACCCCGTGCCCGGCACGAGTTCAGGTGAGCGCCGTTCGAAAGGACGGTACCGAGCCTAGGGCCAGATGATTAACGGGCCTCGCAGCGCTCCTCGGTAAGGGTGATGATTATACGCGACACACGAGTGGTGATGTTCGCCCGGCAGTGACGCCAGGGCAACTACCTTGCCATGAAATTAGAGCCTCTCGTAGGCGATGACGTCGGCGAGTTCGCGCTCCCCGGGCAGTCCAAAGGAGATGCAGCCACGCCCATGCAGAACGAATTCGTTGCCCTTAAGCAGAAAGCCGGGTTCGGCATCGGGGCCGACATGGGTGCCGTTGGTGCTCTTATCGATAAGGACGAAGACGTTGCGGCGCAGCTCAATGCGGCAGTGATTGCGCGAGGCGTGCGGATTCTTGATGACCAGGTCGCACTTAACGTCACGACCCATGGTGAGCACGGGCTTTTCGGGGCCGAGCCGGATCTCACGGCCGTTATGCAGCAGACGCAGGCGAACCGCCTGCGGCTCAGCAGGTACAGAAGGCGGCATCGAGAGCGTCGGCCCGCCCATTTCAAGCCGCGCAACTTGGGCGGCAACGGTCTGCCAGACAATGGCGTAGACGGGAATGGCCTCTTCGTGCAATTTGACGGTGGCTGACTCCAGTGCAAGCGTTGCCTTACCCAGATAGTCCGGCAAGGCATCAACGGTCGGCGCGCTGGTGACGATCTGACCGTCCTTGGCGAGCTTGACGAGGCGTGAAGCGACCTTCACGGTGTCACCCGATGAGTCGTTGCCGCCCCCTGCCATCGGCCCATAGTGAAAGCCGATGCCGATCGCCAGCTTGATACCCGACACGGCGGGCAGCTTCTCGACGCGCAGCTGCATTTCACACGCCGCGCGCATCCCGTCTTCGGCGGTATCGAACACAGCCATCAACTGGTCGCCGATGTGCTTGACGACACGACCGTTGAAGCTGCTGATGGCGCGTTCCATACGATTGAAGCAGCGCTCGAAAGCCTGCATCGCCTCGGCTTCGTTGAGGCGGTCGTAGAGCTGTTTGCTCCCGGAAATATCTGCGTACAGGGCGCAGACATGACGCTGTGGAGTGTTCGTCGCGTTCATCGAATTAGAGCGCAGCAGCAACCTGAAATGAATGGGAATGCGGACGTCGCAGCGACACCCGCCACGCCAGCATCATCGCATATTTTGGCTTCGCCTTCATCCCAGCCCTGCCCAAGTCGAGTCCTCGCCGGCATCATTTGCGCCGGTGCAGGGTGATGATGTCGCCGTCTTGACCACTATCCTGGTCGCTGTCCTGACCCTCCTCGCAACCGCCCCCCAGTTCGCTGATTTCCTCTGGATCAAAGGCACGATCGCCATCCGGCTCCGGCCTGCCGCTGGGACGCAGCCCGGCGAAATCATAGTGACGCACATCGGCCAGGTGCGACGGCACGACATTCTGCAGGCTGCGGAACATCGATTCGATACGGCCGGGAAAGCGCTTCTGCCATTCGGCGAGCATCTGCTTGACCTGCTTGCGCTGCAACTGTTCCTGACTGCCGCAGAGGTCGCAGGGAATAATCGGAAACTTGCGCACCTCGGCCCATGCGGCAAGATCCTTTTCGGTGCAATAGGCGAGTGGACGGATGACGATGTTTTTGCCGTCATCGGAAACGAGCTTGGGTGGCATGCCCTTCAGCTTACCGCCAAAAAACATATTGAGGAACAGCGTCTCCAGCATGTCTTCACGATGATGGCCAAGCGCGATCTTGGTAGCCCCCAGCTCACCGGCCACCCGATAGAGAATGCCACGACGCAGGCGCGAGCACAGCGAACAAGTCGTCTTGCCTTCCGGCACCACCCGCTTGACGATGGAATAGGTGTCCTGATTCTCGATGTGGAAGGGGATGCCCAACTCACGCAGATAAGCGGGCAGCACCTCGGCAGGGAAGCCAGGCTGCTTCTGGTCGAGATTGACGGCGACCAGCTCGAAGTCAATCGGCGCATGCTCGCGCAGATACATCAAAATATCGAGCATGCCAAAGGAATCCTTGCCGCCCGACAGACAGACCATGACACGGTCACCCGCCTCAATCATGTTGTAGTCGACGATGGCCTGGCCGGCATTGCGGCGCAAGCGCTTGGCAAGCTTGTTGGCCTCAATGCGCTGCTTATCCAACTGACGCGCAGTCGGTGATGAGGATGGCGCAACTTCTGCAGTGGGTGCAGTGGGTGCAGATGAGTTCTGGATTTCCGGCTTCATGATTTCACAGGTAGATGCTGCGGCCGCCATCGACATTGATGACCTGACCGGTGATATAGGGGGCGTCGAACAAGAGGAAGCGCACGGTGCGCGCGATGTCGGCGGGAGCGCCATGACGCTGAAGAAGCGTGCGGGCAACAATCTCTGCACGCGCGGCGGCGTCAAAATCGGCGGCGGCTTCACCGACCGGCCATTCAATCGGCCCCGGCGCCACGGCGTTGACGCGCACATCCGGCGCCAATTCCAGCGCCAACGCACGCGTCAGACCGAGCAGACCCGCCTTGGCGGCGCAGTAGAGCGGATAGTTCTTCAGCGGTCGTTCGGCATGAATATCGGTGATATTGATGATGGCACCCCGGCTCGCCGCAAGATGCGGCGCCGCCGCCTGAGCGAGAAACAGCGGCCCTTTGAGATTGCTGCCGATGAGATCGTGCCAGGCCGTTTCGTCGATGCTGCCAACGGGCGTGGCGTAAAAGCTGGAGGCGTTGTTGACCAAGGCGTCGAGGCGACCGAAATACTTCAGCGCCGTGCCGATCAGCACCGGCAGCTGCGCTGCTTCACGCATGTCAGCTGAGACACAGACGGCCGAGCCGGCACGCTGGGTATTGAACTCATCGGCTAGTGCTGCGGCCTCCGCCCGGGCCGTGTGGTAATGCAGCACTAGCCGCGCGCCCACGCCATGCAGCGTGCGCGCGATCTCGGCGCCGACACGCTTGGCGGCGCCGGTAATCAGGACAACGGGGGCATCGGGGGGCATGGCGGTTGCTGCACTCATGACCGTCAGTATACCGGCAGTGGCCCCGACACTCGGCGACAGACTATGCGGCGGGGTGTTCGCAGGCGTGTTCTATGGATCGATCGGTGAGGTGATCAACGACCCGCGCCGCCGCGACCATGCCGAAAGTCGCCGTGACCATCACCACCGAGCCATAGCCGGCGCAATTGAGTCCTTGTGGCGCGGCACTCGGGGTCGAGGATTCGCCGGGCGAATCTGTCTCGCAAGCCGCTGCACTGTTCATGGGGCGGACAATCGGCTCTGTCGAAAACACGCATTCGACACCAAATGTCTGCTTCGGCCCGCGTGGAAAATCGTATTCCTTGCGCAACTGGGCGCGCAGCCGTGCCACCAGCGGATCGTGTTCGGTGCGTGCCAGATCAGCGACCAGGATACGCGTCGGATCACGTCGCCCACCGGCCGCACCGGTGGTAACAATAGGAATGTCGTTAGCGCGGCAATGTGCGATCAGCGCCGCTTTGGCGCGGCCGTCATCGATCGCATCAAGCACGTAATCATATTCACGGGCTGGCAGAAGATTGGCCACATTCTCCAGCGTCACAAAATCATCAATCTCGCGCACCGCGCACGTCGGATTGATGGCACGAATCCGTGCCGCCATCGCCTGTACCTTGGCGCGCCCATATTCGCCTTCGAGAGCATGAATCTGTCGATTGGTATTCGATTCAGCAACGTGATCGAGATCGACCAGTGCAATGTGGCCAACACCGCAACGGGCCAGCGCTTCCGCCGCCCAGGAGCCGACACCGCCAATGCCGATGACGCAGACGCGCGCTTCGGCAAGGCGCTGCAAGGCATTGCCACCGTAGAGACGATTGATGCCGCCGAAGCGACGCGTTAGATCCAGGTCGGTAACCGCCGTCATGACATATTTTCCAAGTCGCTAGTACGAAAAATCACCTTATTCGCACGTTCATTCGCAATTTATCCATACGTCTATGCATCCTTGTCGACGACGTCTATGGACAGTACAGTTCCCCGCACATGTTAACCGAAACATGTATAGCCAGCCTTGCCGCTGCACCAGCGTATCGCTTCCACTCGCCGCCGCCATGGCACAATGCGCGTCCTATGAATACCACGCCACCACGAATCAACACCACCACGCCACAAGGTGCGACGCTGCCTGAACCTGACGAGGCGGCGCGTGCCGCCAGCGCGGCCTTGTGCCAACACATCGCCGAACAGATTGAAGCCGCTGGCGACTGGATTCCGTTCTCACGTTATATGGAACTCGCGCTCTACGCACCGGCTCTCGGCTACTACAGTGGCGGCGCGCAGAAGTTCGGCGCGGCGGGCGACTTCATCACGGCACCGGAAATCACCCCGCTCTTCGCGCAGACGCTGGCCGTACCTGCGATGCAGGTGATGGCGCAATCGTCAGCGCACATCCTCGAAGCTGGCGCCGGCAGTGGGATACTCGCTGCCGAACTGCTGTTGGAACTGGAACGCGCCGGGCAGTTGCCGGACCGCTACGCCATCCTCGAACTCTCCGGCGAACTGCGCGCACGACAACAGGAAACCTTACGCAGGCGCGTGCCGCAACTGATCGACCGCGTCGAATGGCTCGACCGACTGCCTGCCAGTTTTTCCGGCTTGGTGCTCGGCAATGAGGTGCTCGACGCGATGCCGGCCACCGTTGTCGAGTGGACGGAAGATCACGTGATCCACGAACGCGGCGTTGTGATCGACCCGCAGCAGCACTTCGCCTGGGCTAGTCGTCCGGCACAGGGTGCCGTGCTGGAAGCCGCGCGGATGCTTGATCTCCAGCCACCCTATGTTTCAGAAATCAATCTTGCGGCAAACCTCTGGGTGGCCGAGTGGGGACGCATCCTCGAAAAAGGTGCGCTGCTGCTGATCGACTACGGTTTCCCGCGTAGTGAGTACTACCTTTCGCAACGCAGCAGCGGCACGCTAATGTGCCACTACCGCCATCACGCCCACGATAATCCGCTCTGGTGGCCGGGACTCAACGACATTACGACCCATGTCGATTTCAGCGCCGTCGCCGATGCCGGCTTTAATGCCGGCCTCGACGTGCTCGGCTACACGAACCAGGCGCGCTTTCTTCTGAATTGCGGCATCACGGCGGTGCTGGAGCGCATTCCCAACGATGGCGGACGTGCCTACCTGAGCGCGGCACGTGGCGTCGAGAAACTGATTCTGCCGCACGAGATGGGCGAACTGTTCAAGGTGATCGCCTTCGGTCGCGGCATGCAGCAGTCGATACCGGGATTCGCACCGGGCGATCGGCTCCATACCTTGTAAGTCAGCTCAGGAGATACGCTGAAACAACTGGGCGATGCGGCTCGGCTTGCCGAGAATCAGCATTGCCAGTTCATCGAGTGACTCATGCGTGATGGCCTCTGGTGCCATGCGAAATTCCATGATCCCGAAGCGCTCGATATTGCGCGTCTTCAGTACCAGGCCGCCCGTCTGCGTATCACCGACGATCAACAATCCCGCCTTAACCTCGCAAGGGAAATTGAAAGTCGCGCGCTCGACGCGGGCGCGATCGTTCTTTTCCTCGTCGGCGGTGAACGCAATATTGTGATCAAACAGAGCCTTGCGCAGCTTCTCCTGCGCCGGATTTTCGCGCGTGACAGTGAATTTTTTGGGTGCAACAAGACGATAGCGCATGGTGACCTGATCGTAGATACGATCCTCGGTCGACACTTGCTGCATTCGATAATCGGCACGGCCCTCCTCCCAGTTCATGCCATCAAAATCGACAACACCAAAAAAGGAATACGCCTTCTCGTAGGGTGGCTTGACGACATTCAACTGAGGCGACAGTTCGTTGAGATAGACAAAAGCACGCTGCAAGGCATCGCTGATCTTTTTCAGCTGCTCGCCCTGCAGGCTCGTCTTCTTTTCTTCGCCCTCAAGCTTGGCGATGGCCTGCTTCTTGAGTGCGGCGAGAAGGCTGCTCGGCGCGGGAGCCACCGCCCCTGTTTCGGCGATAGGCACTGCGGATGCGAACTTCGCGACTGGGGCAACCTGCGCAGGTGTGACCGGCTGGGCTGCCGGGGTAAACCGTTGTGCGGGCGCTGGCTCATCGGATGACGGCGAACCGGGTGGTCCATTTACGGAGAATGTTTCGATATCTTTCAGCAGTTGTTCCCTGCTATCGGGCCAATCCTGGCTTGCCATATTCCCAACCTTTAGCGTGTATCCACATGACTCAGCGCCACCAGGCAGGTGCGCAATGCGCCTGGCAACACGGCGGGTTTGTCACTTTCATCCAGAGCAAAGACCCTCACGACACTTCCCGTCGCAACGGGCTTGTCCTCACCGACCCTGAACAGGCCGATTTCGAAGCGCACAGCGCAAGCGCCCATCTCACCAACGCGTAAACCCGCCTCAATGGTATCCGGAAATCCGAAGACGCGGTGAAAGCGACAGGTGGATTCGAAGGTATGAACACGCAAATTGTCACAGTCCGCCAACCCATCCAAGCCGCATTCGTGTTTCAGGAAGTCATCGATGACCTGTTCGAACCACGTACCACATGCCGCGATTGTTGCGCGGCCATGGACATCGCAATTACCCGGCCTCTGCGAAATTGGGAAATAACGGAAGTAATCACCCCGCCGCTCGGTACGGGGTTCCTGGCGGGCGCCCATGTCAACCGACGCGGTACAGAGAGAGGCGAATACAGCGGCAGTCGTGGTATTGCTCGACGAATGCTACCGCTAAACGCCCCATGCTCCGCTACCGACCTGCGAGCGAACTATTCCTGGCTCAAATAGACGTTACGCAGAAAGGCTTCGGCATCCACAGTGGCCGGCGCACGAGTCTGCACAACTTCCTGCAGACCCAACTGACACTCTGGCAACGGCAACGGTTGATACTGATTCGGCAGCCACTGCGCGTTCAGAACTTCGTCTCGGAAATCACCGAACTCGTATTCGTGCTTGCCTGTATCCATGTCCATGATGATTACCATTTCGGCCTCCCGTGTTGGGGTTGGAGTGCATGATTAGATTAACGGATATCAGACGGAAAAGTTAACCCCGTAAAACTATTTCACACAGGGGAACTTTTCGGCTCGCGCCAGGGTGCCACTCTGAAGAGCAGCAGCATGCCCGGCACGGCGAGCGCCGCACAGAGAAGGAAGAAGGAAAACCAGCCCATCTGCTCCACCAGCCAGCCCGCGGCGGCATTGATAAAGCTGCGCGGCACGGCCGCCAGACTGGTGAACAAGGCAAACTGCGTCGCTGTATAGAGCGGGTTGGTGGTTCTGGCGATGAAGGCAACGAAGGCAGCCGTACCAAGTCCAACGCCCAGTGCCTCAAGACCAATTACAGCAGCCAGTGCGATGAGTTCCTCCACGCCGACCGTTGCGAAATGACCCTGCCAAGCCAGCCAGGCGAAGCCGAAGATCGACAGCAGTTGCACGACGCCAAACAGCCACAAGGCGCGGTTGATGCCGAGCCGCACCATCCACAAGCCACCAATTAGCCCGCCGATCACCGCCGGCCACAAGCCCGCGTGCTTGGCAACCAGGCCAATGTGCGTCTTGGTGTAGCCCATGTTCAGATAGAACGGTGTCGCCAGCGCCGTGCATAGGCTATCGCCAAGCTTGTAGAGAAAAATAAAGGCAAGAATCAGCAGCGCCTCACGTACACCGGTGCGGCCAAGAAACTCCTGGAATGGTTCGACCAGCGCGGCACGCAAGCTCGCTGGCGGAGCCGCCGCAATCAGCGGTTCGCGCACCAGCAGTGTCATGAACATCCCCGGCAGCATAAACAGCGCCGTGATACCAAACACTTGCTGCCAAGGCAGATGGTCGGCGAGGATCAGCGACAGCGAACCAGGCACCAGCCCGGCAATACGATAGGCATTGACATGCACCGAGTTGCCCAGGCCCAGCTCAGCATCCGAAAGAATTTCGCGACGAAAGGCATCAATGGCGATGTCTTGCGTTGCGGAAAGCACCGTCAGGAGCGCAGCCAGGGCAACGATCGGGGTCAGGTCGATTCGCGGCGAAAACAGGCCGAAGCTGGCGATGCAGGCGAGCAATCCAGCCTGCGTCACCAGCATCCAGCCGCGGCGGCGGCCAAAACCGGGCACGGCATAGCGGTCAAGCAGCGGCGACCAGAGGAACTTCCAAGTGTAGGGCAACTGTATCAGCGTCATTGCGCCGATTTCCCTGAGACTGATACCTTCGGTGTACAGCCAGGCCGGAATCAGATTGAGCAGTAGATACAGTGGCAGTCCGGACGTGAATCCGGTCGCCACACAAATCAGCATTCGCCGCGTAAACAGGACGGCGAGCCAGTCGGGCATGCTCATTGTTGCCGCTCTCGCCTTTCCGGGGAACGATCGGACGGGAGCGTTCTGCTCACGCCCGGGCAAGCCGATATACGGCGAGACTACCAAGGAAATTGTGCTCCTCGGTGACAAGCTGCCCCTTCTCGTCAAGTACCTGGCGATCGCGCACCACCAGATGCAGGCGGCCACAGAGGTCCTCGAAATCGAGCATGGTGAAGAAACGCATATTTGGCGTGTCGTACCACTCGTAGGGAAGATCTTCCGAAACCGGCATGCGCCCGGCCATCACCGCCATGCGGTTCTTCCAGTAACCAAAGTTCGGGAACGACACCACGGCCTCGCGCCCGACGCGCAGCATCTCGACGAGAATCCTCTCCGTATGCCGCACCGTCTGCAGGGTCCGCGAAAGGACCACATGGTCGAAAGCGCCATCGACAAAGACGGCCAGCCCCGCCTCCAGATCGCTCTGGATCACATTCACGCCGTTCCTGATCGCCGCCAGAACATTTGCATCTTCAATCTCGACCCCGTAGCCACGTGCACGCCGCGTCTCGATGACCAGCTTGAGCAGGGAGCCATCGCCGCAGCCAAGATCGAGCACGCTTTCACCCGGCTGCACCCAGCCGGCAATCACCTCAAAATCGGCACGCCCCAGCTGATTGGTCATAGCTTGATCCGGTCCAGGTAAGTGCCGATGACGGCATGGTAGTGCGCGTCCTCCATCAGGAAGGAGTCGTGCCCCCAACGCAGATCAAGCTCAGCATAGGAGACGTCGCGCCGGTTGGCGAGCAATGCGGCGACGATTTCCTTCGAGCGAGCCGGGCTGAAGCGCCAATCGGTCAGAAATGAAACGACCAAAAAGCTGGCACGTGTGCGCGCCAGCGTGGCACGCAAATCGCCATCGCACTCGCGTGCAGGATCGAAGTAGTCGAGCGCCTTGGTCATCAACAGATAGGTGTTGGCATCAAAGTAGCCGGCAAACTTATCACCCTGGTGGCGCAGATAGGACTCGATCTCGAACTCGACACCGTAGCCATAGTTGAGCCGGTCGTTGCGCAGCACGCGACCGAACTTCTCACCCATCTGATCATCTGAAAGATAGGTGATATGGCCCAGCATGCGCGCTAGGCGCAGACCACGCAACGGTCGTACCTCGTGCTCGTAAAAGTGCCCCCCGTAGAAATCGGGGTCGGTCAGTATGGCCTGGCGGGCGACGTCATTGAAAGCGATGTTCTGCGCCGACAGCTTGGGCGCCGCAGCAATCACAATTGAATGGCGAATGCGCCCAGGATAAGTGATGGCCCAGCGCAGCGCCTGCATACCACCAAGGCTACCGCCAATCACCGCGGCCCAGCTCTCGATGCCGAGCCGGTCGGCAAGCCGCGCCTGGGCATGTACCCAATCATTGACTGCCACCATGGGGAAGTCGGCGCCCCAGAGCTTGCCCGTCGCAGGGTTGGGACTGGAAGGCCCCGTCGAACCATGGCAGCCGCCGAGGTTGTTCACGCCGACAACGAAAAACTTGTCTGTATCAAGTGGCTTGCCCGGGCCGACGATGTTGTCCCACCAGCCAATATTGTCCGGCTCGTCGGCATAATGACCGGCGACGTGATGGTGCCCCGATAGCGCGTGGCAAACAAGGATGGCGTTTGATCGGGCGGCATTCAGCGTGCCGTAGGTCTCGTATACCAAATCGTAGGCAGGCAGAACCGCGCCGCTGCGCAAAACCAGAGGCACATCGAAATGAGCGCTTTGCGCCTCGACAAAGCCCACGCTGTTTGTCATTGAACTCAAGCTGCCACCAAAAACAAAAAACCCGATCGGCACATTGCGGATCGGGTGGATTCATCTGCATCCCTCGTCGCTTTAGCCGTATTTATCAAGCGCCCGCAAGCTGAAACAACCGGAGAATGCAGGTCGGAATCAAATCGGCGCGGTGGATGAAATTACCGTTTCATCAGACAAAAGTCAAACCTAAGCGACGGCAATTAACGACTCAGGCGTTGATCTTTGCCACCTGTTCGCGAATGCGTGCGCCGTCGTCGAGGCGCAGGATGCGACTGACGGCTGCCTGCAGAGCGACGGTGTCACTCTTTAACACCTGCTGCTTGACCTCCAGCAACTGCGAGGGATGCAGCGAGAACTTGCGCAGGCCCATGCCCAGCAGCAGTCGCGTCATCGTGGCGTCACCGGCCACTTCACCGCAGATGGCCACAGGCAAGCCGGCGCGGTTGCTGCGCTCGATCGTTTGCGCGACCAGTCGCAACACGGCCGGGTGTAAGGGGTCGTAAAGGTGAGCGACCGCTTCGTCGCTACGGTCGATCGCCAGCATGTACTGGATCAGGTCGTTGGTGCCGATCGACAGGAAATCGAGGCGTTTGAGGAAGGGCCCCAGCGCCAGCGCAGCGGCGGGGATCTCGATCATGCCACCGATCTTCATCGTTTCGTCAAACTTGATGCGCCGGTCGCGCAGCTGCTGCCTGGCCTGTTCGATCATCACCAGCGTCTGCTCGATCTCATGGGCATGGGCAAGCATCGGGATCAGCATGTAAACCTGACCATAGTGAGATGCGCGCAGAATGGCGCGCAGCTGAGCAAGGAAGATTTGCGGCTCGCTGAGGCAGTAGCGGATCGCGCGGCGGCCAAGTGCGGGATTCGGTTCCGTGCGACCGCCACTGCTACGCAGGGCGCGCGCCTGCTTGTCAGCGCCAATATCAAGTGTGCGGATAGTAACGGGCTTGCCAGGCAGTGCCTTGACCACACTGCGATAGGCTTCGAACTGCTCGTTCTCGTCCGGCAGTTCATCGCGGTTCATGAAAAGGAATTCGGTACGAAACAGGCCAACGCCCGCCGCACCAACTTCCTTGACCTTCTCGATATCCTGCGGCAATTCTATGTTAGCAAAGAGCAACACATCCTCACCATCGAGCGTAATCGTGCGCGCAGTGCGCAGACGCTTTAGCTTGTTACGCTCGATCTGCAGTTCGCCCTGACGCAAGCGGAATTCATCCAGCACACGCTCGTCGGGATTGACGATAAGCACGCCACGCGCGCCATCGACGATCAGCAAGTCATCATCGCGAATCAACGAACGAGCATGATGTAAACCAACCACCGCCGGAATCGCTAAGCTGCGCGCAACGATGGCGGTATGCGATGTCGCACCGCCAAAGTCGGTAACGAACCCCCCAATGCTGAGTCGCTTGAACTGGATCGTATCGGCTGGAGACAGATCGTGGGCCACAACAATGATTTGGTCGTTCTCCCCAATCGTCTTGCGGCGTGAAATTTTGCGCGTCTTCCCCATCAGCACTTTGAGGATGCGTTCGACAAGCTGAACGATATCCTGCTTGCGCTCACGCAGATAGACATCTTCCATCGCGTCAAACTGCGCTGTCAGATGCTCCATCTGCTGCACCAGCGCCCACTCGGCATTGCAGCGGCGATCCTGGATCAGGCCACGCGGAATCTCCGCGAGCAGCGGGTCAGCGAGAAACATCGCCTGAAGATCAACAAAGGCGGAAAGCTCCGCCGCCGCACCGGGCGATGCTTCCGCCTCGATCCTCAGCTGATCGAGCTCGGCACGTACAGTTTCCAGCGCATTATCGAAGCGTGTGACTTCAGCAGCGACATCACGCTCGCGTACCTGGTACTGCGCGACCTCGAGCGTGGCGTGCGACATGAGATGGGCATGGCCAATGGCGATCCCCGACGATACAGCCAGTCCGTGCAGCGCGAAACTCAAGGCGCCCGACTCCTCACGCTGCAGTCCTCACGTCTCACTCGCCTTCACCGAACTTGTCGGCGATCAGTGCCTCGATGGCCAGCATCGCCTCGTCTTCGCGCTCACCTTCGGTTTCAACGATGACCTTGGAGCCTTTTCCGGCAGCCAGCATCATCACACCCATGATGCTTTTGGCGTTGATTCTGCGGCCATTGCGTTCCATCCAGACCTCACAGGGAAAGCTGCCGGCCAGCACCGTCAGCTTGGCGGATGCGCGGGCGTGAAGGCCCAGCTTATTGACGATCTCGACTTCTTTTTTCTGCATGACGTTCAGTGAGTGAGCATATTGATAACACCATCGCGGCCGCCACCGACAGCCTTGATGAGCAGGGTTTCCATGCCCTTGTCCCGATAGGTCAGGGCACGCAACAGCATCGGCAGATTAACGCCAGCCACACCTTCGACGCGACCCGGTTCAAGGAGCTTCATGGCCACATTAGCCGGTGTCGCCCCGAAAATATCGGTCAGAATCAACACACCCTCCCCTTGATCGACCAGCATCATCAGTTCGCGTGCCAGCGGCATCGCATCGAGCGGATCGTCCTGTGCGGCCATGCCGAGTTGAACGATTTGCGCAGGGCGCTTATTGAGCACATGACATGCACACTGGATCAGCGATTCACCCAAGCTGCCATGGGTGACCAGAAACAACCCTATCATTCTTTCATAGCCCGTTTCAGATGGTTGTATCGATTTGTAATGACTTGTAGCACGACATGGTGATTGTAGCAGCCCGCCCGGTGCGCACCTCGAAGCACGTCAAGAGATCATCACGGCACCGTCACAAGGCGCAAGCTGCCGACATCGCCAGATTCCAGCTTCAGTCTGTCCTGCAAAGCCGGAGTGACGAACACCGTACCAGCCTCGTCGATGCGCAGCGCCTGCGTCACACCAAGCTTGCGCGCCTCCTCACGCCAGCCGGTGCCGGCAATGAACAGCGGCTTGGAGAGCGCATCGGAGCGCATACCGGCATCGGTGCCGGGCGGTATCAACACGGTGACGGCCTGTGTGCCCTGCGCCGGTGCGGCACTGCGCGGATCAAGCAGATGACAATAGCGCTTGCCATTGAGCATGAAGTAGCGCTGGTAGTCACCCGAGGTACCAATCGCCTCACCATCGTGCAAATCGAGTGACGCCAGCGGTGCGGTCGAGCGTGGGTGCTGGATACCGACGCGCCACGGCTTGCCGCCCTTGCTGCCAAGTGCCATGACGTTGCCACCGATGTTGATCAAGGCATTGTGCACGCCACGCGCCTTGAGCAAGGCGACAGCGTGATCAAGCGCGACACCTTTCAGGTAACCACCAAAATCCAGTGCAACTGCCCGGTTGCGGCTGGTGACGCGCTGGCCGTCGACGCTAAGATCAGCGATCGAGGGATGGGCGACACGCCACGCCTGGAGCTTCTCCGGATCAGGCAGTTGTGGCTTGAATTCGTCGTTCTGAAAGCCCCACAAGCCGATCAGGCGGCCAATGCCTGGATCAAACAGATAGTCGCCCTGCGCCGCAATACGCTGTGCCGTAAGGATCAGTGCCGCCAATTCGATGGAAACCACATGACTACGACCTGCAGCGATGGCATCGTTTAGCGCCGTCAGTTCGGAGGGCTGCCAAGCGTGATACGCATGATGCAGCCGGTCGAACTCGCGCAACACCTCGGCCGCAGCCGCATTGCCTTGCTCCGGCGTCTCGCCATACACCAGCACCTCGACGCGCGTGCCGAAGACGAAGGATTCCTGGTGCGTCAGCGGCTCCGGTGCTTTACCACACGCGGTGAGCAGCGTGATAAGTGGGATAAGGATGAAGAGTAAGGCATGCCGCGTGAGGCGTGGAAACCGTGCCCCCCGAACACCATACCCATCAACGCTCACCACTCACCCCGCTCTCCTCACCACGGCTGCGCGCTCCAGCGCATCAACAAACAATGCCGCCACATCGCAGCCGGTTTGCTGCGAAATCTCAACGAAGCAGGTCGGGCTCGTGACATTGATTTCGGTCAGGCAGTCGCCGATCACGTCGAGACCAACCAATAGCAGACCGCGTGCAGCAAGGATGGGGCCGAGTGCCTCGGCGATCTCGCGGTCGCGCGCCGAAAGCGACTGCGCCACGCCACTGCCACCTGCTGCGAGATTGCCACGACTCTCGCCGGCCTTGGGAATGCGCGCGAGACAATACGGCACCGGCACGCCACCGATCAGCAGAATGCGTTTGTCACCCTGCGCAATCTGCGGCAGGTAACGCTGCGCCATGATGGTGCGCTGACCAAACTCCGTGAGCGTCTCGATGATGACGTTGCGGTTTGGGTCGTTGCGCTGTACTCGGAAGATCGAGCTACCGCCCATGCCATCGAGCGGCTTCAAAATGACATCGCCCAGCTCGTCGATAAAAGCGTCGATATCAACGATGGCGCGCGTCACCAATGTGGTTGCAGTGAACTGCGGGAACTCGGTGATGGCGATCTTCTCGTTGTGGTCGCGAATCGCCCGCGGACCATTGAAGATGCGCGCACCATCCGCCTCGGCGCGTTCCAGCAGCCAGGTGGCAGTGACATACTCGAA
Organism: uncultured Rhodocyclaceae bacterium; assembly: GCA_964486795.1. GTDB lineage: Bacteria > Pseudomonadota > Gammaproteobacteria > Burkholderiales > Rhodocyclaceae > Sterolibacterium. The sequence goes on from CAZAOQ010000062.1 coordinate 15,364, forward strand.
ATCGAAGGGCGGATCCTGGCGCATCACCACGGCATCGAAGCCGGTTAGCGGCACCTGCTGATACCCGATCTCGGTGCACCATGGCGTATCGCCAGCACAGAGTTCCAGACGTGTCGCCGTGGCGCTGACTACACCGTCACGCCAGCGCAGGCCATCGCGCTGGATGGCATGCACCTCATGGCCACGTCGCGCAGCCTCGCGCATCATGGCAATGCTGGAGTCCTTGTAGGCTTTCAGCGTGTCAAGTGGATCGACAATGAAGGCAAAGCGCATGATAACTCCCCGCTCAGTCGCCCACCGGGGCGGTCTGTTCAAGCTCCAGCGCCGCCGCCAGCATGGCGAGTCGTGCCACCACGCCATAGGCATAGAAGCGGTTGGTCGGTGCATCGGGTGCCAGGGCAGCATCGGGCAATGAACAACCGGCATCGAAAGCGAGCGGCTTGAAACTCATGCCCGGCGCGTTGAGATTCTCATCGCGGCCACGATTGGTATTGACGCGATAGAAGCCGCCGACGACATAGCGGTCGATCATGTAGATCACCGGCT
>CAZAOQ010000063.1:0-15668 GCA_964486795.1 uncultured Rhodocyclaceae bacterium
CGCGCAATTATGCTAACGATTAAACAATAAGTCAACACTGCGATGACATTTTTACATTTAAACACTTATTCAAAAATGAATAAGTCCACTCCATCCTTGTCGGTTAATTTAACAAAACAGTAAGAGCCACCATTCAATGTGTTGAATTATACCTGTTAATGCACTGAATTAGGATGCTTATTTTTAATCGGTACAAATATTGCTTATTAGATGGAAAAATCGCTATTAGCGAGAAGATGATTACCTTGCCGAAGCGGAAGTGCCTGTGAAAGGCACACCGGGCCCCTTCAAAAAGGGGGAGCCAAAAAATTCATCAAAACCGATCCGATTTGTTTTCGGTGAATATTGTTGGGTCGAGTAAGTGAAATCGCTAAAATCCGACCACAAATTAGTACGTCTGATATTTGTTACAAGATTAAGAGCGGATGCCCCGATATGACTATGACCACTATGATGCTTGCGCTGATTGCTTGGCTGCTGATAAGTTGCGCGATTGCATGGGGTGTCGGTCGAGCCTCCAACCTCGGACAAACCGAAGAGCAGACCGCCGCAAGCCCTGTCGGCAATGAGCGCAGAGAACGCACAACAAGTCGACGCGCGGATTCGGATCGCCGCAAGCCACTGGACAGACGCGCTGCCGCACGAGAGGGGTATGAGCGACGCGTAATGGATCGACGCCTTATACAGCGCAGACTAAGCTGGGCACCATAAAAGCGCTCTTTACATGGGACAAGAGACATGCCATTTGCTCATTCCCAGTCAACGCCTAAATCACTAATTTTCTCGAGAAAATTCAACTTAGCCTTGCTTTACCCGATTGATGAGTCGAGAGGCGGGTACTTCCGTGCATTCTTGATTATTTTTTCCTGAGCAGCCTTAATCAGGTCGATACCGAGCACATCAGCAATTTCTACAAGATAGATCAGCACGTCCGCCACTTCATCCCGAACCGCCGCAACCTTCTCGGGAGAAAGAATACGGCTCTCCTCCGGGGTTGCCCACTGAAAATGCTCGACGAGCTCTGCTGCCTCGACAATCAAGGCCATTGCAAGATTCTTAGGCGTGTGAAAGTTCTGCCAGCCACGCGCATCTGCAAAACCACGCAGCTGATCCCGCAAAACAAATAACTCTCCGTTTTTTTCGGATTCGCTAATCATTCTCCTTCCTCTCGCCCATTTTTGGGAATTTCTCGCAACAACATTAACCATGGCAGCGCAAGGAACGGCCACAGAACGGATGAAATTCGGGTCAAGCCGTTGAAATTCAGAAAATGCCCTTGCTCCCACAGCTGCAGCGTTGCAGCAAGGTAAGGATTTTCCGGCGCCAGATTGACAAGCGTCGTCGCCAGCATCAAAGCCAAGGCTGCAAAAGCCTTACGCGTTGAATAGGGCAAGGCGCTGGCAAACAGCCAAAGCAACAATCCGCCACCAAGTCCGACGAGACTGCCGGTGGTGGCCCACGTAACACTGGCGATGCTGGTCAAGACAGCCAAGGATAAGGTCTTCAATAGCAAGGCAACCACAAACAAGACCAATGCAAGCTCATAGCGTCGCTCTCGTAACAAACAACTGCACAGCAAGCCTACAGCCAGTGTATTGCTCGCCGTCACGCTTGCCTCCACCCATGGAAAATGCTCGGCGGCATAAGGCAGCGCCTCAAGCACGTCCACGCCTGACAAAATGACACGCAGATCACCGTTACCAAACAACAAGATTCCGGGATTCAGTTGAGTCATCAACCAGAGTCCTAACAACACAAGCCCTACATGTGGTATTGGGCCATCGCCAATCAGACGCCGGTTTAAGGCATACAGCCGGCCGCCGTCGAGTAAGCCGGCTCCAAAGCGCCCCCCCACTATGGCCCCGAGGAGCACACCCATGCTATTGGTCGCTAGGTCGACGTTCGAAGGAATCCGACTTGGAAGAAAGTTCTGCAAAGTTTCCATTGCTAAACTCAGCAGCACGCCGAGCAGCGTCGCTAAAACGACCGCCAACATGCGGCCGCATCGCGGCTGCATCGCCGGAACCCATAGAAAGCCCAGCGGAATGTATGCGAGCGCATTGGTGACCAGATCGAAAACGGTCCAGTACCTTGGCCAAGCCGCTGACAGATAGCTGAATACTGCGGCACCGCTCTCGCGCCAACCCAGAAAAGGATGCAGGCTGGCATAAATTACCAGCAACGTATACGCTGTGGCGAGGTAAAGTGGCAGATGGGCGGTAGGGGCGCTGCGGTGCTGCAAACCGTTCAAGGCAACCCCTAGGCGCCCAAGGTACTGGAAGGTGGGACGACGTCAGTGTTGCGGCGACCGGCAAGGGCCGCAAGGCCATTGCGTAACTGCAGCAAGGCCTGAACCGGCCCAAGCTTCCCAAGATCAAACGGCGGGAACTCGACAGCGTCGAGCGTATTCTTGACGAGCAAGCCAAGTTCTGTGTCGCCCTCCATCAACAATCGCCGGCAGAAAAACAGTGTGTCAGCATCTTCCTCACGCGAAAGCAACGCGAGGAAATCGCGCGCACGTGCCGAAATCTTCAGATCTGGGGTGCGTGGATCAAAACTCGGATGAAAATTGCGGCGCCCCATCGTGAAGCGTAATGAAAGCCCCGCATCACGCACATGAATCATCATTCGCTTGCCGATCAAGGGTTCAAGCGGCTCGCGTGGCAGGACACGACCCAAGGCAAGATTCAGGGACGTCGTCAACAGCAAGGTCGGCGGTAACTGAGGCAAACGTACACCAAGACGTGCTATGGGTGTAGGCAAAGCAAAGTCGGGGAGATTCATGGCGCAATCCTTTGTTGTGGCTCAGGCAGTCATCACCTGTTCAAGACCGGAGCGTCCATACCAGAAACCATTGCAAAGATCGTCAGCCTGAGTTTCGCGTAGAGCCTGCCAAGCCGCCAATGGCGTCAGCGTGCCCTCGAGGCACCGTCTGAACAATCCAATAACCTTAGTCGTATCCTGCGCTTGCGGGCTGATACGCGCTACCGCAACCCCCATTGCACAGAGGCCAGACCATTCGAGCATCAGATTATAAACCTTCGCTGACTGTGTCTGCGTACCGTTCAAAGTCAGGAAGTCTTCACCTTCGCGCGTCTTCAACACCATGCCATCCGGATAGTCGATACAGCGGAACTCGCAGCTGTCTTTTTGCAAGTTGAAGCGCCGTGCCGTAAAGCAGCGTGCCGAATAGGCTAGGGGCAGCCGGCCGTGGACAAATACCTCAGTCTCGAAACCGGCAGGAGTGTCGGCCAATAAATCTTTTAGCATTTCAGCACCAATTTCGGGTGGCATCACCCAGCGCGTTGCGCCGGCCTCCTTCAAAACTCCGAGCGTTTCACTATTGAATACGTTCAACGTCGGGCCGGCAACAAAAGGCAGCTTGGCTTCAGCGAGAAGGCGCACCGCGCCCATATCGTTGGCTTCAACAACAAAGCTGCCATTGCTTGCGATCTTGCGCAGCATCTTGAGATCAGACTCCGACTCAATCAGCGTCAGGGTGGACATCACCACCTGCTTGCCTGCTGTCGCCAACCGCGTAGCCACGTTCATCCAATCGTCAAAACGAAACTCATGCCGTCTTGAACAGACCGTCTCGCCAAGATAGACGATGTCGACAGGCTGGCTCGCCATTTCATCGTAAAAATCGAATATGCGTTGGCGCGGCCAATAAGTGAGAATCGGGCCCAGTGACAGTTTCATTGCTTTACTTCCATGGCCGGTTGTATGCGCCGAGAGTATTCGACTGCCCCTCGGAAACCTTTCCAAGCTCAGCGAGCCAGGTCGGCTTGAGTACAAAATGTGCGGGATCACGCTGACAACTGTCGATTGCATCTCGCCAGACCTGCGTCACCTGAGAAACATAGGCCGGGCTACGCTGGCGGCCTTCTATCTTGATGGCGCGAACGCCGACCTTCAGCAACTCCGGCAGCAATTCCAACGTATTTAGACTGGTCGGCTCTTCGATCGCATAGTAGGTTTCATCGTCGACGACGAAACGCCCCTTGCACAAAGTCGGATAGCCCGCACGCTCGCCATCGGCATAGCGATCAATGAGGATGCCGTTGAGGCGCGTCTCCATACCCGCCTCGGTCTGCTCCCAGCGCACGCTCTTGGCCGGCGAACAGGCGCCGTTGCAGTTCGGCGACGTACCGGTCGCATATGCCGACAACGAGCAGCGTCCCTCGACCATCACACACAGACCGCCGAAGCCGAACACCTCGATCTCGACGTCGGTGTTCTCAATCACGTGGGCGACCTGCGCCATGGAAAGTACACGTGGCAGGACCGCCCGCTGAACACCAAAGCGCTCTCGATAAAAATTGATGGCCTCATAGCTGGTCGCCGAGCCCTGCACGGAGAGATGCAAACGCAAATCCGGGTAGGTGTGTCGTGCATAGGCCATGAGACCGGGGTCGGCGAGGATGATGGCATCGATGCCCGCACGTGCAGCGCGATCGACGGCACCGGTCCAGCGTGTCCAGTTGCTCGCCTGAGGATAGGTATTCAGTGCGAGAAGCACTTTGCGCCCGCGCGTATGCGCATAGCGCAGCCCTTCGGTGAGGGCTCTATCGTCGAAATTGAGCCCATTGAAGTTGCGTGCGTTGGTTTCGTCGCGAAAACCGAGATACACGCAATCGGCACCGTGGTCGATGGCAGCCTTGAGCGCCGGCAGGCTGCCGGCTGGGCAAACAAGTTCCATTGAGGCTTGAGCAGACATCCCGGCTCCCGAAAAAGAGCCGCCAGTATACGCGCCTCAGCTCTGATATACGATTGATCTCGCTCAAGTCGCCGGCATCTCGGTGGACATCTGTCCATCCACGAAGCCACGAATCAACCCCAACAAGACCTCTTCATCGTACGGCTTGCCAAGATACTCGTTTACACCAATTTCCAGAGCATAGTTGCGATGCTTATCAGCCATGCGCGAGGTGATCATGATGATCGGCACATTTTCAAGAAGCTCCTGCGACCGCACGTTGCGCGTCAATTCGAAGCCATCCATGCGCGGCATCTCTATATCGACCAACATTGCAGCCGGCACGATATCGAGTAACTGCTCGAGTGCATCAACACCGTCCTTTGCAGTCACCACTTGATAACCTTCGCGCGTCAACAAGCGCCCAACGATCTTACGCACAGTCAGGGAATCGTCGACGACCATGATCGTCGGTGATTGAGCCACAGCAGGTGCCATGGGAGCTGCGACCGCCAGTGCGGTAGCAACCTCAGCCGACGACTGCCCTTGGCGGCTGGCTAGAACCAGCGGATTGAGGATCAGGGCAATAGAGCCATCGTTGAGTACGGTCGCTCCAGCGATCCCTGGAACACGTGCCAGTTGCGGCCCGATGTTCTTGACTACGATTTCCTGATTACCAACAAGACCATCGACCTCCAGCGCAATATGATGATCCGCTCCTTTCAGCAAGAGAACCCAATGGCGCCGCGCCGGTACCGGCATGCCAGTCGCTTCGCCAAGCAAGTGCGCAAGATAAAACCACGGATAGTGCGTACCGAGCCAGTCGGTGCCACCCGAAGTACGCATCTTCTCAACCGCTTCGGGACGCAGCTCCATGACCTGCTCGATCATGGTTGACGGCAATGCGACCATGCGATTACCTGAGCGCGCAAGTAGCGCCTGGGTTACGGCCAATGTCAGCGGCAGAAAGATGCGAAAACGCGTTCCCTGCCCAGTCTGCGAACTCACTTCGATATGACCACCGAGATTGGTTGCCTCGGTCTTGACCACATCCATGCCGACACCACGCCCGGCGACTTCGCTGACCTGTTCAGCAGTGCTGAAACCAGACGAGAAGATGAACTGCGTCAGGCGTCGTTCGTCAACCTCCTGATCGGCGGTAAGCAGACCTTGCTCGATCGCCTTAGCACGAATCCGGTCATGATTGAGCCCTGCCCCATCATCGGCCAGCTCGATCACAATTTCATTCCCCTGCTGGACCAGGCTGATCGTGATCTCGCCAATATCTGGCTTGCCGGCAGCACGACGCACCTCGCGGCTTTCAATACCGTGAGCCATGGAATTGCGCAGCAAATGCTCGATCGGCCCAATCATTTTCTCGAGCACCGAACGATCGATTTCGAGCTGTCCGCCGCGCACATCCAGATTGACACGCTTATCGAGCTCCTTGGACACCTGCCTGACGACGCGATAGAGCCGGTCGAGAATGGAGTTGAACGGCACCATCCGCACGCCCATCAAGGACTGCGACAGTTCACGATTGAGGCGTGACTGTGCAGTCAGCGCAGCGCTCGCGTTATCAACATTGCGCAGCAGGTTGTGCTGAACAGTGGTGACGTCGTTGACGCTCTCCGCCATCATGCGAGTGAGTTCTTGGAAGCGCGTGAAGCGGTCCATTTCGAGCGGATCGAACTCTTGGTTCGTCTCGTTCAGCTGCGTCATCTGCGACTGCATCTGGGACTCGGCCTGGATTTCGATCTCACGCAATTGCTGGCGTAGACGAATGACGTTTTCAGTCAGGTCCAGCAGTGCTACCTTGACAGTTCGCATCTCGCCCTCGATGCGCGAGCGCGCAATGGCCATTTCGCCCGCTTCATTGATGAGCTGATCGACCAGCTCCGCCCCAACCCGCAATTGAGCGCGCTGCCCAGCAGTTTCAGCTATTTCAGTGGTGTCTGCCACAGCAAGCGATTGCCCCGCGGGCAGCGACGCGGCAGTTGTGGGAAGCGGTGCTCCAGACGGCCCAGCCGCAGTCGACGACTTATCCTCATCTTCAATCACTTCCTCGCCACGATCAATGCGGACCAAGTCATCGAGCATGGTCAGCGCACGATCGAAGAATGCATCAAGATCGTCGAGAAAAGCAGGAACCGGAGCAGATCCGTGACGAGTCGCCTGGATGATGCGCGTTTCAATACCATGAACCAACTCACCCATACGCATGGCTCCTGCCATGCGCGCACTGCCCTTCAGCGTATGCAACAGTCGCTGCAGGTGCTCGGCAATCGCCGTATCGTCCGGCATTGAACGCCATGCTCGAAGCTCAGCACCGATTTCGCGCATCAGATCGTTGCCTTCCTCGAGGAAGATCGGCAGCAACTGGCGGTCGATGTCATCATGAATGCGCAGCTTGCGGCGCCCTTCGGTGAAAGGCACATCACCACCTTCCGGCAAGAGAGTCGGGCCAACAGGAGCAGCAAACTCGGCGGCGCTGGACGGAACCACGTCCGACATTTCAGCAGACCCAGGCGCGACTAAAGGCTCAGGCGTTGCCGTTTCAGCAACGCTAGAAGCGTGCGGCATGAGAGCATCCAACTCCGCCTGCAAGTCGGCGTCGCCCTTCGGCATGCGACGCACTGCGACTTCGTCGAGCATGCCTCGCAATGCGGTAATCACACGGCCAAACACTCCATGCTGTGCGGCATCTGGCAACACCCGCGCAGCAAGAAAGCGCTCCAGCGCATGCTCCAGTGCCTTACCGAGCAAGTTAATGGGCTTGATACCGACGGTCCCCGAGACCCCCCCCAAGGTATGGCTGGCGCGCAAGACTTCGGGCGACGGCGGTGCCTCTAGCAGTGCCGCCTGCCCGGCATCCAGCACTGCCATGTGAGATCTTGCCTCAACTTGGTAAATGTCATAGACCAAACGCGAGATGCTCAAGTCACCGATGGCGATATCTCCATCCATCTCGGGTAGCTCGACGACCGGTGCTGTTTCCGGCTCCACCACAAACTCTTCCGGGACCTGCTTGATGGCTGCCTCAACAACAGTCCCGGCAACAGGCGGTGCTTCCTCCAAAACGGGCTCAGGAACCTCAACCGGTAGCGCAGTCTCCTCGCAACCCATCAACCGCAGACAATCTGAATGGAGGTCGAGTACAGCTGCAGATGTCGCATTGGGCGGCACCTCACGCGCTTCGAGGCACCTGACCCAATCGGAAAAGAGTCGGTGTGCCACGCTGAGCATGTTCAGCAATACCGGCGTAGCGCCTTGATCGAGCTTCAACCAATGATTCATGACCTGCTCAACCGACCAGCCAGCCTCACCGAGCTCCATCAGGCCGACCATGCGGCCGCTGCCTTTTAGTGTGTGAAAGGCACGTCGGATGACCGTCAGTGCTTCATGATCACGCGGCGTTTCCGCGAGCAAAGGCAGATGCTGGCCGATGTTCTGCAGCACTTCGTGAGCCTCTTCGAGGAAGATGCCAAGCAATTCCGCGTCGATCGCTTCGCTGCTGGCTTCGACCAAACGTACAGCATCAGCAGACGGCGCCACCAGTGGGGGCGTGAGCGACGGCAATTCATCAACACCCTGCTCGATCTTGTCGATTTCCTCAGCAACTAGTGCCGCCTCAGCCTGCTGCTCCAAAACCGCATGCTCCATAGGTTCGACTTCAGCGCGGGGCGCTTCGAGGTTTGGCGTGCCCTCTTCGTGCAAGCTCTGATCTGCCGGACTGTCAGGCAGGATATCGAGTACGGGATGCACCGGCGGAATCGTCAGCGCTACTTCGGCCGTTTGCGCATCCTCAGGGAATTCGCTAACGAGAGGCTCTGACGATTCAACGGGTGCCGACGCGTGCCTCGGATTCAATATCCGGTCGAAGTCGGCAGGGCCGTGCTTCAGTTGTTCAACGAAGAAGCCGAGAGCGGACAGCTTGTTAGCAACGTCCTCGAAGCGTGCCTGCTCGAAGGCCTGCCCAGATTCAACGAGGGCGAATTCGGCCACGTGTTGCTCACACTCACGCAGCACGTCCACGGCACGCATCTCGCCGAGGATGGTAAGTGCGCCCTCAATCTGTTTGAGCGGCGTTTTCAGGCCAGAGAGGTCGCCAACCTTGCCCACCGGGTCACGGAAAAAGCCATCAAGCTTTTGCTCCACACCCGCTAGGTTGCCGAGAATTTCGCGCACCACCTGATTCATCAGCAAGCGCTCTTGCGCCTTGCGTGATATCTCGTCGAGCTGCGGAATCTCCATGGCCTCCAGTTCAGCAGGCGTCTCTCCACGCAATAAGGCGGTCAGACGACCGGCCATGACATCAACTTGATGGGCAAAATCAACGCCGAGTTTGCCAAAACGCTCCAGAGCATTCTCAACCAGCAACAAAGAAGTCGCGACCTCCAGCGCCATTCCATCGTCACTCTCTTGCGACTCCCTGGCACTCAGCATGTTGGCCACCGCACTGATTGCGCCAACCAGCCGTGCCAGATCCATATGTCCAACCGCCTGCCCCAGCTCGGCGAGCTGTTTTGCATGGGTCTGAAATTGCGCCAACGCAGCGGGTACCTGGCTCGTATAGCGGTTCCATTCGTCTTTCGCAGACTCCAGCGTGTCACGCATCGACCGCAACTGCGCGAGGTGAGGTGAGACGCCAACGACGCCCTCAGCCGACTCCGTCGGAATTAAATCGGCTAATCGATAAGCGGCACGTACACATTCGATGTGATCATTGCTCACCGTTGAGGTCGCCACGTAATACAACACGTCGCGCCCCAGCCGTTCGGTTACATTGGCCGAACCGTCGAGCAGCTTGGCTATCTGCGCATCAATGCGCGCGCACAGTTTCTTGACAAAAGGATCGACCGAAACGCCTTCCACGATCAGCGCATCAAAAAACCCCAGGGCAGACCACCAAAATGCACGTGCCGCAGGTTGCAATTGAGTGAACTCGATCACCGCGAGCGAGTTGCGCATCTCCTTGAGGCCTTTTGCGTCACCCTTTAACCACTTCAGCATGCCCCGCTGGAAGCCGAGGCGCGCAGCCTTGAGACGTACAAGCAGCATCTCCGGTGCAAGGGCCGCAGGCTCCTTCTCGCGGCGCGGCGGGCGCAGGGCAAGATCAACAAAGAACAGATCGGAAGGTGCCACAGCCGTAACGCCGCGCAATGCCATCAACTCGCGATAAACGGACAGCAGACGCAAAGGCTGGTCCGGCACATCCGCAAGGAGTTCATCTAGGTAAGCACTCACCACCACCAGAGCACGCTGACAAACGTCCTCGGTCTGCACCGAAAACGCCACACTACTGTCGGCCAGTCCGGCGAGGACCTGCTCGATCGCTTCCGCGAACTGCGTGATACCGCTGAGGCCAACGATCGCTAGAGCCCCATGCGCCTGATGCAGGTGAGCCTGAGCAGCCTTCAGCAGGCCCGCATCGGCTGGCGGCTGACCCGCAGCAACGGCTTCTGAATGCTTCTTCAATGCCTCGCCAGCGCGGTTCAGCGCCAGGTCGATTTCCCCCTTAACCCAAGTCAAGGGGCCGAGATCGAGTTCACCAGAGTTATTCATGCGGAGCGGGGCACGTGAATGCCATGTCAATATTGTATTAGGATTAAACCTTGAAGCCGGCGACCGAGGCCTTCAGTTCACCGGCCAGCGTGGAGAGCTCGGCAATTGAGGTTGCGGTCTGCTCGGTACCGGCCGTGGTCTGCTCAGTGATATGTAGAATCGACTGCATATTCTCGGCAACCTGCTTTGCGGATTCAGCCTGCTTCTGGGTGTCGCTGGAAATGTTCTCGATCAGTTGTGCGAGATTGCTCGACACCGAGGAAATCTCAGCGAGTGCCTGACCTGCGGCGTCGGAAAGCTTCGCACCATCGACCACGTTACGCGTTGAGTTTTCCATGGCGAGCACAGCGTCATGCGTGTCGGTCTGAATCGTCTTGACGATGGCTGCAATCTGCTTGGTTGCCTCACCGGAGCGCTCCGCCAATCGTTGCACTTCTTCTGCAACGACTGTAAAGCCACGGCCTGCTTCACCCGCGGAAGCTGCCTGAATCGCAGCATTGAGCGCGAGGACGTTCGTCTGTTCGGTAATGTCGGAAATCAGTTCAACAATTTCACCGATCTCCTGTGAGGACTCACCGAGTCGCTTGATTCGCTTCGACGTTTCCTGGATCTGCTCACGGATCTCGTTCATGCCCTTTATGGAGTTGGTCACCGCCGAAGCGCCTTTCTGGGCAGCCTCCACAGAGTGGCGTGCAACGCGTGCCGACTCGAGGGCATGACCGGAAACCTGGCCCATCGACTCGGCCATGCCCAACACTGAATCACCCGCTTCGGTGATCTTGCGTGATTGTTGCTCGGTCGCATCAAGCAGGTGACCAGACGTGTTCTGCGCATTCTCTGAGGCATTGGCGACCCGTGTCGCGGTTTCGTTAATGCGCTTGACGAGAACCGAGAGCTCTTCAATCGTATAATTCACCGAGTCGGCAATCGCGCCAGTAATATTTTCTGTCACTGTCGCGCGTACCGTCAGGTCGCCGTCGGCTAGGTCTCCCATCTCGTTCATCAGTCGCAGAATGGCTTCCTGCGTGGCATCCTTGGCTGCCTCAGCCTCGCGCCGCTGGCGTTCGGCTTCAGCACGCTGACGCTCGGCCTCCTCGCCGCGCAACGCAGTTTCGTCATTGAAAACCTTCGCCATCATCAGGATTAGAATCACCGCAAGCAGTGTCGTAATGATGACCGGCGTCAGCGTCTTGTTAAGTGAGATCGCAGCTGCCTCTTTACCATAGGCATCGAACAGCTGCTCGGTGGCAACGAGCAGTGCAGGACTGCTCTTAAGCACATTTGCACCGGCTTGCCTGGCTTCCAGAAGTTGCTGCCGGTTGACAAGTACCGCACTCAAGGCCGCGTGCTGCGGCATGAACAGGGCGTCAAGTTCGGCGAGCTTAGCGCGCGTGGCCACATCGCGCGACGCAGCGATACGCAGAGCGTCGCTGCCGTTAAGCAGCGCAGTGAGCAGATCGCGGAAAGTGTCGATATCTTTGGTGAGCTGATCGGCGGCCTCCGGTCCAATGGCCTCTAACGATGTCGCCAAATAGGCATTCTTCGCGATCCGCTGGCTAAGCATCATCAATTGATTGGCGGCAGACAACTCGCCCACGCTGGTGCCCGCTTTCAAGATCGTCAGATCTTCAGCCAGACTGAGTAGTGTGGCATTCGTCTGATTGACCCGATTGACGGCCTGTCCCAAAGCGAAAAGGTTCTTTTCCTGACCGCGCAACAGAGCAATATTCTTATCATTAAGCTCCCAGATGTTGACCGTGCCTTCGAGCGACGGTTTGACTCTGTCAGGCGACGGCGGCACAGTCACGGCGCCGACATCACCGCCCGTGCGAAGAACACCGACCAGGCTACCAAATGTGTCGTGAGCAGCCTTCATTTCCTTGAAAGCTGCTGGATTTCCCTGCAAGACACCCGGTACCGACTTGCCAATCTGCTGCGACAAGGTGCGCAACTGCCCCGTCGCACCAGCATAAGCGGCACCATAACCGGCATCACGGACGCTGACCCACAGTGAAACCGCGGCAAAACCGAAGAGAAGGATCAGCAAGGTGCCAAGAATCACCAGCTGCTGCATTGTCGGCAAGGCGCCGAGAAAGGGCAGCTTGCGACGAGGTCCGCGCGTCACCGCAACTGCGGGTGCGGGCCGACTTGGAGGCGTGATCACGACAGTCTCCCCCATCGGGTCAAACTCGGCGCGAGCGCCCGGCTGCTTCTTCGCGAAGGGCAGTTTGAAATTGAATGCCATAAATTCCCTTTGCTGACTTTTCTTCTAGATGGCGCCATGCGCCCAGGCAAACTGAAATGCGGTCATCGGCCGATATCAAGAAACCCCGAATGCGACAGGAGTGATTTAATACGCAGCATGCGCCAAGTGAGCGGCGGATTACCCTGTATGTCACGGAGGTGCTCACCAACCCAGGGTTGCTCGATTTCCCCATCAGGCGCCGCCTCGGAAAAAGCCTCAAGTGCATCAGGATTTTTTAAACCCAGAGTTTTTGACACGAGCAGCGCACTGTTAATACCATGACGCGCGCCCACCAGCAGCAGCCGTGCATCCGCGTTCAACTGCGTCGCCTCGCCCCCCATGAAAGCAGAAAGATCGACCACGCTGTAGAGTGAACCACGGATGTTGGCGATTCCCACGAACCACGACTTTGTCAATGGAACTGGGCTCAGTAACGGCAACGGCACAATCTCGCCGGCATCGGAAAGATTCAGCAGCCAGTAGTTCTTGCCCGACAATACGCCCAGTAAGGCACGCGATGTTTCACCACGCGCAGCCGAAGTCAGACGTTCGACCAGACCCACCTGGAACTCGCGCAAGCTAATACGTTTCGCCATCTGTCGCCGTTTCTTTTTTGATTATCCGCCGGCCCGCATTACCAAAGGCGTCAGCCGATGGAAGCAACCTTGGCGAGAAGTTCGGCCGGATCCGCCGGCTTGACCAGATAGCCCTGCGCTCCCTGGCGCATCCCCCAAATCTTGTCCGTTTCCTGATCCTTGCTGGTACACATGATGATCGGAATGTGGCGCGTCGTCTCCTCGCGTGAAATCGTGCGAGTCGCCTGATAACCGTTCATGCCAGGCATAACGACATCCATCAGGATCAGGTCCGGCAATTCCTGCTTTGCCATTACGATCGCCTGTTCGCCGCTGTCGGCCGCGACCACCACATAACCGTTACGGGTCAATAGATCGGTAAGCACAAGGCGCTCTGTTGGAGAGTCGTCCACCACCATGATTTTTTTTACTGGCATCGCCTAATCCTCAAACTTCAACCGCGGCTCACACACTGGTCGGGGCGTGAGCCGCCACCGTCTTGAGCAAACCGTCCTTGGTGAATGGCTTGGTCAGGTATTCCTCGGAACCAACCATGCGACCGCGCGCGCGATCGAACAAACCATCCTTGGATGACAGCATGATCACCGGCGTGCTGCTAAAGCGCACATTTTTCTTGATCAGGGAGCAAGTCTGATAGCCATCGAGGCGCGGCATCATAATGTCGCAGAACACGATGTCAGGCTGGTGGTCGGCAATCTTGGCCAGCGCGTCAAAGCCATCTTCAGCCAGGAGAACCTGGCAACCCGCCTGCATCAGAAATATTTCGGCGCTCTTGCGGATGGTGTTGGAATCGTCGATCACCATCACCTTTATGCCACTGAGATTATTGATTCCAGCCTCGCTCACCCGCGTATCCTCGTTCAGTTGGTCGTCGCTGCCTTGCGCATTCTCTTGCTACCCGATCCGGATTGCAACCGAATACTAGCAGCAGTGTGCGAAATTTGGTGTGAAAGCACGCCAGGACTCCAATACACCGACTGCGCATTTCCGCAACGCGCTTGGCTTCGCAGCACGCCACGCGCGGAATCCGCCGCGAGGGTTTCGGTTAGAATGCTACATGATCGATATCGCATGACGGTTCCGCTCTGCGTCTTATCGAAGCGACGCCACACCCGACATATCGAGTCTCACTGCTCCGCCCGACCATCATGCCCCAGGATTCTCCCGAGCCCTTGCTACCCATTGTCCTGAGCTTCGCCGCTTCCGATCCGACCGGTGGCGCCGGCATCCAGGAGTCTCGGCTGCCATCCGATGACGGTCATCACGGCGCTGACCGTGCAGGACACTGCTGGCGTCGAGGACATCCTGCCAATCGACGACGACTGGATCATCGAACAGGCACGCGCGCTGCTCGAAGACGTGCGAGTTTCCGCTTTCAAGCTGGGCATGCTCGGCAGCATCGAAAACATCGCGGCAATCGCCAGTATTGTTGCCGACTATCCTGACATCCCGCTGATATTAGACCCTGTGCTGGCTTCCGGGCGAGGCGATCAATTTGTCAATGAGGACATGGTCGACGCCATGGTTCAGCTCCTGCTGCCGCAGACCACCATCCTCACACCAAATAGCCTCGAAGCACGCCGTCTCGCGCAGGACGACGAAACCGAAGAAGGCGAGCCGCTCAGCCTCGCCGGCTGTGCGCGCCGCCTGATCGAGGCCGGCAGCGAGCTCGTCCTCATCACAGGCAGCCACGAGAATACCGTTCAGGTCATCAACACGCTCTACGGCAGCCACGGCGTCTTGCGCAGCGACAAATGGGAGCGCCTGCCCGGCAGCTACCACGGCTCCGGCTGCACGCTCGCCTCGGCGATTGCGGCCAACCTGGCACACGGCATGGACATCATCGAAGCCGTGCGCGGAGCCCAGGAGTACACTTGGCGGACGCTCGCCGCCGGCTTTCGTCCGGGCATGGGGCAGTATTTGCCCGATCGTTTTTTCTGGACTCGGGGAAACGATACGGATGATGAAGACTGAGCCTCACACCACGTCCCGGCCGACAAAGGCACCGCATGTTGTTCCGCTGCATGGTCTCTACGCCATCACACTGGAAGACTACCTGCTGCCACGCCTGTCGGCCCTGGTCGGTGCTGCCCTGGCTGGCGGCGTAAAAATCGTCCAATACCGCAACAAGAGTGCTCCTGCGCCGCTACGCCGTGCAATGGCTGCCGAGATGATGCGTCAATGCCGTGCTCATGGTGCGCTACTAATCATCAACGACGATCTGCCTTTGGCTCTCGAACTCGGCGCCGATGGCGTGCACCTGGGTCGAGACGACTATGGCAACGACATCGCCGCAGCGCGCACTGCGCTCGGCCCCGACAAGATTCTGGGCGTCTCCTGCTACGCCGACCTGAAGCGCGCGGAAGCCGCAGCCCGTGCCGGTGCCAGCTATATCGCCTTCGGTAGCATGTATGCGTCGAAAACCAAGCCGGACGCACCGCCAGCCCCCCTCGCCCTGCTCGGTGAAGCACGGCAGTTCGGGCTGCCGGTTGCTGCGATTGGCGGCATCACTTTAGCGAATGCGGCGCAAACCATCGAGGCCGGCGCCGACATGCTCGCTGTC
>CAZAOQ010000064.1:0-6371 GCA_964486795.1 uncultured Rhodocyclaceae bacterium
TGAATCCGTCCTCGGCATCGAGTGCGCACCGATCACCTGGCCGATTGGCATGGGTTCGATGTTTCGTGGCGTCTACCATCTTTACGACGACAGCATTACATTTTTTGACCCGAAGGCCGAGAAGGGTAGCTCCGAAACGATACAGGGCCTCGACAATCCGCGCCTGGATGAATTGATCGGTGCCCAGGCCGACGAGTTGCGCATTGATATCGAACTGGTGCGTGGTGCTTCACATACCTTCGATGCGACGGCCTATCGTGCGGGTCGCCAGTGTCCCGTGTTCTTCGGTTCCGCCGGCAACAACTTCGGTGTGCAATCGCTGCTCGATGCGGTTGTCGACATGTCGCCTGGGCCTTTGCCGCGCACCACTCAAACGCGTGAGGTCGATCCCTTCGAGGATAAATTTTCCGGCTTTATCTTCAAGATCCAGGCCAATATGGATCCCAAACATCGTGACCGCATCGCCTTCCTGCGCGTCTGCTCGGGACGCTTCGAACGCGGTATGAAGATCAGGCAGGTGGCAGGGGGCAAGATCATATCGGTCAACAATGCGATCACCTTCATGGCACGTGACCGCAACACAACGGACGAGGCGTATGCGGGGGATATCATCGGCATTCCCAATCATGGCACCGTGCGTCTCGGCGAAACTTTCACCGAAGGTGAGGATCTGCGCTTCACCGGTATTCCCTCTTTTGCGCCAGAGCATTTCCAGCGCGCCATACTACGTAATCCGTTAAAACTCAAGCAATTGCAGAAGGGTCTTCAGCAATTGGCTGAGGAAGGAGCGACGCAACTGTTCCGACCGATTTCATCTAATGATCTCATCCTCGGAGCGGTTGGAACGCTGCAGTTCGACGTCGTCGCGCACCGCCTGGAACATGAATATGGCGTCGATGCAATCTTCGAGCCGGTCTCTGTTGCCACGGTGCGCTGGTTGAGTGGCACGAGCGAGCAGTTGAAACTGCTGGTCGACAAGTACCCGCAGAACATTGGTCTGGACGGTGCCGGCGACCAGGTTTATCTCGCTCCAAACTCAGTGAATCTGAAACTGACCCAGGAGCGCTTTCCTGACATCCACTTTATGGAAACACGCGAGGTTCATTGATTGCCGGCATTCAGTCACGCGACAAGCATTCGACAAGCACTCCTTTATGACCCTGAAATCGCTGATCTTCACCGATAACAAGCAACAGGTCATTCGTATCCAGCGTTTTCTGGTGTCGATGATCGCCTATTCGTCGCTTCAATCAGAACTGGCTCTTCTCAACGTTTCATAAGACGTTGCTGCGTTTCGGGCACCCTTCGCCTATGATGGGGCCGAGCACGGAACGCCGCGGGTGAGACGTCTCGAAGCGACGGCATCGGGAGGCAGACATGGTGGGTCAGGCAAAAAACTCAAGCGCATTTAATAGTACCGAAGCTGCGTTCGACTGGCGTGACCCATTTTTCCTGGAACAGGCGCTGAGTGACGAAGAACGTGCCATTCGGGATGTCGTCGCCCGCTATGCACGCGAGAAGCTGCAAGCTCGCGTCGTCCCGGCATTCCGCGAGGAGCATACCGACCGCGCGATTTTCCGTGAACTCGGCGAGTTGGGTCTGCTCGGCGCGACCATTCAAGGTTACGGCTGCTCAGGTCTTGGCGCAGTAAGTTACGGGCTTATCGCGCGCGAGGTTGAGCGTATCGATTCCGGTTTTCGTTCGATGCTCAGCGTTCAATCCAGTCTCGTGATGTACCCCATCTTCACCTATGGTTCGGAAGGTCAGCGCCAGCGGTATCTGCCGCCGCTTGGCCGCGGTGAGTGGGTCGGCTGCTTCGGCCTCACCGAGCCTGATCATGGCTCTGACCCCGCCGGCATGAGTACCCGTGCGGTGAAGACTGCCGATGGTTGGCGGCTCAATGGCGTCAAGTCGTGGATCACCAATGCACCCCTGGCGGATGTCTGCGTGGTCTGGGCGCGCTGTGATGACAAGAGAATTCGCGGTTTTTTGCTCGAACGTGGCGATGCCGGTTTGAGCATGCCAGCGATTCTCGGCAAGCTGGCGCTGCGTGTGTCCGTGACAGGGCAGATCGTCCTAGAGGACGTCTGCATCGGTGATGATCGCGTTCTGCCTGGAGCCGTCGGTCTTAAGACAGCACTCGCTTGCCTTGACTCAGCACGTTACGGTATTTCCTGGGGCGCGCTGGGGGCGGCTGAAGCCTGCTGGTATTGTGCGCGTGACTATGTGCTGGGGCGCAGCCAGTTCGGTAAACCGCTTGGTGCCAATCAGCTCATCCAAAAGAAACTGGCCGACATGCAAACCGAGATCGCTCTCGGTTTGCAAGGCTGCCTGCAGGCTGGGCGCCTGAAGGATCGTGGACAACTGACACCGGAACTGGTTTCGCTGCTCAAGCGCAATAATGCCGGTAAGTCTTTGCAAATTGCCCGTGAGGCACGCGACATGCTCGGGGCAAACGGCATCAGCGAGGATTACCCGGTGATGCGGCATCTGCTGAATCTGGAAGTGGTGAATACTTATGAGGGGACGCATGATATCCATGCGTTGATACTGGGGCGGGCGCAAACGGGCATCAGCGCTTTCTAAGTCATCATCAAGGGAGGGCATCTTGGGACATCGCATGCTAATACTGGGCGCAGGCCGTATCGGTGCCTGCATTGCCAGGGCGTTGGCGAGTAGCGGTCGGTATGATGTCACCATTGCTGACAAGTTTCCCGCAGCCCTGAAGGGACTCGAGGGAATGGCCGGCTTGAAGACAGCCGTGGTGGATGTTGAGGACAAGAGCGAATTGCTCAAGGTGATGAAACACCAGCAGGCTGTTCTCTCCGCCTGTTCCTTTCACCAGAATTGCCTCATCGCCGAATCTGCGCTGAAGGCAGGTCTGAGCTACTTCGACCTGACCGAAGACGTTGAGACAACGCGCCATATTCGCCAGCTTTCCCACAAGGCGATGGCGGGGCAGATCTTCATGCCGCAGTGTGGTCTGGCGCCAGGATTCATCAGCATCCTTGGCAATAATGTCGCCCAGAAGTTTGATGAGCTGCACTCGCTCAAGTTGCGTGTCGGTGCCTTACCCGAGTTTCCAAGTAACCAGATGATGTACAACCTGACCTGGTCAACGGACGGCCTGATCAACGAATACTGCAATCCCTGCGAGGCGATTCGCGATAGCAAGATGCTCGAAGTGCTTCCTCTCGAAGGACTGGAAACCTTCTCGCTTGACGGGCTTGAATACGAGGCCTTCAACACTTCGGGTGGTCTCGGCTCGCTCTGCGAGACCTGGCACACGCGTGTGCGTGAGTTGAATTACAAGACCATCCGCTATCCGGGTCACTGCTACCTGATGCATTTTCTAGTCAATGAACTGCGCCTTGGCGAGGTCGGTGAGCGGCGTGCGATGCTCAAGCAGATCTTCGAAAGCTCAGTGGCTGGCACATATCAAGACCTCGTTCTGATCCTGGTGATTGGTAGCGGCATGATCGACGGCAAGCGGATGAACCACACCGAGCTTCGCAAGATATATCACGGCGATGTGTTTGGTCTCGGTGAGAACTGGAGTGCAATCCAGAAGACTACGGCGCTGTCGGCGGCGGTGGTTGTCGACCTGCATTTCGAAAGCATGCTGGCTGACCGGGGCTTCATTCGCCAGGAAGAAGTGGCGCTGGAAAAGTTCATGAACAGCGCATTCGCCGCAGTGTTCCGTCCGCAGTCACACGATGGCGCCAGTGGTGTCGATGGTGCCAGTGGTGCCGGCCTGCTGACACCAACGGGTGGTTCCTTGCCCAAGGAGCGAAGCTGATGAGTACCGCCGCACCGCTTGATCCCGCCCTGCAGGCCGCCATAAAGCAGGGTGCGATTACTGGTTTGATTGGTGCCGAACCGCTGGCAGCCGGTCCGACGGCGATCTTTCACTGCTCACCGATCGACTTGAGCCGACTGCCCGGCGTTTCAGTATTGGCGATGAGCGATTACGATCTCATGGTGCCACGCCTTGCTGCCGCCTTCACCACGTTCCGCAGTGTGCCGGCGCCACGCCGTGGTCAGCTCATCAAGTGCTTTGGTGAATTGGTGGCAGCCCACAAGGATGAGCTCGCGGCGTTGATCACGCTTGAAGTCGGCAAGATCCACAGTGAAGCGCTCGGTGAGGTACAGGAAGTCATCGATATCTGCGATTTTGCCGTTGGCCTGTCGCGCCAGTTGCATGGCTTGACCATCGTTAGCGAGCGTCCGTCACATCGCATGATGGAGCAGTGGCATCCACTCGGCATTGTTGGTGTGATTACCGCCTTCAACTTTCCGATGGCGGTGTGGGCCTGGAATGCTGTCTTGGCGCTGGTCTGCGGTAATGCTGTGTTGTGGAAGCCATCAGAGCAGGCGCCCAACTGTGCGCGTGCATTGCATCAGTTGCTGCAGGAAGCACTGCAGCACTTTCCCGATCTTCCGGCAGACATTGTTGCACTTGCCTTCGGCATGCGCGAGCTCGGTCAGCACATCGCCGACGATCGGCGTATCGCGCTGGTTTCAGCCACCGGCTCCTGTGCAATGGGGCGCGATGTTGCCACACGCGTTGGTGCGCGTCTTGGTCGCTCCCTGCTTGAACTGGGTGGCAACAATGCATTGATTTGTGCACCTTCGGCTGATCTTGATCTCGCCTTTCGTGCCATCGTCTTTTCGGCAGCGGGTACGGCAGGGCAGCGCTGTACTACATTGCGGCGCCTGATCGTACATGAGTCGCTGTATGACACCATGCTGGCTCGTGTGCAAGCTGCCTTCGCCAGTATCTCCGTTGGCGATCCGCGTGAGGAGGGCGTGCTGATGGGGCCGTTGATCTCCGAGCAGGCCTGGCAGCGCATGGAGGCGGCAATGCAGCAGGCCGCTGCGCAAGGTGGCATGCTTGTCTATGGTGGCGAGCGCGTGATCGCAGAGGTACCTGCCGGCTATTATGTGACGCCAGCGTTGTTCGCCTGCTCCGAGCAGATCGCTGCGATGCGCGAGGAAACCTTTGCGCCCATTCTCTACGTTGTGCCGTACCGGACGCTTGACGAGGCGATCTCAATCAACAATGCCGTGACGCAAGGTTTGTCTTCTGCAATCTTTACCAATGACCTGCGTGAGGCGGAACTGTTTCTCAGTGCGTGCGGCTCGGACTGTGGGATTGCCAACGTCAACATCGGCACATCCGGTGCGGAAATCGGCGGTGCCTTCGGTGGCGAGAAGGATACCGGGGGCGGCCGCGAAAGTGGTTCGGATGCCTGGAAGAACTACATGCGTCGCACGACTAATACCATCAACTACGGCAACACCTTACCGCTGGCGCAGGGGGTGAGATTCGGGTTTGGCGAGGAGTTAGAGGCAGGAGGAGTGAGAAAGCGATAGACCGCTCGCTTGATCCAGTCATTCACCATGAACCAGGACAGCGCATAAACCCAGACCACCAGTGCCCAGTTCCAGCCGATCGGCGGCATGAAAAGACCGTAGACCGCGATCAATGTGGCGACAAGCTGCGTGCCAGTGACTGACAGCAACAATATCCGGGCAGGTTTCACGGACCAGAACGGGCCATGGGTACGGGTCACGAAAATAGTCAGGTGGCCCGCCACTGAAAGCTTCAGATACATCAGCGTCTGAATCATCTCCCGGTTCAGATCGAAGACGCGCTCACCGATGTAAAACAGTCCGAATGATGCAATGACGCCAGCCACGCCGAGAATGGTGGAGACAGTCAGTACAGACGACATGTCCCACGCTTCAGGCTGGTTAGAGTAGCGCGCCTTGTCATAGGCGATGGACAGTATTGCGCCGTCGTTCAAGAGTGCCAGAAGTACGATCATCACCGCAGTGACGGGGTAAAAATTGAATACCAGGATGGATAGCGTCATGAACAGCAGTACACGGATGGTTTCGGCAATCCGGAAAATGACGTAGCTATTCATGCGCTGGAATATCTTGCGGCTCTCCTGGATGGCATCGATGATGACGGATAGACCGGGTGTCAGTAGCACAATGTCTGCCGCTGCCCTGGCGGCATCTGTGGCACCGGATACCGCAATGCCGCAGTCAGCCTTCTTCAGCGCGGGTGCGTCATTGACACCATCGCCCGTCATGCCAACGATGTGCCCGCGACGCTGAAGAACGTCGATGATGTAAAACTTGTGTTCCGGAAAGACCTGCGCAAAGCCGTCAGCGTTCTCAATTGATTCGGCGAGTTGGGGCGTTTCGTGATGATGGATGTCGCCGAATCCACTGGCATCCAGCAGGGAGGTTCCCATGCCAAGCTGGCCGGCAATCTCACGACCGATAACAAGTTGATCGCCCGTCACCATCTTCATCTTCACGCCCATCTTTTTGGCCATTGCAATGGTGGTCTGGGA
>CAZAOQ010000064.1:6381-15416 GCA_964486795.1 uncultured Rhodocyclaceae bacterium
ATCTTCTCGCGGTGGATCGTAAAGAGGCAGGATGCCGAGAAACTGCCATGAGCCGTCCTCTGCACTGCGGGCAACACCGAGTGAGCGAAATCCACGTTCGGCAAATTTGGTGATTACAGAGTCGATGGATGCCTGCACGTCAGCGGTGATCGAAGCAAGCGCAAGAATCACTTGTGGCGCGCCTTTGGTGACTTTGAACGGCTTGCCGGATTCGTCCTGAACGGTGGCCTCGGTGCGTTTACCAATTGGATCGAAAGGACGGAAGTCGATGACCTGATAGCGCTTCAGTGCTTGTGCATCTTTTATACCGGCCAGTACGGTGAGGTCGATCGTGTCCTCGTCTTCGGCGCGTGATGCCAGTGCGGCGCAGAGAATGATTTCATCAGCAGCGTAACCAGGCAGTGTGAAGGGGGACCCCAGTGTCAGCTTGTTCTGTGTGAGCGTGCCGGTTTTGTCAGAACACAGTACATCCATGCCTGCAAGTTCCTCGATGGCCGCCAGTCTGCTAACGATGGCCTCCTTACGCGCAAGCACGTTGGCGCCGACCGCCATGGTGACGGACAGGACAGTAGGCATCGCTACAGGAATTGCGGCAATCGTCAGTACCAGTGCGAATTGCAGTGTGGTTAACAAGGCGTCGCCACGGAATAGAGCAACCATGAGGACGATTGCAACCAGCACGACCGCGATGACAATGAGATAGTTGCCAATTTTCAATACGGCTTGCTGAAAATGGCTGGTGGTCTTGGCTTCTGCAACGAGTTGTGCCGTTTTCCCGAAGAAGGTGTTTTGACCTGTGCCGTAAACCAGCGCATCGGCTTCCCCGCGGCGAATGATCGAGCCCGAATAGATGTCCGTGTTTTGTCCGCGAGTGACAGGGAGGGATTCTCCCGTCAGTGCTGACCGGTCGACTTCCAGGTCTCCCGTGGTCAGCAGTCGGGCATCCGCCGGAACGATGTCTCCCAGTCGTATCCGGACGATATCGCCAGGGACCAACTCGCGGGCGGGGCAGCTCAACCATGCGCCGTCGCGCTTGATCCGCGCCTTGAGTGCAAGCTTTGCCTTAAGCGCTTCAATGGCATTGCCGGCATGGTATTCCTCCCAGAAACCGACGACGGCATTGACCAGGAGCAGGATGAGAATGATGAAGAAATCTGCCCAGTGCTGGACTAGTGCTGAGAGCACAACGGCACCTTCGATCATCCAGGGAATCGGCCCCCAAAAGTAACCGAGAAATTTCAGCAGGGGTTTTTCGGTCGTCCTGGCCAACTCGTTGTATCCGTATTGATCGATACGTTGACGCGCTTCTGCAGCGGATAGGCCGTCGGCTGAAGTACCTAGCTTGACCTGTAGTGCTTGAGTGGAGATCGATTCGCTTTCGCTGCCCGTGCCGCTCAAAGCGTTGGTGGAGTCAGTCATGGGGCACCAATCACTGTTTGCCGTTTTCGACGATCCACTGGCCAATACCCGGCCATGCCGTGACAAGGGTTTGCGATCCCATGAACAATCCGATGTGCCCGCCCGGAACCAGCTTCTTGATGACGTTCGAGGCGGCTGTTCCGATCAGCTTCTCGGCAGCAAATACCTGCTCGGGTGGAGTGATGTCATCGCTTTCCCCTGCAAGCAGGTAAGTGGGCACCTTGATGGATCGGAGGTTGATTTTTTGACCAAGTGCGACGAACTGGCCTTTGGCAAGCAGGTTGTCCCTGAACAACTGCTTTACGGCTTGTAGGTAGTAGGTGCCTGGCAGATCAATCGGGTTCTCATACCAGCGCTCGAATGTCTCGGTGCGCTTGACGTAGTTTCGGTTTTCAATGTGCGTATAAAGGTCGATGTATTTGTCGACATACTGCTGTTCCGGATGCATGCTCTTCCAACCAGCCAACATCATTTTTCCGGGCATGAGTCCGTTGCCAAGCTCCACGATGTTTTCATAGAAGGTCATGGGCAATTCATGCACCATGCGTTGAATTTCTCCATGGCCTGCATCGGTATCGATGGGCGAACCGGCCAGTACGAGACTTCTGACCTTGTGCGGGAAGCGGGCGGCATACATTGCGCACATCCATCCGCCCTGGCATAGGCCGACTAGATTGACGACCCCTCCCAGATCGTCCACGATCACATTGATCTCAGTCAGATATTTGTCAATGTCATACCATTTCATGTGCTCGGTTGCGCTTTTCCAATCGGTCGCGAAGAGCTTGTTGATCCCTGCGGCACGCAGGGTTTCAATCAGGCTTTGACTGGGGGCATAGTCTGCGATGGTGGATGAGTGCCCGGCAAACGGCGCATCAATCAGGACTGGCACCAGCGTATCGGCATCGCCTTGCACGGTGAAGTCGCGCAGACGCATGGTGTCAAGTTCGAGCGTAATCCGGTTGGCGGTGGCCCAGGCGGGTGCTGGCGGTGATTCAAGCTTCAGCGCCTCAGCGGCAAAGTGAAGGTTCTGGTCGAAGAGCTCAAGTCCGGTCACACCAAGCTCGATGCCTGCCGCCATCGGCCAGAACCAGGGTACCGAATGTTCTCTCTTGACCGGTTCGGGAGGGAGATGTCTCGTCTTCTGTATATCTGCTGCATGTTCTCGCATGGTGACACCCTTAACCTTTCCTTGTCGGTTCTGACTCAGGAATTTAATTATGGTTCGGAGCAGGGGACTGTCAATGTCGAAGAACGTGATTACCGGCGCGTAGTGCGTTTCTTATGATTTGTGTGTGTGGGGGGGGCGAGGAACTGCTCAGAGTCTCCAGGCCAGCAATTCGTTTGCCTGACGCAGTCGCTCGGAGAGGACTTTGGCCATATTGCGGTAGAACTTCATGGCGATATCCGGCTTGCGGGCGAGCGAATTGTCGTTGATGCGGACGAGGATGCAGGGTGAGAGTGCTTTGACGGTGGCGCTACGGACCTCCTGGTCGACGAGCGCCATTTCACCAAAGCTGTCAGCAGCAGTCAGCCGTGCCAGTTCGACGTCTTCATCGTGGCCGCGCTTGCTGACGACGGCTTCACCGTAGATGATGACGTACATATATGTGCCGGCATTGCCCTCCTTGACGATGATGGCTTCGGGATCGAAGCTGCATTTTTCGGCATGGCTCAATAGTTCAGTGAGTTCGGCGGGCGTCATGCCCTGGAAGACCTTGACCTGGTCGGCGAGCTTCACCAGCAGGCGCTGCATGTCGGTGAAATTGAATTCTTCCTTGATCCAGCCCATGATTTCTCCTTGGTGGCTGGTGATATCAGCCTAGACTTGCAGCGTCTCCAGCAATTCCTGCTCCATCTGTACCAGTGTCGCGGTGTGCGTGAGATCCTTGCCGCTGATAAGAAAGGTGTCTTCGACACGCTCACCGAGCGTGGCAATTTTGGCCGTGTGCAGGTCGACGCTGTGACGCGATAGCGTCAACGCGATGGAATATAGCAGACCAGGGCGGTCGGCGGCCACCACGGACATGACATAGTACTGGCCTTTGTCGTCGGGGTGTATGACGACTTCCGGGATAATAGGAAAGTGGCGCAACTGTCGAGAAACGCGACCTTTGATGGGCGTTTCGAGCGGCAAGCGCTTTTTGAGGTGTTCAGTGAGGTCGTGCTCGATCAGTGCAACCATGTCGCGGTAGGGCAGCTGGTGGCCGGGGTCGAGCAGTATGAAGCTGTCGAGCGCATAGCCGTTAGCTGTGGTGTGGATCTTGGCGTCGGCGATGGAGTAGCCGAGGCGACTGAAGAAGCCGCACACGCGTGCAAAGAGCTGGGGTTGGTCGGCGACGTAGACCATGACCTGGAGGCCTTCGCCGATCTGGCTAAGGCGCGCTTTGACGACGGGTTCGTTTGTATCTGGGCGATGGTAGAGGGTGCGTGTATGCCATGCAATTTCGTCGGCATCGTGGCGCATGAAGTAGGCGGTGTCGAGTTGGCACCAGAGTGCCTCCTCAATGCCGGGACGCAGGCCGTGGAGGCGTAGCCGGCTGCGTGCTTCTTCCTGGCGTGCACCGAGCCCCTGTGCTTGCAGTGGTGTGGCGCCGGATAGCAGGCGACGCGTAGCAGTGTAGAGGTCTTCGAGCAGCTTACCTTTCCAGTTGTTCCATACCTTCGGACTTGTGCCGCAGATGT
Source organism: uncultured Rhodocyclaceae bacterium (assembly GCA_964486795.1). Lineage (GTDB taxonomy): Bacteria > Pseudomonadota > Gammaproteobacteria > Burkholderiales > Rhodocyclaceae > Sterolibacterium. The sequence continues at coordinate 10,486 of CAZAOQ010000064.1, forward strand.
CGGCGACAGTCAGCAGGTAGAGGGCGATCAGGCGCCGCTCAGTTCGGACGATAGCGGCGAAAGAGTGGATGACGTCCGGATCTCCTAGATCTTGTTTCTGCGCTACAGAGGACATGGTCAGGTGTTCGCCAACAAGAAAGACGACGAGTTCGCTGTCCTCTTCGGGCAGACCGTGTTCGGTGCAGAAGCGTTGCGCGTCGACCATGCCGAGCCGGGAGTGGTCACCGCCGCGCCCCTTGGCAATGTCATGGAATAGTGCGGCAATATAAATCAGCCAGTGGCGGTCGAAGCCTGAGATCAGTCGGCTGCACAGCGGATATTCGTGAGCGAATTCAGGCATGGTAAAGCGCCGTACATTGCGCAAAACTTGCATGATGTGCTGGTCCACGGTGTAGACGTGGAACAGGTCGTGCTGCATCTGGCCGACGATCTTGCCGAAGACAGGCAGATAGTGGCCGAGGATGTCGTAATGGTTCATGCGCCGCATCTCATGCACGATGCCGCGTTTTTGCTGGAACATCGACAGAAACAGGGCGCGGTTTTCTGGGTCACGCCGGAATTTTGCATCGATACGTCCGCGTGCGCGCCAGAGTGCTCGCAGTGTTCGGGCTGTCATGCCCTTTAGTTCGGAACGTTGCTGAAGCAGCAGGAAACTTTCGAAGATGGCACGCGGCTCACGCTGGAATATTTCCTCGTCGCGCACGTCGAGCAGGTCGCGCTGCATCTGGAAATGGCTGCTGATATAGATCGGCGCCATGCGGTAGGCCGGGAACAGGCGCTCACCGAGATTTTGCAGGAGCACCGTGTTGAGCTGCCAAATTAGTTTGGCATTGCGATAATAGCGTTGCATCATCCGCTCAGAGGCGCGTTTGGCAGCACTTCGTTCGATGCCGAAAGCCTGGGCAAGCGCTTCCTGATGATCGAAGAGAATCCTATCTTCCCGCCGTCGTGCCAGATAATGCAGGCGGATGCGCATGTGGCGTAGAAAGCGCTCGCAGCGCTCTAGCTGGCTGGCTTCGGTGGCGGTGCACATTTCCTTTGCAGCGAGCTCGCGCCAGCTTCGCCCCAGGCTGGCGCCACGTGCGATCCAGAGGATGATGTGAAGGTCGCGCAGTCCGCCGGGGCTTTCTTTGCAGTTGGGTTCGAGGCTGAATGCCGTGTCGTCGTGGCGGCTGTGACGCTCCTGCTGCTCGAGTCGCTTGGCCTTGAAGAACATCTGCGGATCAAGCTGGGTACGCATTGCCGAGGTGAACTCGGCGTAGGTCTTGCGGCTGCCGGCGAGCAGCCGTGTTTCGAGCAGGTTGGTCTGTACGGTGATGTCATTTGCCGCTTCGGTAATGCATTCGGCGACGCAGCGCACGCTATGGCCGACTTCGAGGCCAATATCCCAGAGCAGACCTATCAGAGAAGTGATGCATGCATCATGACAGTCGCCGCAACCGTCGGGGAGCAGTATGAGGATGTCGACGTCAGAGGCAGGGTAGAGCTCGCCACGTCCGTAGCCACCGGTGGCCGTCAGCGTCAGGTCGGGTGATGGCGCAAAGTGATGCCAAATGTCGTGCAGCAGCTCGTCAACAAGTGCGGCGCGTCCGTGCAACATGGCATGCGCATTCCCGCTGGCTTCGTAGGAAGTGCGCAGTTTCTCCTGGCCGGTTTGCAGCCGGGCGCGCAGGCTGGCGATTAACTCTCGGTTACGAGAAGAGGTGTTCATCACGACGCTGAAGGGGCCGGGTGCTTCGAATGGTCAAATAATGAAATCCGGTTTTGGCGGTGCAGCGGCTGACAGCGTCAGCACTTCGTGGCCTGTCTGGGTGACGAGAATGGTGTGCTCCCATTGGGCCGACAGGCTGCGGTCCTTCGTGACGATGGTCCAGCCATCATTAAGTTCAGAAATGGCCGCTTTGCCGGCGTTGATCATCGGCTCGATGGTAAAGATCATGCCAGCCTGGAGTTCGATACCAACGCCGGGCTTGCCGTAGTGCAACACTTGCGGGTCTTCGTGAAACCTGCGGCCGATGCCGTGGCCGCAGAACTCGCGGACCACGGAAAAACCATTGGTCTCGGCGTGTTTCTGGATGGCCGCGCCGATGTCGCCGAGGTGTGCGCCAGGCCGCACCTTGCTGATACCCAGCCAGAGACACTCGTGGGTGACCGAGCATAGCCGTCGTGAGAGGATGGAACCGGCCACCTCGCCACCAACGATAAACATGCGGCTGCTGTCACCGTGAAAGCCGTCCTTGATGGTCGTGATGTCAAGATTGACGATGTCGCCTTTTTTTAGTGGCCGGTCGTTGGGGATGCCATGGCACACCTGATGGTTAATCGAGGCGCAGATCGATTTTGGATAGGGCGCATAGCCCGGTGGCGCGTAATTGAGTGGAGCGGGGACGCAGCCCTGAACATTGACCATATAGTCGTGACAGAGGCGGTCAAGCGCTTCCGTGGTGACGCCGGGCTTGACGAAGGGCTCGATGTAGTCGAGGACTTCGCCACAGAGGCGACCGGCGATGCGCATTCGTTCGATTTCTTCGGGGGATTTGAGGTCGATGCTCATTGGTGATCTGATGTCATGGTAAGTTTTTGAATTCTACCTGCTGACGGCGTAAATGAATCGCCAAGTGGCTGTCGACTGGCTTGATAGAAAACGGTAAAAGCCCTTATAATTCCGCGCTTGTCATGTTGAGGTGTACGTGCGGCGTCGCCGTCCGGTCTGTCTCGCGTGGCAATCGATTCACTTTAGTTTTATTAATCAAATCCACACGTCTGGCGCCGAAAGGGTGACTTCCGCTTGCGGGAGTAGCACGGCCGGGCGGAGGTTTTAACCCTATTCGGAGAATCTGAATGTCTGCAAGCATGCGTGAAATGCTGGAAGCCGGTGTCCACTTTGGTCACCAGACACGCTTCTGGAATCCTAAGATGGCACCCTATATTTTCGGCCATCGCAACAAGATCCATATCGTTGATCTCGAAAAGACCATGGTTAAGTACCAAGAAGCCATGGCCTTCATCCGCAAGTTGTCTGCGAAGAAGGGAACGGTGCTGTTCGTTAGCACCAAGCGTCAGGCCCGCGAAATTATTGCCGAGGAAGCGCGCCGCGCCGGCATGCCCTACGTTGATGAGCGTTGGCTCGGCGGCATGTTGACCAACTTCAAGACGGTCAAGCTGTCGATCAAGCGGCTTAAGGATCTTGAGCAGATGTCGCTGGATGGTTCCTTCGACAAGATGACTAAGAAAGAAGCGCTGACCGCCAGTCGCGAACTGGAAAAGCTGCAGAAGAGCCTGGGCGGTATCAAGGATATGGTTGGCTTGCCCGACGCTATTTTCGTCATCGATGTGGGCTTCCACAAGATTGCCATCACCGAAGCCAGCAAATTGGGCATTCCAGTCGTTGGCGTGGTCGATACAAACCACTCGCCCGATGGCGTGTCCCATCTGATTCCGGGTAACGATGACTCCAGTCGTGCCATTCGCCTGTATGCGCGTGGTGTTGCCGATACCATCCTCGAAGGCCGCAGTCAGTCATTGACTGAGTTGGAGCGGCAGATCGCCGGCGATGACGAGTTCGTCGAGGTCGAGGAAGAATCCGCCGAGTAAGTTGCATGGCTACGGGGTGCGGGCTCTTTTCGGGCTTGTCACCCTGTGGCTTTTTGGAATATTGAGAACACTGAATCTGGAGTACACCTATGGCGGAAGTTACCGCAAGCATGGTCAAGGAACTGCGCGAAAAGACCGACGCGCCAATGATGGAATGCAAGAAGGCGCTTACTGAAGCTGCTGGAGACCTCGTAAAAGCCGAGGAAATCCTCCGTGTCAAACTGGGTAACAAGGCCACCAAGGCGGCCACCCGCGTAACAGCGGAAGGCGTAGTGGGTCTCTATCTGGCGGATGACGGCAAGCTCGGTGCGATCATCGAAGTGAACTGCGAAACGGACTTCGTCGCTAAGAACGATGACTTCCTCGCCTTTACCAAGAATCTCGCCGAACTTGTTGCCACCAAGAATCCGGCTGATGCGGCCGCTTTGTCCGGTCTCGAAATCGCCGGTCAAACCGTTGAGGCAATACGCACCGCGCTGATCGGCAAGATTGGTGAGAACCTGACGATCCGTCGTTTCCTGCGTATCGCCCCGCAAGGCAAGCTCACCAGTTATGTGCACGGCGGTAGCAAGATCGGTGTGATGATCGACGTCGTCGGTGGCGATGAGCAGTTGGGTAAGGATCTGGCGATGCACATTGCTGCGTCGAAACCAAAGTCGCTCGACCCGAAGGGTGTTTCGACGGAACTGCTGGATACCGAACGCCGCATCGCCATCGAGAAGGCGCGCGAATCGGGCAAGCCCGAGGCGATGCTGGAAAAGATCGCCGAAGGCACGGTGCAAAAATACCTCAAGGAAGTGACCCTGCTTGGCCAGGTTTTTGTTAAGGCTGAGGACGGCAAGCAGACCATTGAACAACTGCTGAAGACTAAAAATGCTTCGGTAGCCAGCTTTGCGCTGTACATGGTCGGCGAGGGTATCGAGAAGAAGGTGAATGATTTTGCTGCCGAAGTAGCTGCTCAGGCCGCTGCAGCCGCTGCTGCCAACAAGTAATTCTCCTCGAGGGATCACCATGGGTGTCACGCAAAAGAGCCGCTACAAACGCATCCTCGTAAAGCTTTCGGGTGAGGCGTTGATGGGTGATGATGCTTATGGCATCAATCGTGACACCCTCAATCGTATCGTTGCTGAGGTTGGCTCGGTTGCTGCGCTCGGTGTCGAGATTGGGGTGGTGATCGGAGGGGGCAATATCTTTCGTGGTGTCGCTGGTGCCTCAACGGGTATGGATCGCGCTACGGCAGATTACATGGGCATGCTTGCCACTGTGATCAATGCCATGGCGCTGTCCGACGCGATGCGCCAGGCGGGCATCAATGCCCGCGTGCAGTCGGCGCTCAA
>CAZAOQ010000065.1:0-15335 GCA_964486795.1 uncultured Rhodocyclaceae bacterium
GCCCTTCGTTTTGCTGAAAAATTACATTCCCGCTTCTGCCTCACAAAAAAATAAAACCCCCGAAAAATCCGGGGGTTCGTCAGCGGTCTGGGCAGGCCATTGGCCTGCCGTTTTTTATCCGCCTGGTGAATTGACCGGATGTGTGAATTGGCGAACGTGGGGGCTTGGCGTATCCTTAAAGGGATACGTTATTGAGAGATCATCACACTGATGACAGCAGGTATCGTCCCGGGGCCGTTGATTGCCGCGCTGCATTTCTCCGCTGGCTTTGCGGGATTTGCCACGCTGGTTTGTGTCGTCGTCGCCCTGTCCGGTAACCGCATTCGTGGTATTTGGTGGCTGGCCGCGATGTGCGCTTCATCGGTCGGTGCCCAACTGGCCGGTGCCATATTCCATTTAGCTCCGGATATAGTGGCTGCCGCCGACGCGCAACGCCATCACACTGCATGGGCTCTCGGCCAGTTTTACGCCCTGGCTGGCTTTATTGCCGTCTATACACGACAGAGCCATCAATGGGCGTTTTTACTGATCATGGGTGCATTTTTTGCAGTCATGTTGTTCCTAACTTTCCGCATGCCACTTGGGTCTCGTTTTGTGGGCGAATACCACTCGCTGATTCTCGAGTTTCCCTGGGGTGAGCGCCTGCAGATGCTGCGGGGCGAACTCAGTTCGGCAAATCTCGTTGGCCGGTTTGGATTTTTCAGTATCTTCATCTGGGGCATCTACCGCGCAGCCCTCGTGTATTCGAAGGAGGATCGCACCGGAGCCATCGTGCTCAGTTCGGGTTTGGTGATTCTCATCCTCTCCATTGCCGGTGGTGGTTTGCTCGAAGCCGGTAAGATCGACTTCATCTATTTCGGCGGCTTCGGCTACATTTTTCTAGTTCTGCTCGCGCTGTCCCTCGTATTCCGTGAACTCGTTGCCGGCAATGAACGAGTGGTGCGTTCGGCAGCCGCGTTGCAGCGCGAGCTCGATAGCCATCGACAGACCCAGAAAGTCGTTCACCACTTGTCGTTCAACGATCACCTCACTGATTTGCCGAGTCGTGCCGGACTCTTCAAGCGGATTCTCAAACCCATCGAGACAGCACGGCGGCAGAACAGCCAGTTTGCCATGCTGCATATCGACCTCGACCGTTTCGATGTCATCAACGACACGCTGGGCCCCAATATCGGTGACAGGCTGCTGCAACATGTTTCCCGACGTCTACAGGCGCAGATCAATGACAACGATTTCGTGGCGCGCATGAATGCAGATGAGTTCATCTGTATCGTCAGCGGTCAGCCTGCGGCGAACGAGGCCGAGCGCCTCGCTGAAACGATACACGAGGCACTGCGTGCACCTTTCGAGATCGAAAGCCATGTTCTGCACATCACTGCGAGTATCGGCATCGCTGTGTATCCCGACGACGCCGATAGCGCCGATACGCTGCTTACTGCCGCTGACCTGGCGACACGTGAGGCCAAGCGCCAGGGGCGCAACCGGACACAGTTCTTCCGCCGCGAGTTCGACGAAGCGATTCGCGAGCGATTGCATGTCGGCAATGCGCTGCGTATTGCGCTGACCGAGCGCCAGTTCGAACTTTACTTTCAGCCGCAGGTCGGAGCCTGTGATGGCCACATCACGAGCCTTGAAGCGCTGATTCGTTGGCACCACCCAGAGGACGGCATTATCGGGCCAGATCGCTTCATCCCGATTGCCGAGGAAATGCATCTTATCGGCGCAATCGGTGCCTGGGTCATCGACGAGGCTTGCCGCATCCTCGCCGGCTGGCGCAAGACGGGACTCTATGATGTTCGTGTGGCAGTTAATCTTTCTGCCCAACAGCTGCATCAGACCGATCTCATCGACATCGTGCGTACTGCACTCGAGCGCCATGCTCTGAGCGGAGTTGACCTGGAGCTGGAAATTACTGAATCCATGGTCATGGCGGATCCCGATCAGTGCATCGCATTGCTCCGGCAGTTGAGTGAGCTTGGCATCAAGCTGGCGATGGATGACTTCGGCACCGGTTATTCTTCGCTCGCCTATCTTAAGCGTTTGCCCATCGATACCCTCAAGATCGACCGTTCCTTCGTTCGTGACATCGAAACCAATGCCAACGACGCCATCATCTGTGCGACGACTATCAGCATGGCTAATACCCTGGGTTTAGACACCGTCGCTGAAGGCGTTGAAACTGAAACCCAGGGACAAATTCTGCGCGACCTCAATTGCGATCGTTTTCAGGGTTATCTTTATGCCCGGCCAATGCCGGCACCGGCGGTTGCAGCCTTCATTCGTAGTTACACCATTCGCACCCAACCGGGTGCCGCGGATTAAAATGAGCGTCTGATTGATTTTCGGCGCAACCGGCATCATCCGAGGTGCCGCTTCCTTCCCTTTTCTTGAAAGTCCAGCCATGCAAGGCGTTGCCATCAGCGGAACCGGCCTGTACGTTCCCGACCAAATTATCAGCAATCAGGAACTCGTGACCGCCTTCAACCAGTATGTTGCGCAGGAGAACCAGCGCAACGCGGCTGCTATCACCGCTGGAGCGGCTGAGCCGCTGCTTGAATCCAGCGTCGAGTTCATCCTGAAGGCGTCTGGTATCGAGCGTCGTCACGTCATTGAAAAAAGCGGCATCCTTGATCCGCAACGCATGCGGCCGCGCTTTGCGCCGCGCGCCAACGACGAACTCTCGCTGATGGCCGAGATCGCCGTCGCTGCTGCCAGGGAGGCTCTCGTCAATGCCGACCGCACGGCTGCCGACATCGATGCTGTCATCTGCGCCGCCTCCAATATGCAGCGCGCCTATCCGGCCATGGCCATCGAAATCCAGGATGCCCTGGGCATCGAAGGCTACGGCTTCGACATGAATGTCGCCTGCTCCTCCGCTACCTTTGGTATGGAGCAGGCCGTCAACGCCATTCGCAGCGGCAGCGCGCGTGCCGTGCTTGTCATCAATCCAGAGATCACTTCGGCCCATCATTGCTGGTATGACCGTGACTGCCATTTCATCTTTGGCGACATCTGCACCGCCATCGTTCTTGAGCGCGCTGACAGCGCACAAGCCGGGAGCTGGGAAGTGCTCGGTACCAAGCTTGCCACGCGGTTTTCCAACAATATCCGCAACAACGCGGGGTTCATGGATCGCTGCGAAGATGCCGACCCGCAGGCACGCGACAAACTGTTCACGCAGGAGGGTCGCAAGGTCTTCAAGGAAGTCTGCCCGATGGCGGCCACTCATATCGGCGAGCACCTCGGCAGCCTCGGCATCGCCCCCGCCAGCGGCGTGCGTCGCTATTGGCTGCATCAGGCCAACCTGGCGATGAATCAACTCATCACACGCAAGTTGCTTGATCGCGATCCGAGTGCGGAAGAAGCGCCTGTGATTCTCGACGAATTCGCAAACACTGCGTCGGCGGGTTCGATCATCGCCTTCCACCAGCATCGTGCCGATCTTGCTTGCGGAGATGTTGGAGTCATTTGCTCGTTCGGGGCAGGGTACTCGATCGGAAGTGTGGTGCTCCGGAAGATGTGAGGTGTGATGTGACGTATGGTGACTCTCTTGAATAAGAGTCGACACGACCCGTCAGTCGGAGTGACAAGCATGCTGCGTGGCGGCGCTGGAACTGGCATCAGCCACCACCATGCCGCGCGGGTGGGTTGTCCACATTTGCGCTATACTTGGCCACTTCTGCAAGCCGCCGACGGGGATTCGGAACAGCCGTGAAATCGACCAACAAGTTGAGCTTCTACCTGTCGCGCATGGCGGCGAGAGGGTTTGCGACCGAGCAGGTGCTGGCGGGGACTCAACTCGGTGCTGAACGCATTCTCTGCGACACTTTCCGCGCCAACCCTCAGCAGTATCGACAGGTCATCCTCAACATGATTGAGCTGACCAACGATCCCTGCATCGGCATCGCCCTGGGTGCAGAGTTCAAAATCAGTGATCTGGGTGTGCTCGGCTATGCGGCACTTAGTGCGGCGACGCTGGAGCAGGCGCGCGAGGTGTTCACCAAGTACTACTCGCTCAGCGAACATATCTTCAGCTCCAGTAATCACATCAGCGAGGGCCGCTGGTGGTCGGAAATCCGTGACAGCTACCTGCTCGGCGGCGACGCGCTGCGCTTTGCTGTCGAGGAGTTCATCAGCCGCACCATCGAACTGGCGTCGAGCATTACCAACAAGCCGTTTCCGATCCTGGAAATGTATTTGACTTACCCCCCTCCGGCTGACTTGGTACCTTATCAGCGACGCTTCAATTGCCAGCTGCATTTCAACCAGCCGCGCAACATCGTCGTCTTCGACATCAACTGCCTGAAAGATCCGGTCAGTCTTGCCAACAAAGAGGTCTTTAAGCTCTGTGAGCGCCAGTGCCAGCTACTGGCGACGAAGAGCGAGGAAGACGACCTGCTCTCCAATCGCATCCGCAACTATCTGGTAAAAAATCCGGGGAAGTTTCCGACGCTCGAAGAGATGGCTGAGCACCTCAATATTGGTTCGCGTACGCTGCGTCGTCGTCTCGTCAAGGAAGACGTCACCTTTCAGCAGATCCTCGACGACACGCGGCGTGAACTGGCGATCCAGTACCTCAAATACACCTCACTAACGCCCAAGCAGATCGGCTTCATGCTTGGCTACAGCAGCGTTAGTAATTTCCGCCGCGCTTTCAAGAGCTGGACGGACAAAAAGCTCTCCGACTTCCGCGAAAGCGCAGAGTAAGCGGGGCAAGTGGAGCAAGGCGGCCTAGGGCTTGACCTTGTCCTTCCCTACCGCCATCTCTTCGCGCAGATCGCGTGATCCCAGCCAGAACAGGATGCTGGCGAAGCCACCGAGCACACCCATCACCAGCATCGAGTAGCGGATGGCCTGCGCGCCATATATCGGCCCGAACACGTAGTCGTTGAGCAGCCCGACAGACAGCGGGCCGAGCCCCGAGCCGATCAAACTGACGATGAACAGCAGCACCGCGGCGGCGGTGGCGCGCATATGCGGCGGCGTGACGCTCTGGATCACCGAAAACATCGGGCCGACATACATCGCGCCGAGGGCGTAGAAAGGGATGAAGCAGAGCAGCGCGAGCTCTTTGTCGTTCAGCAACACGAAACCAATCAGGAAAGGCACGCCAAGGATGGACTGGATGGCTGGCAGGCGCATGTACCAGCGTGCATCGCGAGTGCCAAGGCGATCGGCGAGATAGCCGCCGAACCAGGCGCCTAAACAGCCCGCGATGCCAATGGTCCAGCCCAGATGCAAGCCGATCTCGACGAAGGGCATGTGATGCACCCGACCTAGAAAGGCCGGTCCCCAAGTCAGCACGGCGTAGCCGGCCAGCGACTGTACCGACGAGGCGAGGACAATGAAGACGAAGGCGCGCCGGGCCAACAGAAAGCTCAGCACCTCGCGCAACGGTGCTTGTTCTGGTGGCGCGACATGGCCGGGATCTGACCAGCCGCGCGGCACTTCCTTGACGGTGAATGCCACCAGCGCTGCCAGCAGCACCCCCGGCAGCCCGACGACATAGAATGCGACGCGCCAGTTGTAGTTTTGGACCAGATAGCCACCGGCCAGGAAGGCCAGCGCCGCGCCGAGATACACGCCCCAGGCGTAGATCGACAATGCCGTGGCGCGTTTGTGTTGTGGGAAGTAATCGGCGATCAGCGAGTGCGCTGGCGGGCTACCACCCGCCTCGCCGACGCCGACCAGCACGCGAATGACCGATAGCTCGACGAAATTGCGCGCCAGTCCGCAGGCAGCCGTCATGCCACTCCAGATCGTCAGTGCCAGAGTGATGATCAGCTTGCGTGAGCCACGGTCGGCCCAGCGCGCGATAGGGATGCCGACGATGCTGTAGAAGAAGACGAAGGCGAAGCCGGAAAGAAAACCCATCGCCGTATCTGATACGCCGAATTCCTTCTTGATCGGCTCGATCAACATGGCCAGAATCTGCCGATCGATGAAGTTCAGCACATAGGTCAGCGAGAGCAGCGCCAGCACGTACCAGGCGTAGAGACTCGGCTGTTTGCGTTCGCGATTCGCGGTCGTCATGGGCAGTCAGGCGGAGTTAAAACGTTTCAAGACAAGCACCGAATCGATCTCAAGCCAGCTGTTTTTTGGCGCGCCGCGCCTCACGCAGACGCACCAGCTCGGCGTAATCGGCCGCCAGTCCGGCGGCGATTAATTTGTCGACCGCGTCCTTGTTGTAACCCAGCTCGGCAAGCAGTTCGCGTGTGTGCTCGCCTTGCAGAGGCGGATGTTTTTTCACGCTGCAGGGCGTACCGTGGAAATGGACCGGCACGCCGGTGACTTCAAGCGGCCCGAGTGTCGGATGCTGGGTGGTGACGATCATCTTGTTGTGGCGGATCTGTGGGTCTTTGATGACGTCCTCAACCTCGTTGATCGGCGCAGTCAGTACATCGGCGGCGATCAGTTTCTCGACCAGCTCTTCACGCGTGAATCTGCGAGTACCTTCGGAAATAACGCGGTCCAGCTCGTCTTCATTGGCAAGACGCTGGTCGATGTTGCAGAAGCGTGGATCCTTGTCCCACTCGGTGTTCAGCGCCCGGCAGATGTTGCCGAAAAACTTTTCGCCCGGTGTGGTGATGACGACGTACTTATCGTCCTTGGTCGGATAGACGCCCGACGGCGCGAAGTAGAGGCTGCGGTTGCCCGTACGCACGGGGCGCTCACCGGTGGCCAGATAGCCGCCGATCGAGCTGGCCTGGGCGTGCATCAATGCATCGAGCAGCGAAATATCGATGCGCTGGCCCTCGCCGGTGGCTTCACGCACGCGCAGCGCAGCGAGTGCTGCGTTCACCACCAGCAGCGAGGTCATTACGTCCACTGCCGGGAAGCCGGTACGCACCGGATTGCCCTTGGGTTCGCCGTTGAGATTCAGCACGCCCGTGTAGCCCTGGGCGAGGAAGTCGATACCCGGCCGACCGGCATAGGGACCATCGGCACCGAATGAGGTCACCCAGATCCAGATGATGTCGGGCTTGTGCTTTTTGATCTGTTCGTAGTTGATGCCCAGCTTGCTCATCGCCGGTTCGCGCACATTGGTGACGACGATGTCCGCCGTCGCGGCGATCTTCGCGAAGACTTCCTGCGCCTCTGCTTGCTGCAGGTCGAGCACCATGTCGCGCTTGCTGCGGTTGAGGCTCAAGTAAGGGCCACGCTGGTCGCCGCGCTTCGGGCCGAGGTGGCGGCTCTCATCGCCGTAATGGGATTCGATCTTGATGACATCGGCCCCCATGTCGCCGAGCAGTGTGGCACCGTAGGGGCCGGCCAGCATGGTGGACAGGTCAAGCACGCGCAGGCCGGCGAGCGGGCCGTTGGAGAAATCGGGTTTGGTTTGGGTCATGAGACAGAGTTCCTGAAATGCGAATTGAATGAGTGCCTTAATCCTGATGCAGTCTGGCAACGATTTCGCGTTGAAGTTCGAGATCCTTGCGCGCCTCACCGAGTAGCACCAGGGTCACGGTGTTGAAGACGCCGGCAGATTTGGCACGGATGGCTTCGGCCAGCTTGTCGTAGGTGCTGATGACGGCCCATTCTTCAAGCATGTCATCGGTGATCAATGCCGGCATCTCGGCCCACTTGTTGGCGACCGAGAGGCCGTGCAGCTTCATGCCAAGGCCGTCCCAGCCGTGGTGGTCGAGGACCGTGTGATACGAGCGCGTCGAGGCGTAGAAGGCGATCTGTTTGCGCAGGGCGTTCTTTGATGCCTCCAGTTCTTCCTCGTTGCGGCCGAGCGCCATAAAGGGTGCGCCGATCAGGTCAAAGGCGGCCATGTTGCGGCCGCTGCGTGCAGCACCTTCGGCGACTGCCGGCAGGATTACTTCTCGCGTGTAGCGGAAGGTGGCGATCGGGTGCAGGCGCAGACCTTCGCACAGTTCGCCGGAAAGGCGCGCCATGTAAGGATTGGCGGCGGCGGCGTAGAGCGGTATGTGGGGATGCTCGATCGGGCCGGGATTGAAGAATGGCGGCAGCATGCTGAAGCGGTAGTGCTCGCCCTCGAAATAGCTCGGCGTGGCCGGGTTCTGGAAGCTCTGAAAGATCGCTCGCAGACAGAGAAAGTACTCGCGCATGCGCGGGCCGGGTGGGCTCGGCCAGGCGGTGCTGTAGCGGCGTTCGTTGTGTCCCTTGACCTGGCTGCCAAGACCCAGCGTGAAGCGGCCACCAGCATAGTTGGCAAGATCCCAGGCAAGCTGTGCGGTGACCATGGGGCTGCGTGGAAAGGCCACAGCGACGTTAGTACCCACTTTGACGCGCTGCGTATGCTCTGCGGCGATCATCAGCGGCAGGAAGGGATCGTGACCGGATTCCGGCGAGGTCAGCCCGTCGTAGCCGATGTCTTCCATCTGCTGTGCGACTTCAGCAATACTCGCCAGGGAAGGACGGTTCTGGCCGTTGCCAGCGTATTGGTCGGTATCCGGCCCCATCAGGGCAGTTTCGACGCGGAATGCCATTGAAATACCTCTTTGGGAGCGGGGGATTTTGTAGGTCGGATTACGCCCCGAAGGAAGTCCTCTTGGGGAGGCGCAGCGTAAGCCGACGTTAGTGCCAGTGAATGTCGGCTTACGCTGCGCTAACCCGACCTACGGTTCCAGTATTGCCGGAGAGCGTGCCCTCCGGCAATACTGCATTGCCGGTTTACGGTTTACTTCACCTGCTGCAACAGTTTCCACAAACGATGCGGTGAGGCCGGCGTCTCGTGGATCTTGAGGCCGAGCGGCGCGAAGGCGTCGTTGATGGCGCACATCAGTGTGGCCGGCGTCGTGTGGATCGCCCCCTCGCCGCAACCCTTGGCGCCGAGCGGCGCAAAGGGCGACGGTGTGCAGACCTCACCCTTCTTGGTCATCGGCACTTCATGGATGGTCGGCATCAGGTAATCGACGAAGGTCGATACCAGTGGCTGGCACTCGTCGTTGTAGACGTATTCCTCGAACAGCGCTGCGCCGACGCCCTGTGCCACACCGCCCTGGATCTGGCCTTCGACGTTGGCCGGATTGAGGCGTGTGCCGCAATCGTCGACGATGAAGTACTTGAGGATCTCAGTGCGACCGGTCTGGCGATCAATTTCAACCATCGCCACATGCGAGGCGTTGGCGGCTGTCAGATAACTGCGGCAGCGGCCCTGGTCGTCCGGCATGTTGCGGTTCGGTGCGGTCCATACCGAGGTGGCTTCTGGGCAGGGCTCGATACCGGGCGGCAGCAAATCGCTGCGGAACAGCATGGTGCCGGCGATTTCGGCCAGTGTCATGCCGGCTTCTGGCATTGCCTTGAGGCGGAAGCGGCCGTCCATCAGTTCGACCTGGTCAGGCGTGGTCTGCATCAGGCCGGCGACGACTTGGGTGAAGATGCCACGTAGCTTTTCGCAGGCGCCGAGAATCGCGCCGGTGATGGCCACGCCGAGCCGGCTGCCCCCTGGCCCGAAATGCGGCGGTGCGACGTCGGTCGAGGCCATGGAAACCTTGACCATGCTCATATCGACGCCGAAGTAGTCGGCAGCGACCTGCGATGCTACGGTGTATTGACCTTGACCCTGCAGGGCGAAACCGACGATGACGGTGATGCCGCCGAATACGTCGATGGCGACACGCGCGCCTTCTGGCACGCCGACGCCGGGTACGCCGACTGCGGAATAGACGTTCCAGTCGAAGACGCCTGGCTCGACCGTGCTGACTACGCCGATACCGACCAGGCGGCCGGCGGCACGCGCAGCGGCCTGCTCTTCGCGCAGCTTCTTGTAGTCGGACATGTCGAGTAGCTTGTCGAGCACCGCTGCGTAGTCGCCACTGTCATACTCGTTGCCACTCGGAATGGTGTAGGGGAACTGTTCGGGGCGGATGTAGTTCTTGCGGCGCAGTTCGGCCGGGTCCATGCCCAGCTTGCGCGCCGCCATGTCCATCAGCGATTCGAGCACGAAGAAGTGCGGTGGGGGGCCATAGCCGCGATACGGATAGGTCGGCGCACGGTTGGTGGCGACGATGGTCGTGTCATACGATGCCGCCTCGATGCGATAGGGGCCGGTGAATGCCGCGATCGGCTTGGCGACCGAGATGGTGCCGTAGCCTTCGCAGCCGGCGCCCTGGTCATCGATTAGCTTGACGCGAAAGCCGGTGACGGTGCCATCGGCCTTGACGGCCAGCGCCGCATCGTAATAACGGTCCCACGACTGGCCACCGCCGGCCAGCAGGTATTCCATGCGGTCTTCGATGTACTTGACCGGCCGGCCATTGGCCTTGCGTGACAGTAGTGCGGCGATGTCGGTGCCGCGCGGGCCACCCTTGCCGCCGAAACCGCCGCCTTGCGGATGGCTGATCAGCTTGACTCTGTTGGGCAGCAGGTTGAGTACTGCGGCGCGGCCGAGGGCGAAGAAGCGCGGTGCCTGATAGGCGCCACGGCAGGTCAGTTCGTGATTGACGACATCCCAGGTGCAGATGCAGCCGAAGGTTTCGGTCGGGTTGGCGCCAACGCGGTTCCAGCGGAAGCTGTCGCTGATGACGTGATCGGCTTCGGCGAACAGGCGGTCGACCTCACCCCAGACGAAGTCCTTCTTCAGGATGATGTTGCTGCCATGTTGTTCGAAAACGACGGGCGCATCCGGTGCCAACGCCACCGCTGGCGTCGGTACGGGCGACAGCACTTCGTATTCGACTTCAATCAGTTCCAGCGCGTCCTCGGCCAGGTAGCGGCTCTCGGCGGCAACAGCGGCTACCGGTTCGCCGACGAAGCGCACCTTGCCGACGGCCAGGCAGTAGCTGCCCCAGCCTTCCGGTGCGGTGGTGCAGGGATTGCTCCAGGCCTTGACGTCATCGCCAGTCAATACAGCATGCACACCGGGAAGTTGCTCGGCAGCCTTGGTGTTGATCGAGACGATACGCGCGTGCGGATGCGGACTGCGCAGGATCGCCGCGTGGAGCATGTTCGGCAGCTTGACGTTGTCGATGAACTCGGTTTCGCCGGTGACCAGTGAAGGATCTTCGACGCGTTTGACTTCCTTGCCGATGTAGCGGATTGCGCTGGTCGGTAGTTGTTCGGGCAGGGTGGGGATGGACATTGGGTATGTACCTCGTGCTCAGGCGCCTTGCTGCTCGCGCAGCTTGGTGGCGGCCAGCTTGACCGACTCCATGATGGATTGATAACCGGTGCAGCGGCACAGGTTACCGCCGAGCGCCTCCTTGATTTCTTCCTCGGATGGGTCAGGGTTTTCCTTGAGCAGTTCGAGGGTGGTCATCATGAAGCCTGGTGTGCAGAAACCGCACTGCAGGCCGTGCGCCTCAATGAAGGCGGACTGGATTGGGTGCAACTGGCCAGTCTGGCGGTTGCGCAGGCCTTCCACAGTGGTGATGTCGGCGCCATTGGCCTGTACCGCGAAGGTCAGGCAGGAACGTGCCGAAGCACCGTCAATCAGGATGGTGCAGACGCCGCAGATGCCGTGTTCACAGCCGACGTGGGTGCCGCCGAGATTGAGTTCCTGGCGCAGGAAATCGGCCAGTGTCAGGCGCGCCTCGACTTCACGCTCATAGCGCACGCCGTTCACCGCCAAGCTGATCTTGTGTTTGGTCGTCATCAGTTAACCTCTTTACTCTTACTTGCGGGCGGGCTTATGCAGCCCGGGTGTTGGCTTCGGCGAGACAACGCTCGGTCAGCGTCTGGACGAGCTGGCGGCGATATTCGGCAGAGGCGTGGATGCAGGACATCGGTTCGTCCAGCGCTGCTGCGCCGGCTGCAGCAGCACGTGCGAAGTTCTCGGCGGTCGGCGCTTGACCTTGCAGGGCATCTTCGGCGGCGGTGAGGCGCACGGCGGTCGGATTGATACCGAAGGCGGCGATCTTCACCTCGGTGCAGACGCCACCAGCTTTCTTCAGTGTCAGGCAGACGCCAGCCAGCGCGAGGTCGCCGCTGCGGCGCGCCTCTTCCTGGATTGCCCAGCCCGTTCCGGTCGGCAGTGCGGGGAGGCGCACTTCGGTGAGGATTTCGTTGGTTTCCATGCTGGTCGTCATATAAGTGACGAAGAACTCGGCTGCCGGAATCAGGCGCTCACCGGACGGGCCGGCTACCTTGAATTCCATGTCGAGCACCAGTGCGACGGCCGGATATTCGGAGGCCGGATCGGCATGGGCGAAGGAGCCGCCGACCGTGCCGCGATTGCGGATCTGGCGATGACCGACAAGCTGCGTCGCATCGTGGAACAGACGCTGCCTGGTTTCGATCAGTGGCGAGACACCGGCGGCATGCTTGGTAGCCATGGCCCCGATGGCAATCATGGGGCCATCCTCGCGGATGTAGTCGAGTTCCTTGAGCTGGCCCAAGTCGATCAATACCTCGGGTCGTGCAACGCGCAGCGCCAGCATGGGGATGAGGCTCTGGCCACCGGCCAGGATCTTGACATCGACACCGTCGTTTTCAAGCGAACCGAGCAGATTGATGGCTTCGCCGAGCGTGGCCGGAGAGTGATATTCGAAGGAGGCCGGTTTCATCGCGATTTCCAGATTAATTAGTCAACGATCCAATCGGAACGGGAGCGGAGGCTGAATGGGTAAGCTCCAGCGCGGAATTCATAACGGAATTCGCACTTGTGACCGCAGCCAGCGTCTAACTTGCCAGTCTACGACCCGGATGAAAGATAGGCAAGTCGGAACCAGTCTGATTTGGCCTATCCAGTTTCATTTCGGGCCAACTTGTCGCATGGCCGGACGAAGGGGCTTTATTTTGCGGCAGGGAAAAGTTAGATTAGGCCGTTCGGTATTCGGTCGGCCATTGTGTAAAGCGAATTGCGTTAATTTGCATCCATTGGTCTTTTTTATTGGCCTCTTTGCCAGAGAAATCTGTTTTCCGTTAGGAGCGAAAATGAGCGGTCCCTTGCATACCCCCCTGTGCGACAAACTCGGCATCGAGTATCCGGTCGTCGCCTTTACCCACTGCAAAGACGTTGCCGTGGCCGTTATCAACGCCGGCGGCTTCGCCGTCCTCGGCGAGGCGATGCATACGCCTGACGAGATTGCTGCTGACATCAAATGGATCCGCGACCGCATCGGCGGCAAAGCCTTCGGCATCGATTTGGTGTTGCCTGCCTCCGTCCCGGAAAGCAAGACGGTTGATGAACTGCTGGCAATGATTCCGCAAGGTCACCGTGATTTTGAACAGCACATCAAGCAGAAGTACAACGTGCCCGATCCCAAGGTTGCGCCGAACCTGCACCAGTGGGGTGGTCTCGACCAGAAGCGCGCCCTTGCCCAGCTTGAAGTGATTTTCGACGAGCGCGTGCCCGTATTCGCTTCCGGCCTTGGCTCACCGGCTTTTCTGCTGAAGCGTGCTCACGAACTCAACATGCAAGTCTGGGGACTCGTTGGCAAGCCGCGTCAGGCCAAGAAACAGATTACGGGCGGTACCGACGTCATCATCGCCCAGGGTTTTGATGCGGCTGGCCACACCGGCAACATTGGCACCTTCTCGATCGTTCCTCAGGTCGTTGACCAGGCACGCGGCACCGGCGTCCCGGTTCTTGCTGCCGGCGGCGTAACCACCGGTCGTCACCTCGCCGCTGCTCTGGCGCTCGGCGCCGACGGCGTGTGGACTGGCTCACTGTGGCTCGCCTCGCGTGAATCCGACCTCAGTCTGCCACTCAAGGAGCGCCTGATTGAAGCCGAGACCGACGACACCATGTATTCCAACTGCATCTCTGGCTACACCATGCGCACCACGCGCTGCCCGTGGCACGACGAGTGGCTGGCACCGGGCGCCCCGGAGCCGCTGAAGCCGCCATTGCAGATGATGCTGTCTTCGAACTACATCCAGGGCTCGCTCGACTATCAGCGCAAGGATCTGATGACCGAAGCCGCCGGCCAGGGCATCCATTACGTCAAGGAAATGAAGCCGGCACGCCAGATTCTCTCCGACATCGTCGAAGAAGCGCTCGACGTTTTTGACCGCTTCGCCAGTGCCTGATTCACCAGTGCCTGACCATCCAAACGGTTCAATCCCGGCGGCGGATGTGGCCGGCCCGGGTGGTCCGGGCGGTCCAGACTCCCTGCCTGACGAGAGCGGCTTCGCTCCCGAAATGCAGGGCCGCCGGGCCGAGTGCGATGGTGGTGCGCCTATCGTCGGTACCAATTTTGCCGGCCGCCAGGATTTTGCTGGCACGTTGACGGGCCATTACCGGGAGTACCGTTCGGGCGACCAAGGCGAATACGCATGGCGCTGGTATCTGATGGCCGATCTGACGGTGATGCCGCAGGGCTTCATGCATCAGGCGGTCTGGTGTGATGCCGATAGCCTGTTTCTGGTCGACAAGTAGTCAAGTAATCGCAGCAATTCAAGTCACAACATCCTTCATGAATGGGGCCCATACGGGCCAGGAGTGAAAACATGCGTATCGTGGTTTGCGTCAAGGAAGTGCTCGATCCGAGCGCCGTCAACAACTACGCGCTGGCCGGCAAGCTGAAAATGGCCGCCGACGGCAAGACCCCCGATGTGGCCGCCGTGCCGCGTCTGATCAACGGCTTCGATGAGCAGGCCATGGAAGCCGCGTTGCGTCTGCGCGACGCCGGTTTGGACTGCCAGATTGTCGCCGTTTCGATCGGTAGCGATCTCAAGGATCTGCTCAAGCACTGTGCTGCCCTGGGTGCCGACGAAATCGTCGCCATCGACCCAGCCGGTATTGAGCTCGACGGCCAGGTGATCGCCAACATCCTGTCCGCCTGGATCAAGAGCAGCGGCGGTGCCGACCTCGTCCTCTGTGGCCGTCAGGCCTCTGACGATGACCAGGGCGTGGTACCCGTGTTGATCGGTGAGAAACTCGGTCTGCCGATCGCTCCGCTCGCCCGCGATGTTGTTCTCAACGGTACGACACTCAAGGTTACCCGCGCTACACCCGATGGTGATGAAGTCGTCGAAGGTGCCCTGCCCGCCGTTGTCACGGTGAGCAACGAACTCGGCACGCCGCGTTTTCCGAGTGCCAAGTCGAAGATGGCCGCACGCAAAATGGCGCCGACCGAGATCAGCGCCGCTTCGCTGGGTCTTTCCGCCGCTGAACTCAAGCCTGGTGTCGTTCTGATGCGCCAGTTCGTTCCCGAAGTTCAGGGTAACTGCGAATTCCTTACGGGTTCCCCGGCCGAAGTGGCTCGCCAGCTACTGGATAAGTTGCGCGCCGATCGTGTGATCTAATCTAAGCTGCAGTCGCATCAAGAAAAGCCGCCAGCCGGGTGACCGGGCTGGCGGCTTTTTTATGGGTAATTGGAGGTTTCTTACCTGATGCGGTGCACCACGGAGCGAAACCGGCCTTACTGGTGATTCGCTCTTCTAAAGGAATCTACGCCGCCTTTTCCAGCACCTTGATGGCG
>CAZAOQ010000066.1:0-15323 GCA_964486795.1 uncultured Rhodocyclaceae bacterium
CGAATTCCATCTCCGGCGTGATGATGCCGCGGCGCGCATAGTGCATCTGCGTGACATTGGCACCGGCCTTGGCGCGCAATGGCTGACGCGTCAGGTTAAAGCGGATGTTTTCCGGTGCTGCCTGCAAGCGCTCGCGGCCGTAAGCCGAGGTCAGTTCCGGCAAAGTTTCGCAATCGCTGCGCTCCGCGATCCAGTTGGCACGCAGTGGCTCTAGCCCATTGCGGATGTCGATCTTCGCCTGCGGATCGGTATACGGGCCGGAGCAGTCATACACATAGATCGGTGGATTGGCCTCGCCACCCGAATGCAGCGGTGTCGCCGACTGCGAGATCTCACGCATCGGCACACGGATATCGGGACGACTGCCGACAATATGAACCTTGCGCGAATTCGGCAGGGGCTTGACGCTGGCGTCGTCGACGTGGGCATTGGAGGCGAGAAACTGGTCGCTGGCATTCATTACAGAAACTCCGGCTGTTGCATCTGCTGCTGGTGAAGCAAACACTGCAATATAGGGTTATTCCCACCGGCTGGCGGGCAAAATGTGAAACTACTGGAAAGCCTTGGGGAATGCAACTGCCGGGGAATGAGCACACCTCACCGCCGTGTGGTCAATGCCTGCGCTAAAGTTTCGGCCCCGCCGGCCGATATTTCAGGGACGACTTAAAAGGACGCAACTATGCGCACAAAAACATTTGCGATTCTGATTCTATTAGCGCTCTCAGGCATCACCGCATATCCGGTCTATGCGGCGAAATGGCATACCGTCGCCAGCCAGGACGGTGAGCGCATCCAGATCGACAAGGCGCGCATTGCCCGCGTCGGCGAAGGACAAACGATGGCCTGGAGCCGCCTGATACTGAATCGCGAGCTCGCGGTCGGCGGTAAGCACTACACCAGCATCGAAGCCCTCAACCGCTACGATTGCAGCCAGCGCCGCTTCACCACCGTCAAGCGCATCTATCTGCAGGGTGTTGAACCCGTCCAGGAAGAACGCGTCAGCACGCCGCGCCAGATGAGTATCGACACCGGCAGCGTCGATGAGAAGCTGCTGGTTGAAGCATGCAAGCTGCGCACCGTCGGCGAGATGCACCAGGTTGCCGAACGGGCGAGCCAGGCTGCGGCCACCGCCAATCCACTGCCCGATGAGCAACAGCCTGCACGAGTGATTCTGGCCGATGTTCGCCAACTCGCCGAAACGCGCCAGGAGGCGCAGGAAAAAGCGGCACGGATCAGGCAGGTCTCCGGCACCACAGCCGAAGCACCGATCAGGATCGGACTGCCGAGCAGATCCGAACTGGCGACCCGGGCTGCCGCTGAAAAGGCCGCCCTGATGCCCGATGCGCCAGCCGCCGCACCACCGCCACCAGCAGCAGCAGCGCCGGCAACCCCGGCAGCCCCGGCAGCCCCAGTAGCACCGGCAGCCCATGCCACCGCGCAACCGCCGCTTGCGCCCGCGCTCACCCCGACCCGTCCGCTCTACCGCGAGATCTCGCGTGGTGCGCCGCGCCGCAAAGCGGCCGTCGTGGAAGTCCGTACACCCGCCGTTGAAAACCACATCGTGCACTGGGCCTACGACGGCGAGGGCGCACCAGCCAACTGGAGCAAGCTGCGCGGTGACTACGCCACCTGTGCCAGCGGCAAGCGCCAGTCGCCCATCGACATCCGCGACAGCATTCACGTCGACCTCGAGCCGATCAAGTTCGACTACAAGCCCAGCATGTTCCGTATCGTCGACAACGGTCATACCGTCCAAGCCAATGTCGGCGAAGGCAGCAGCCTCACCGTCATGGGCCGCCAGTTCGACCTGGTGCAGGTGCACTTCCATCGTCCGTCGGAAGAGCGCGTCAATGGCAAGGTCTACGAAATGGTCGCTCACCTGGTACACAAAGATCTCGAGGGCCATCTCGCCGTCGTCGCCGTTCTTCTCGAAAAGGGCAGCGAACATCCGCTGATCCAGACTCTCTGGAACAATCTGCCGCTCGAAGTCGGTCAGGAACTCGTGCCGAGCGTGGCCATCGACCTCAATAATCTGCTGCCGGAGAACCGTGCCTACTGGACTTATATGGGCTCGCTGACGACACCGCCCTGTAGCGAAGGGGTGCTGTGGATGGTGATGAAGCAACCCGTGCAAGTCTCGCCCGAGCAGATCGCCATCTTCTCGCGTCTCTACCGCAACAACGCGCGCCCGGTGCAACCGGCCAACAACCGGCTGGTCAAGGACACGCGCTAAACGGCAGCAGCGCTCAATCGTTCAATCGCTGAATCGCTGAATCGCTGAATCGCTGAATCGCTCAGTCGTTCATCCCGCGCAGCAAGCGGCCCTGACGCTTCGTCGGTCGCCCCTTGAGATCGGCACCGGGAACTGGCGCGAGACGTCGCAACTCCTGTTCCGCCGCACGCCTTGCGCTGCTCTCGGGGGTTTCTGCATAGAGCTGACGCGCCACACTGGCCGGGCCGCGCTTGTCTGAAAGTGCCTCGACAACGACGACGAAACGCACGTCGCCGTTATTGATATCGAGTTCGTCACCACACTTCAAGTCACGCGCCGGCTTGACGTGTGCGCCATTGCAGCGAACCTTGCCGCTACCCACTGCCGCCGCAGCCAGGCTGCGCGTCTTGAAGAAACGCGCCGCCCACAACCACTTGTCGATACGCACGCGCCCGGTGTCGCTCATAAGCCATCGGCCTGAAAGCAAGCATCCATGCGGTTCTTCGAGCCATGCCTGTGAAGAAGCGCATCGATACTCACTCTCCGGCCGATCACCATGTGATTAATACGGCCAGGTGCTCGACTCGGCGCCACCGTCGACCTCAAGAATCTTGCCGGTGATCCAGCGCGCCGCCGGTGAGGCGAGATAGAGCGCCGCCGCTGCGATGTCCGCCGGCATGCCCATGGAATGGAGCGGTGTGAGGCCGATCATTTTTGCGGTCGCCGCCTCGTCGAGGTAAGGCGCCAGAGCGTCGGTCAGGATGGCACCGGGCGCAATGGCATTGACGCGGATGTGCGGCGCGAAATCTGCGGCGAGCAGACGCGTCATCTGGTTGAGTGCGGCCTTGGCAGTGCCATACGCGCTGAAGTGCTTCTGCGAATAGCGTGACGCCGACGAACTGATGTTGACGATGGCCCCGCCGCCCGCCTTCTGCATGTGCGGCGCGCACTTGGCCGACAGGGCAAATGCCACTGTGACATTGAAGTGAAGCACGTCGTCGAAGTCGCGACTGCTGGTGTGGAGCGGATCATTGGGCGCGGCACCGCCGGCGTTATTGACCAGCAGCGTGATGCGACCGAAGTGTTCCAGCGTGTACGCCACCAGGGCATCGAGTTGCGCTTCGTCATTCACATCGCAGGCAAAACCGATCGCAGCGGAACCGAGCTCCTCTGCGGCAACGGCCACGGCGTCGACATCGGCCTGGGTGCGCGCCGCACAGACGACGCTGGCACCGGCCTCGGCATAGGCCAGGGCGATGGCGCGGCCGATACCACGGCCAGCACCGGTGATGATGGCCACATCTCCCTGCAATGAAAACTGATCAAGAACTTTCATGAACGATTCTCCAATCTTATTGAGGTTCTGCAGCCAGGCTGCAATAGCGTCCGCCATGGTAAAGCAGCGGTGCGCGTTCACTTCGTTGCAGCCCCTCAACGAGGCCGATGAAAATCAGGTGATCACCGCCAGGGTGGCGCGTTTCATTGCGGCATTCGAACCAGGCGCAGCAGTCGCGCAGCAGCGGCGCACCGCCGCGTCCCGTATCGAATTCGAGCCCGGCAAACTTGCCACTGCCCTCTTCGCTGGGTCGTGAAAAACGCTGTGACAAGTGCATCTGATCGGCGGCAAGCACATTGATCGCATAGTGGCTGCAATGCTGAAACACGGCCAGCGATGGTGAATACAGCGACAGACTCCACAGCACCAGCGGCGGATCGAGTGATACCGAGGCGAAGGAGTTCACCGTCAGCCCCACCAGTGTGTCGTCAGCCGCACGCGCCGTGATGACGGTGATGCCGGTGGCGAAGCTGCCCAGCGTGTTGCGTAATTCGCGCGGATCAATGTCAGCCATGCTCGCTCTCAATGCCCGCTTCAACGCTCGTAGGGCGGCAGATCGGCGCCGAGCCCGACGGCGACGCGCCCATAGAGTGACGCGGCAGCATCCCAGTTGAGCGTGATGTGCGCACAGGCGGCACGCATGTCACGCAACTGACGCTGCGCCGGATGGGTGAGGTAGAGCGCAGATCCACCGCAGGCATCGAACAGCAGGTCGAGCGCACGCCGGCAGAGCTGCGCCGCGAACGCCGCATCACGCCGCAGCCGCACCTTCTCGAGCAGCACCGGCGCATTGGCGCCGGCGGCAGCGGTCATGATGTCAACGCAGTTGCCGAGCAGAATGCGCCGTGCTGCATCGATATTTGCCGAAGCCTCGGCGACACGCGCCTGCACCGCCGGATAGTCGGCCATCACGCGACCGGAATAGGAGGTCAGCCGACCACAATTATTGTCGCCAACGAAAAGATCGAGCGCGCCCTGTGCAATGCCGAGGGTAACACCCGCAATGACGTAACCAAAAGTGGGCAGGAGCGGGATCCGATACAGCGGCGCCCGGCCACCGGAAGTCATGCCGCCGCGCGTCGCCGCCAGTGACAGGCTGCGCCGGGCCGGCACCTGGGCCGCAACCACCTTAACCTCATTGCTGCCGCTGCCGCAAAGGCCCGCCGCATGCCAGGTATCGCGTACCGTAAAGTCGCTGCGCGGCAGCAGAAACAAGCGATATTCCCCAAGCTCGCCACCCGGTGCGTATTCATATTCATATTCGTCTTCGCCATCGGCGACGATGGCACCGAGCATCACCCATTCGCAGTCGTCGATACCGCTGGCAAAACCCCAGCAACCGCTCAACGTGTAGCCGCCTTCGCTGGGCAGGGCGCGTCCGGCTGGAAAGATCAGCGACGCACCAATCAGAGCATCCGCCTTTTCACCCGCCGTACCCCAGACATCGTCCTGCGCCCCTTGCGGCCACATGCCGAGCATCCAGTGATGGCTGGCCAGATTAGCAAGCACCCAGGCCGTCGAAGCACAGGTACGCGCCAGCTCGGCGGACACTTCGACGAGTGCGCCGATCGGCAACTCGGCACCACCGACACGAGCCGGCTGCAACAAACGGAACAAGCCCGCCGCGTGCAGTTCAGCGATGGTCGTATCGGGCAGGCGGCGTGCGGCCTCCGTCGCAGTGGCGCGCGCCGCCAGTCCCGGCCGCAAGGCAGCGGCGCGGGCAACAGCTTCAGCGATGGTTGGGCAGGCGGGCAAGACGGCCTCCTTGCAGGCAATTCAACGATGCGAAAATATGCAGACGCAGCAGCATGAAAAGCCGATTATCATCCGCTCCCGGTTCGCCGTCGAGGGTCCTCTCCGCACCCTGTACCCTGCGTCCCGCAATTCCAACGTCCATGACCATCACAGATTTCGCCACACCGCTGATCCGCTGGCATCGCCGCCAAGGCCGCCATGACCTGCCCTGGCAGGGCACACGCGACCCTTATCGCATCTGGCTTTCCGAAATCATGCTGCAGCAGACCCAGGTGGCGAGCGTGATTCCCTACTACCAGCGCTTCCTCGAACGCTTTCCGACCCTCGCCGTCCTCGCTGCGGCACCCGTCGAGACCGTCATGGAAGCCTGGAGTGGTCTTGGCTACTACGCACGCGCACGCAATCTGCACCGCTGCGCGCAGGTCATCATGAACGCGCATGGCGGCGCTTTTCCGCATGATCCCGAAGCCATTGCTGAACTGCCCGGCATCGGTCGTTCGACCGCCAATGCCATCGCCGTATTCAGCTTCGGTGCGCATGTGCCAATTCTCGACGGCAACGTCAAGCGCGTGCTCTGCCGAACGCACGGCATCGAAGGCTTTCCGGGCACGTCAGCAATCGAAAAACGCCTGTGGGCGCTGGCTGAATCACTGCTGCCGGCGCGCGCTGCAGACACGGGCATTTACATTCAGGCGCAGATGGATCTCGGCGCCACGCTGTGCACCCGCAGCCAGCCCGACTGCGCCGCCTGCCCACTACGCGCGCAGTGCGTCGCGTACCGCGAGGGGCGCACGGCGGAGCTGCCCACAGCAAGGCCGCGCAAGGTATTGCCGCAACGCTCAACACGCGTGCTGCTGCTCTGCGATGGCGAACGCTGGCTGTTCGAACGCCGACCGCCGAGCGGCATCTGGGGCGGCCTGCTGAGCCTGCCGGAAATCATCGAGAACGTCGATCTGCAACACGCCGCAGAGGCGCTCGGCTGCGCCGTAGAAGCCTTCACACCACTGCCGTCACTGCGCCACAGCTTCACGCACTTCCAGCTCACGCTGCAGCCGCTCGCCGGCACAGCACGACTGCTGACACGCGCCGCTGAATCAGGTGCGCTTTGCTGGCTGACGCGCAGTGAAATTGCCACAGCAGCACTGCCCACGCCCATCCGGCGAATCGTTGAGGCTGCACTGGCAACGGCGCTGGCAACCGCGCTGGCGCAATCCGTCCCCGTCATTCCCGCGAAAGCGGGAATGACAAGCGGCGGCTGACGATTCTTTCTAATCACGATTCTGTTAGTCTTCCCGATTTGAACTTTGCCTGGTTCGTTCGCCATGAAATACAAGATCATTCCCGTCACGCCCTTCCAGCAGAATTGCTCGCTACTCTGGTGCGAAGAAATCATGGAAGCTGCCGTGGTCGACCCCGGTGGCGACATCGACCGCATCCTCGCCGTGGTCGAGCAACTAGGTGTCAAGCTCACGAAAATCCTGCTGACACACGGCCATATCGACCATGCCGGCGGCACAGCTGAGCTCGTCGCGCGACTCGGTATCCCTGTCGAAGGCCCGCAGGAAGAAGATGGCTTCTGGATCGAGCAGCTCCAGCATCAGGGGCGCATGTTCGGCCTCGACTCGGCCGGCAGCTTCACGCCCGACCGCTGGCTGCACGACGGCGACACGGTGAGCTTCGGAAATATCACGCTTGACGTCCTCCACTGCCCGGGGCACACGCCGGGTCATGTGGTGTTCTTCCACGCACCGTCGCGCCTGGCGCTGGTCGGTGATGTGCTGTTCCAGGGCTCGATCGGCCGCACCGACCTGCCCGGCGGCGACACCGCCACGCTGCTCAATGCCATTCGCCAGAAGCTCTGGCCACTTGGCGATGACGTCGCCTTCATTCCCGGCCACGGCCCGATGTCAAACTTCGGCGACGAACGCCACCATAATCCCTTCGTCGGCGACAACGCATGAAAAAGGCCAGGGCAAAACACCCTGGCCGCAATCTCAAACCTCGAGCTCTTAGCTTTTACTCTTAAGGGAATCCCGAATCTCGCGCAACAACAGCACGTCTTCCGCCGGTGCCGGGGGTGCCGCTGGCGCAGCGGGTGTTTCGCGCCTAAGGCGATTGACCTGCTTGACCATCATGAAGATGATGAAGGCAAGGATGATGAAGTTGAGCGCGATGGTAATGAAGTTGCCATAGGCGAACACCGGAATACCGGCCTTCTTCACATCAGCCAATGTCATCAACACGCCAGTCGGCACCTCTTTCAAGGCAATAAAATAGTTCGAGAAGTCGAGACCACCAAAAGCGCGACCGACGAGCGGCATGATGAGATCGCCAACTGCTGAATCGACGATCTTGCCGAAAGCGCCACCAATGATCACACCAACGGCGAGATCGACCACATTGCCCTTGATGGCAAATTCCTTGAACTCCTGAACGACACTCACGATGCTCTCCTTTGCTTGATAATTGTTCAAGTTTAAACCGTCATTCTACGCGTAGCCTCCACCACGGTGACAATGACAAGCACGCAAAAACTCTCATGAAAATTTCCCGGCGTCTCGCCATCGTCTTCACGATTGCCCTCATTGTCGCGGCCAGCGCCATTGTCGCAATCATCGCCGCGCTGCCGACAATCCTCGATGCGGCGCGTGGCGAAACGGAGATCAACCGCCTGCTACTGGCGAAGAAGCTGCGCACACTGAAGATCGCGGGCCCGCTCAAAATAAGCCTCTGGCCGAACCTCGGTATCGAACTGGGCCAAAGCACGCTGTCTGAACACGCCAGCACGGCCGTTTTCGCGAAGCTCGACTCGGCGCGTCTCTCGCTGCAATGGTGGCCACTGCTGTCGAGGCGCATCGTCATCGACGCGATCGAGCTAGACGGACTCAAGCTGGCCGTTGAGCGCGACAAAGATGGCCGCCTCAACATCGCCGATCTGCTCGAATCCGGGCCGGGTGAGAAATGGCCGTTCGACATCAGCAGCATTCAGCTCACTGCAGGACAACTCACCTGGCGTGATCTGCTTCTAGAACGAGAGATTTCACTCAACGACCTGACGCTACGCACCGGGCGCATCGCCAGTGACGGCGCGCCGACACAAGGCAAGCTGGAACTCAGCGGCCAACTGCACAGCCCGCACAATCCACAGCTCGAAACCAAGCTGGGCATCACCACACAGTACGCGCTGAATCTCGCAGAACCACATTACGCGGCCAGCCAGCTTGCGCTGCAACTCACCGGCCACCTGAACAACATCCAGGCAGACGAGTTTGACCTCAAAATCGCTGCGCTCGAAGTCTCCGGAAAACAAGCGGCCATGACCGCGAAAATCAATGGTCTGACGCTGAACGCGAAGTCAGCACCGCTGGCGCTTGCGCTGATTGTCGCCGCGCCGGAACTCCAACTCACGACCAACACCGTGCACTCTGCCGCGCTCACATTGACGTTCGCTGCCGACACGAACGAGGATGTCGCGTTGCGCGGCCGCATCGAAACGCCGCTTGTCGCGGATTTCATAGCGCGCACTGTCACACTCGACGGCATCGCCGCTGAACTCGACATCGCTGCACCACGCAAGTTCTCCCGGCCATTGAAGTTCTCACTACGCGGCCATGTTGATGGCAACCTCGCGCAGACCACGGCCTCGGCCGAGTTGAACGGCAAACTCGATGCCAGCAAGCTCGCCATGCAAATCAACATCACTCGTCTCACGCCACCCGCGATCCGCTTCGCACTCGATATCGACCAGCTCAATGCCGATGACTACCTCAAACCATCCCCGGCCGGGAGTGCAGGCAAGCCAGCGACCAAACCCGCAACCAAACCAGCTGCCGCAGCGCTGCCCGTCATGCCCGCCAATCTTGACCTGCAAGGCACGCTGAAGGTCGGCAACCTTCAGGCCAGCGGCATCAAGGCACACCAACTGCGTCTCACCATCGCCACACGCGGTGGCCGCTTGACCGCCACCACCGAGCCACACTGAACATGCCTGCGCCACGCTGGCGAACGCTGACAACTTCGCGACAACAACGGCTTCCATTACAATCGATCAGATCGCAACACAGCGGCCGACACGCTCTGCCACATGCACGCAAAAGTCTCGACTCACCGGACCACAAACCATGCCACTGTCACATCTACTTGCTAATAACCGCGCCTGGGCCGCGCGCCAGCTCGCCGAAGATCCGGAGTTTTTTAGCCGCCTCGTTGCGCAGCAAAACCCGGAATATCTCTGGATCGGCTGCTCGGACAGCCGCGTCCCCGCCAACCAGATCACCGGTCTCGCGCCTGGCGAAGTCTTCGTCCATCGCAACGTCGCCAACCTCGTCGTGCACAGCGACCTCAACTGCCTCTCGGTGATGCAATTCGCCGTCGATGTGGTCAAGGTGCGCCACATCATGGTCGTCGGCCATTACGGTTGCGGCGGCATCCGCGCTGCCTATGAAGATCATCGTGACGGCTTGATCGACAACTGGCTGCGCCATGTTCAGGACGTGCGGCAAAAACATCGCGGCGTCCTCGCTGCCACACCCGAAGACCAGCGCCTCAACCGCCTCTGTGAACTCAACGTCATCGAGCAGATGGCCAACGTCTGCAGCACGACACTGGTACAGGACGCCTGGGCCCGTGGCCAACCGCTCTCGGTGCATGGCTGGGTGTATGGCATACAGGATGGCCTGCTGCGCGAGATGGGCGCTGCGGCGTCCTCGCGTGACGAAGCCGCCCAAGTGTATTGGGACACCATCGAAGGCATCGGTCGCTGAGTCAAATTCATGCAGCAAGTGCGGCTCGGCATTGATGTTGGCGGAACGAAACTCGAAATCGTCGCACTGGACGAAGACGGCCGCGAATGCCTGCGCCGTCGCGTTGCCACGCCACAGGGTGACTACCCCGCCACCCTCGCCGCAATCGTCGCCCTGGTCGAATCTGCGGAGCGCGAACTTGGCCTGCGTGGCAGCGTCGGCGTCGGCATCCCCGGGGCAATCTCCGCCACCACGGGCCGCGTCAAGAATGCCAACTCCACCTGCCTGATCGGCAAGCCGCTGCGAGAAGATCTGCAAGCCGCCCTGCAACGTGAAGTTCGCCTCGCCAACGACGCCAACTGCTTCGCCCTTTCCGAAGCCATCGACGGCGCAGGCATCGATGCAGCAGTCGTCTTCGGCGTCATCCTCGGCACCGGCGTCGGTGGCGGCATCGTCGTGCATGGCCAAGTGCTGACGGGCGAAAACGCCATCGCCGGCGAATGGGGTCACAATTTTCTACCGCCCCTTCCCGGTGAAAACGCGGCACCGCCAGCCTGTTACTGCGGACGCCACGGCTGCATCGAAACCTGGCTCAGCGGCCCCGCGTTGCAAGCCGATCACCACAGATGCAACGGCAGCGGGGCGTGCCTCACCCCCGCCGAAATTGCCACCCGCGCTGACGCCGGTGATGCTGCCTGCACCGCCACACTGCAACGCTACGAAGCACGGCTGGCCCGCGCCTTGGCACAGGTCATCAACATCCTCGACCCCAACGTCATCGTTCTCGGTGGCGGCCTGTCGAATATCAACCGCCTCTATGCCAACGTCCCGCTTCTGTGGAACGCGCACATCTTCTCCGACCATGTCAGCACCCGCCTGCTGCGCAACCGTCACGGCGACTCCTCCGGCGTGCGCGGCGCGGCGCGGTTGTGGGAAACCGCCGGCAAAATGTCGTGAGCTACAACTCCCTAAAAGTGCAAAGCAGCGCACCGCTGGAAGCCGCGCCAGTGCTTGTTCTCCGAGGCATGCCTTTGGAGAAGCGCGTCAATGCTTGGTTTCAGGGCAGGCCTCAAAAAAATGCAACGCGCACCCGCCTGATTGGCCCATATCAACATCACAATGCATCGCCCTATTCGGCAGAATGAATCATGACTAACAGCGTCTTCCTAGAACTGCAGTTCTACCTTCTGGTTCTGTTCTCGGTCGTCATCCCCGGCGGCATTTACGTCTTCCTGTTAAAGCGTCGCTCCATCTCGCGCTGGTCGGTCGTATTGTTTTCAATGATCCTGATCGTCATCGCCGGCATTGACGTTTATCTCCTCCGGTCACTCAGAGATTTGGCACGGGCAAGCGTTTCCATCATTGATGGCCGGTTTTTCTCCGGTGAGCTATCGATCACCCTTTACCTGCTCCCCGCCGTGTTTGCCGGGATCGGCGTCAACCTGCTTTCCCACGTGCTGATCAACCATCTGAACCAGGCCGAGAAGAAATTCGATCAGGAAAAACGGCGCGAATTGTAATTGTGGTTGTAGTTGTAAGCCGGGTTAGCGAAGTAATTGGGCCGCGGCCAAAAATCGTCCCAAAGGTCAATCGCCTGCGAATTGTGTTCTATAAATATCAACAACTTAATGCGATTGACTTGAGAGCGCAGCGCACCCCATGAGCATTTCCCTCAGGCGTCTCTCAAGGGATTTCCCGCAGTCATAATCCGACAATGGGCGGAGGCCCCACTCGTAATCACTGAGGCTATTCAAGGCGCTCGTGCCTTACAAGACTTTTCAACAGACAGAACAGACAGAACAGACAGAAATTCAAGCGATGAAAATTGAACTCCCCAAGCCCATCCGTGACGAAGCCATTGTCTCGATAGAACGCTACTTTGAACGCAATCACGACGAACGCATCGGCAATATCGCCGCCGGTGCACTCCTCAACTACTTCCTCGAAGAACTTGCCCCTTTGGTCTACAACCAGGCCGTCGCCGATGCGCAAGAACACCTGCAATCCAGCATCCTCGAACTCGACATCGAACTGTATGCCGAAACTTTTCAGTATTGGCAGAAGGCCGAGCGCAAGAAAGGGAAGTGAATCACCCGCAGTGAATGAGCGCCGGCAGGATCATCGGGTTGGGGAGTTCAGTTCAAACACGGTTCTTTGATTTTCTGAAGAATGTCTCAATCTCTCGCGCCCGCAATGCGCTCGAATGGTCGCTTTCAAAATGGCGAAAACCGCGAGCAATCCG
Organism: uncultured Rhodocyclaceae bacterium; assembly: GCA_964486795.1. Classification (GTDB taxonomy): domain Bacteria; phylum Pseudomonadota; class Gammaproteobacteria; order Burkholderiales; family Rhodocyclaceae; genus Sterolibacterium. Next base: position 12,288 of record CAZAOQ010000066.1, read on the forward strand.
GTCGACATATGCCTTTATCTTTAATTCCTTTTTTTTGTTCATACATCAGCGCATCAGCACGTTGTATCAAGACTTCCACACTGTCTCCATCGCAGGGGTAACGGACGACGCCGATGCTGGCGGAAACACTTAAACACAGATTGCCCGACATCACCGGCGCGGCAATTTCACTTTTCATGCGTTCAGTCAGGAGCTCCAGATTGGCGTTTAGCTCGCTATGAATTAATAAAACCACAAATTCATCGCCACCCAAACGCGCGACCGTATCGGAGGCTCGCACCATACGCTGCAATCGCTCAGCGACGGCAACCAAAACCGCATCGCCAGCCTGATGACCATACTGATCGTTGATAGGCTTGAAGTCATTCAAGTCGATATAGAACAGCGAGGCGATTTGCCCATGGAATCGGCACTTTTCAATCGCTTCGGTAATGCGCCGATCAAAAGTTGCGCGATTGACCAAGCCAGTCAGTGGGTCATGCGCGGCATTAAATTCAAATTTGGCGCTCGCCGTATTAAGGCGCTGAGACATTTGACGACTGATGCTTTCATAAGCATAGAGGATGAACGCAAGCAGCGATGTCACTGTGATCCAGATACCCATAAACATCGGCAGAAAAGCGGTCTGTTGCGATGTCACTAACCAATAGTGGCTCAGAGCGAACGGTGTCAGCGCGACAAGTAGTGTCCAACCTAGTCCTGAGACCAAACCAGCTGACAAATTGACGAAGAGTGGCACCACCAGAAGCAACATGATCAAAGCGCTGACTTCTTCTCTCGGCACCGCCAACAATCCGACGAGCATGGCAAAAAACGCCATCAGACCATAACAATTGCCGACCCAGAAGAAAGAGGCAGTGGCGCGAAAAATAAAAAGGCACGCGGTGCAGCCTATCAAGGTAATACCCACCGCCGTTTGCGTGACCTCGGTAAAGCGCCCCATTAACTCAACGCCGAACATGGCGGCGACGAGGCAGGACAATGTGGCCAAGATGTTCATCCACATAGCGACGATCACCATGCGTGCGCGTACCAAATCCTCGCCGTGATTAAACTCGGCGAGATCTTGCGGGATGAACCAGTTTAGAAAAAAACCAGAAAGGCTAGGCATAAAACAAAAGACTCAAATCAAGAGCTGCTCAATGTAGCTGCATAAGCGGCGTGGAAAGGTGATCGGCGCAAAGCGGTCCACCACATTGCCATTACGATCGACCAAAAATTTGGTGAAATTCCACTTGATGGCGCGGGAGCCAAACAGACCCGTCGCGCGGGGGGTTAGAAAGCTGTAGAGCGGATGCGCTTCTGCGCTATTCACCTTGATTTTGGCGAACATGGGGAAAGTCACACCGTAATTCTGCACACAGAATTGGCTGATGCGCTCATCCTCAAATGGCTCCTCAGCAAATTGATTGCACGGGAAGCCCAACACGATGAAGCCGCGACCCTTGTACTTCCGATAGAGGAACTCGAGGCCTTTGTATTGCGGAGTAAAACCGCAAAAACTGGCGGTATTCACGATCAGCAGCACTTGCCCACGATACTTCTCCAGCATCACCCGATCGCCGTCGATGGTCGTGCATTCAATGTCATAGAGACTGTCGGCCATATCTTCTGTTGTTGGGCTATTGCCTGACTGGTGCCGCTTTCACTGCGTCCAAGTATAGAGAATTAGGCTCACCGACGAAATCACATGCTGATTTTTGTCGCTGTTTGAACAGCGTATCAATCAACTCCTGTGCAGCTTGCCGTAGGCTTCGAGAAGGTGCTGGTGCATGTCACACGCAGCGAGGTTCATGCCAAGTGAAGCCTGACCAAAGAAGCGCTGTTCGCCTTTAAGCATCGCCTGGGCCTGACTGAGGGTTTCTGCGCCGTACAGGCTTTGCAGGGCCGCAGTGTAGTGTTCCTTTTCGTCGATTTCATCGAGTTTGAGCAGACATTCGATGCAACGATAGACGCGGCTGCGGGCGGCGTTGATCTGTTCGAAATGGCGAACCCATTCGCAGCCTTCGGCGATGGCTTCGCGGTCAACAATCGCCAGTGCCAGCAGGGTTTTCAGTTCGCCCACCCGCAGATCCGACCAGAACGCATCCTCTCCGGCAGCGATGCCGATCAGGGCAGCAACCAGACGCTGGTCGGCAACACCGCTTTCATTGAGCGTTTCGAGCAGGTCGGTGCATTCCTCATCGTCGAGGTCGGCGAGATGAAGAATGGGTTCGCGAATCTCGTTGGCCACACTGTTGTTTTCCCATTCGAGCTCGTCGATCGGGTAGATCTCCGACATGCCGGGCACCAGAATACGGCAGGCATACACGCCGAGATGGCTAAAGTCAGCAACGTAGATGTCATGACCGCTGCGGTGGATGGCATTGACTAGCCAGGCGTAGTCCTCTGCGGTCGTCGTGCTGAAGTTCCAGTCGTGAAAGGCGAAGTCCGGCTGCGTGCCGAGGAATTTCCAGCTGATGATGCCGCTGGAATCCACGAAATGGATTTCGATATTCGGCGCACTGGCGATTTCTTCGAGATCGAACCCCGGTTCGGGGAAACCGGCGAGCGCGTCCAGCGCGCGGCCCTGAAGGAGTTCGGTGAGCGAGCGTTCCAGTGCAATCTCGAAGCGCGGGTGGGCGCCGAAGCTGGAGAAGCAACCCTGATCCTGCGGATGCAGCAGGGTCACGTTCATCACCGGGTATTGGCCACCGAGCGAGGCGTCCTTGACCAGAATGCCGAAGCCGGCAGCGCGCAGCGCGGCGATTCCGGCGGCGATGCGCGGATAGCGATTGATGACGTCCTCTGGCACGTCTGGCAGACACAGGCCTTCGCTGATGATGCGGAACTTTACATGACGCTCGAAGATTTCCGAGAGCGCTTGCGCACGCGCTTCGGCGGGCGTGTTGCCGGCCGACATGCCGTTGCTGACATAGAGATTGCCGATGATATTCACCGGAAAATATACGACCGCCTTGTCGCTCTCGCGCACATAGGGGATCGCGCAGATGCCGCGCTCGGCATTACCCGAGTTGAAATCGATGAGCATGTCAG
>CAZAOQ010000067.1:0-15043 GCA_964486795.1 uncultured Rhodocyclaceae bacterium
GTAGCGCTCGCCGTCCTTGGGCGTGCGGATCTCGCCTTCGATGGTGTCGCCGGTATGCAGATTGAAACGGCGGATCTGCGAGGGTGAGACGTAGATGTCGTCAGTGCTCGCCAGATAGGAGGTGTCCGGTGTGCGCAGGAAACCGAAGCCATCAGGCAGCACTTCAAGGGCGCCGTCTCCAAAGATGATTTCGCCTTTTTTTGCGCGATTCTTGAGCAGGGCGAAAATCAGCTCCTGCTTGCGCATGCGGTTGGCGCCGTCCACTTCGTTGGCAACGGCCATTTCGAGCAACTGGCTGACGTGGAGAACCTTGAGCTCCGAGAGATACATGTGGAAAACCTGCTGAGTGTGAAACGATGGAGGGGTGGCTGAGTCAGCGGTGGCCCACGCACAGTCGTGCCTGAGCGGGTTTATGACCGGCTGCAGCGTTTAAATTGCTGATTGCTGGATTGCGAGGCTGCGGGGGTTCTGGGCGTAGTTCTGGACGTTTTGGTGGGCGGCGCGGGGAAGGGCTGCTGAGATGTTGCTGCTTCCCGATGAGCGCCACCGTCCAGGCAATGCTGGGGCCAGACTTTATCCGGATCAGAGATTGCTGTCAATAAATGCCGTTAATTGCGATTTTGATACGGCGCCGACCTTGGTGGCCTCGACGTTGCCGCCTTTGAACAGCATCAGGGTGGGGATGCCGCGAATGCCGAATTCGCCCGGGGTTTTCTGGTTCTCGTCGATATTGAGCTTAGCGACCTTGAGCTTGCCAGCGTATTCCTTGGCAACTTCGTCGAGGATCGGGGCGATCATCTTGCAAGGCCCGCACCATTCTGCCCAGTAGTCGACCAGGACGGGGACGCTGGATTCGAGTACTTCGCTTTTAAAGCTGTCGTCGGTGATGTGGTGTATGTGTTCGCTCATTTATTCCTCGTATGTGCGGAGTGATTTAGGGGTGTGTAAAGAGTCTGTCTCTTTTGCATGGACCGCTGGCCCGCCATACTCTCGCTGAACATGAAACATGAGTTGTTCGTGCGGGTGGCAGATGCTGGCGGGTGCCGGGGTAATTGATTGTTGCCAGCTTGCGTCGTGCTCCGTGCGCGACACTTGATCCAAGGGGGTGTCCCCTGATGATCGTGTTTTTTTGTTCGCCGGGCAGTTGCAATGACGTTGTATCCTAGCAAAAAAAATTGCCGCTGGGGAGCGCTTTCGAGCAATTGGCGGTTTGCTCATCTCCGTCGGGAGGAGGCTGTCTGCACCATGGGCTTACCGGCGACAGCGCTCTTCACCTATAATTTCCCGCTCAACTGCTCCGTTTCGAGGTGATCTGCTATGACTTATGTTGTGACCGAATCGTGTATCCAATGCAAATATACGGATTGTGTTGATGTTTGTCCCGTTGATTGTTTTCGCGAAGGCCCCAATTTTCTCGCCATCGACCCGGACGAGTGCATCGACTGCACCCTGTGTGTCGCTGAGTGCCCGGTCGAGGCGATCTTCGCGGAGGACGACGTGCCGGCTGGTCAGGAACGATTCATCGCCCTGAATGCCGAGCTCTCCAAACTGTGGAAGCCCATCATCGAGCGCAAGGACGCCTTACCCGATGCGGAAGATTGGGCCAAGGTCGACAGCAAGTTCGACAAGCTTGAGCGCTGATCTGCGCTGATTCAATCGGGTAACATGCCGGTATGCCGATTGGGGCATGCTGAAGGAGGGGTCGCGTGGAGAAAATCTGGCTGAAGAGCTATATGTCTGGCGTGCCTGCCGAGATCGACGTCAACGAATTCAAGTCGCTCGGCGCGCTCTTTGAAAAGAGCGTACAGAGGTTCGCCTCGCGCACGGCTTACATCAGTATGGGTCATTCGCTCAGCTATGCAGAGCTTGATCGCCAGTCGCGTGATTTTGCGGCCTATCTCCAGTCGGTGCTGAAACTTCCCAAGGGAACGCGCATCGCGGTCATGATGCCCAATCTTTTGCAGTATCCGATATGCATGTTTGGGGCCTTGCGCGCCGGCTACGTTGTCGTCAACTGTAACCCTCTCTATACGCCGCGTGAACTTGAACATCAGCTGAAGGATTCCGGTGCCGAAGTCATCGTCATTGTCGAGAATTTCGCGCATGTGTTGCAGGATGTGATTGCGCATACCGCGGTCAGGCATGTCATTGTCACTGGTCTTGGCGACATGCTCGGTTTTCCAAAAAACCTGTTTGTGAATTTTGCTGTTCGTTACCTCAAGAAAATGGTGCCGGCCTGGCAGTTGCCCGGCGCAGTGCGTTTCGACGCAGCGCTGTCGCGCGGTGCGGGCGCGACCCTGCGGTCCGTTGAGATCGAGCACGACGATATCGCTTTCCTCCAGTACACGGGGGGTACTACCGGGGTGTCTAAGGGGGCGATGCTGACGCATCGCAATATCCTCGCCAACGTTCAGCAGGCGTATGCTTGGTTAAAGCCCGGGTTGCGGCCGGACGGCGCCGAGCTCGTTGTCACAGCGTTGCCGCTTTATCACATCTTTGCGCTGACAGCGAATTGCCTGACCTTTCTCAAGATCGGCGGCAGTAACGTCCTGGTCGTCAATCCACGCGATATTCCCGGGCTGGTCAAGGAATTGTCGCAGCACAAGTTCAGTTGCTTCACCGGCGTGAATACGCTGTTCAACGCCTTGCTCAACGACCCTGGTTTTGCCCGTATTGATTTCACTAGCTTGCGCGTGACGCTGGGCGGCGGCATGGCGGTGCAGAAAGCGGTGGCCGAGAAATGGAAGCAGGTCACAGGCAGGCCGTTGATCGAGGCATATGGCCTGACGGAAACCTCTCCTGCTGCGACCATCAATCCAATTGACCTGCCCGAGTACAACGGTTCGATTGGCCTGCCGATTTCATCGACGGAAATCGCCATTCGCAGCGACGACGGCCGTTATTTGCCACCCGGCGAATCTGGTGAGATTTGCGTGCGCGGTCCGCAGGTGATGAAGGGTTACTGGAACCTACCCGACGAAACCGACCGGGTACTGATGCCCGATGGCTTTCTGCTCACGGGTGATATCGCGGTCATGGACGAGAAGGGCTTTGTTCGCATCGTCGATCGCAAGAAGGACATGATCCTGGTCTCCGGTTTCAATGTCTATCCGAACGAGATCGAAGCTGTGGTCGCCATGCATCCGGGCGTACTTGAGGTCGCAGCAATCGGCGTCCCGGATGAGCGGTCAGGCGAAGCTGTCATGATCCTTGTGGTGCGTAAGGATCCGGGACTGACGGCCGAGGCGTTGGTCGCCCATTGCCGCGAAAATCTCACCGGCTACAAGGTGCCCAAACACATCGAGTTCCGCAGCGAACTGCCAAAGACTAACGTCGGCAAGATCCTGCGTCGTGCCTTGCGTGATGAGCAGCTCGCGAAGATGAGTTTGTCCACCGGTAAGGCTAGCTGAGCAAGACGATGGCTATGAGTGCGAATTCCGGAAAGCCTCTGCTTGTCGCGATTACCGGTGCTACCGGCGTGATCTATGGCATCGAGCTATTGCGTGTGCTCAAGGCGCTTGGTCAGGAGACGCATCTCGTCATAAGCGATGCCGCGGTCATGACGCTGAGGATCGAAACCCAGTATTCGCTCGACGAGGTCAGATCGCTTGCCACCGTGGTTTATTCGAACAAGGACATCGGCGCGGCAGTGGCCAGCGGTTCTTTTCAGACACGCGGCATGGTTGTTGCGCCCTGCAGCATCAAGACGCTCTCGGCGATTGCCAACTCGTATTCGAACACCTTGATTTCGCGTGCTGCCGATGTCATGCTCAAGGAGCGTCGCCCTTTGGTGCTGATGGTGCGCGAGACCCCTTTGCATAAGGGCCATCTCGAATTGATGGTGCGCGCCGCTGATTATGGTGCCGTGATTCTGCCGCCGATGCCAGCCTTCTACGATCAGCCGCAGACCATTCTGGATATTGTCCATCAGGGGATTGGCAAGGTTCTGGATCAGTTCGGCATCGAGCATGATCTTTGTCCGCGCTGGAGCGGCCGGCCACGGCCGGGCTGATTCATCCTTTCTACTGAATCACGGAGGTGTGATGCTTACCCTGCAGGAAATTTCCGATCGTCTCGAAATTCAGCAACTGCTGATGGACTACGCCAGTGCCATCGATTGCAAGGCCTTCGATGAACTTGACGCGGTATTCACGCCGGATGCTGCGATTGATTACAGCGCGGTAGGTGGCGCTGTGGGCCGCTACCCCGAGGTCAAGGAGTGGCTCAAGGTCGCGCTGGCCATGTTTCCCAACTACCAGCACATGCTTGGCAACATGTCGATCCGGATTGATGGGGATACCGCAAGTGGGCGCACCATCTGCTTCAACCCGATGGAAATGCCACTGCCTGATGGCGGCAGCCAGGTGATGTTCGTTGGCATTTGGTACGTCGACCGGTTCGTGCGCACACCGCTGGGTTGGCGCATCAGTGAGCGTGTTGAGGAAAAATGCTATATGCACAATATGCCGGGCATGCTCGGGTAGTGCGGTCGTTATTCGTTCAGGCTGAGTGAGGGAGTGTTATGGAAAAAGTCATCTACCTGCTGTGGCGTGATACCGAGGAAAGTGGCGAGGCTTTCAGCCAGCGCTTGCGCGGTGGTCTTGCTGATGAACTGCTGGACCTCGGGGCACGCGGTGTGCAATTGAATGTGGCCGATGCCGCGGCGGCGCCCGGCGAATCCCTGCGGCAGAGCAATACACGGCCGCAGATCGAGGGCATGCTGTCGCTGTGGCTTGATAGTGCGGTCGAGAAGTTTCGTAGCCCCTTCGACGAAGCCGTTGCCAACGCGGTGCCACGCATGGCGGCCTATCTCGTTACCGAATCGCAACCGATCTGCAACACGCGGCATCCGCCCGTCACTGGTCAGCGCACGGCGGGTTTTTCTCAGGTTGCCGTGCTGCGTCGCCCACCACGTCTCACCTACGAAGCCTGGCTGGATATCTGGCACAACAGCCATACCCAGGTGGCTATTGATACGCAGACGACTTTCCAATATGTTCAGAATGTCATTGTCCGGTCACTCAGCTATGGTGCACCGGTGTATGACGCGGTCGTCGAAGAGTGCTTCCCGGCTGAGGCGATGAGCGACCCGCAAGTATTCTTTGATGGCGTCGATAATCCTGAGAAGTTTCAGCGCAATCTCGCCGCGATGATGGAGAGCGTGCAGCGCTTCATTGATCTCGACAAGATTGATGTCGTGCCGACCAGCCAGTACGTCATCAAGCCGCCGTACTGAGGTTGTTTGTTGAGTTGCTCAGGGAAAGATTTGTTTATATAGCGCACGACTGGCGTGCGCCAGCCAGGGTAATGTGATCGGCAGAAGCGGCAGCAGCAGGATGCTGCCGATGACCAGCGTGGCGAGCAGGATGGCCCAGGCCATGGCCGGCACGAAGTTGCCGAACACGGCGCGGACACTGGAGACAACGGCCTTGACGAGGCTGGTGCGGCGTTCACAGAGCAGCGGTACCGAAAAGACCGAGATGCAATACAGCATGAAGGCGATGGCCAGGCCGGAGAGTGCCCCCCAGATCAGGAAGTTTGCTACGCCCGGGATCGTGGACGTGAATTCCGAAATCCATACCGGTGTGCGGCCGACCATGAAGCTGTAGAGCGTTGCGGCGTCGGTGAGGAAAATCATGAACAGCAGCGCGCAGACCAGCGAGATGACCCAGGTCGCGCTTGATGCGTCGGCGAAGCCCGCCACGATGCTCTGGATGCCGACGGGCTGCCCAGCCTCGTGCGCACGGGCGATGCCGAAGAAGCCGGCGAGGATGACTGGGCCGATCAACATGAAGGCCCCCGCTGCAGCGATGATGAAGGGCGTCAAGCCATTGGCGAGCAGCAGGCCGAGGATGACGGCGCCAATCAGCGTGAACAGCGTGGCATAGGCACTGCTGGTTTTGCGTGTCTGGTTGGCAACCACCCAGCCTTCGGCCAGTGCGGTGCGAATGTCGGTGAGGTCGAAGGCGCGGATGTTCATGGGAGTCGCCTAAATATTGAGCATGCCTCGGAGAACCGCATGGATATTGGCTCTCCGCATGTGCTGCCCGGAGATCGAGTATTGATGCGGTTCTCCGGGCATGTCGATAGTGAATTCAGGCCGGACTCAAACCCCGCGCCAGATCGGCCTTGAGGTCGGCGACCGCTTCGAGGCCGACGGCGACGCGCAGCAAGCCTTCGGAGATGCCTGAGGCGGCGCGGGCCTCCGAGCTGATGCGGCCGTGCGTGGTGCTTGCCGGGTGGGTAATGGTGGTCTTGGTGTCGCCAAGGTTGGCGGTAATCGAAAGCAACTTGCAGTGGTCAACAACACGCCATGCGGCAGCGCGTTCACCCTTGACCTCGAAAGACAGGATCGCACCGGCGCCCGACTGCTGGCGTGCGGCCAGCGCATGCTGTGGGTGCGACGGCAGGCCAGGGTAGAAGACGCGCGCCACTTGGGGATGTGCTTCCAGCCAGCACGCCAACTCCAGCGCGCTGGCCGATTGCGCTTGCATGCGGATGTGGAGCGTCTCCAGCCCTTTTAAAATGATCCAGGCATTGAAGGCCGAGAGCGTGGCACCGGTGGTGCGCAGAAACCTGAAGATTTCCTCGGATAGCGCCTTGTTGGCACACACTGCGCCGCCTAGCACGCGGCCCTGACCGTCGAGGTATTTGGTGGCCGAGTGAATGACCAGATCGGCACCGAGCGCCAGTGGCTTTTGCAGGGCCGGCGTGCAGAAACAGTTGTCGACGACCAGCAGTGCGCCGGCAGTGTGCGCGACCTCAGCCAGCGCAGCGATATCGAATACCACCATCAGTGGATTCGACGGTGTTTCGATGAACACCAGTTTGGTGTTGGGTTTCAGCGCGGCGTGGAACGATTCGGGCGCGCTGTCGGTAACGAAGCTGGTCTCGATACCGAACTTCGGCAGGATGTTGCCGAGCATTTGCTGTGTTGAACCGAAGATGCTTTGCGATGCAACGATGTGGTCGCCACTCTTCAACAACGTCATGATTGTGGTGAGAATGGCGGCCATGCCCGAGGCCGTGGCTATGCAGGCCTCGGCGCCTTCGAGTGCGGCGAGGCGGTCCTGCAGCATGGTGACTGTCGGGTTGCTGAAGCGCGAGTACACATTGCCTGGCTCTTCGCCAGAGAAGCGTGCCGCAGCCTGCGCTGCGCTGTCAAAGACGTAGCTGGAGGTCAGGTAGAGCGCTTCGGTATGCTCTTTGAACTGGCTGCGTTGCTGGCCGGCGCGGACCGCCAGGGTATCAAAATCGTATTCGTCGCTCATGGCTCGTGCCTTGCGGGTAGGAGTTCAGTCGCTGCTGGTGAGGTTGAGGTCGAGTTGTCCGCCTTCACTGTCTTCACCGTCTTCGTGGTGCGTCGTGCTCGGTGTGTTGCGGGCGGCTTCGAGGCTGGACAGGTATTCGTTAGAGATGTCGCCGGTGATGTAGTGGCCGTCGAAGCAGGAGGCTTCGAAATGTGTAATGGACGGATTGACAGCACGCAGCGCGGCCTTGAGATCGTCGAGGTCTTGATAGACCAGGGCATCGGCACCGATTTCGCGGCGAATCTGCTCGTCGCTGCGGTTGCTGGCGATCAGCTCCTGGCGCGTCGGCATGTCGATGCCATAGACGTTGGGGAAGCGCACCGGGGGGGCTGCCGAGGCGAAGTAGACATTACGGGCGCCGGCTTCGCGCGCCATCATAACAATCTCACGGCTCGTCGTGCCGCGCACGATGGAGTCGTCAACGAGTAGTACGTTCTTGTCCTTGAACTCCATGTTGATGGCATTGAGTTTCTGGCGCACTGATTTCTTACGATGCGTCTGCCCGGGCATGATGAAGGTACGGCCGATGTAGCGGTTCTTGACGAAGCCCTCGCGGTAAGGGAGGCCAAGACGTTGGGCGAGTTCCATCGCCGCCGGGCGGCTCGAATCAGGAATCGGGATCACCGAGTCGATCTGCAGATGCGGCAGTGTGTGGCGAATTTTCTCGGCAAGGAAGTCACCCATCTTGAGGCGTGTTTCATACACCGAAATACCGTCGATCAGCGAGTCGGGACGCGCCAGATAGACAAACTCGAAAATGCAAGGGGCATGGAGCGTGCGCTCGGCAGTCTGCCGGCTGACGAAGTTGCCTTGTGTGTCGATGAGGACGGCTTCGCCAGGCGCCACATCGCGCATCACCTTGAAACCCAGCGTGTCGAGAGCGACGCTTTCTGAGGCAACCATGTATTCGGTGCCGGCTTCGGTCTGGTTGCGGCCGATGATCAGAGGACGGATGCCATACGGGTCACGGAAGGCGAGTAGCCCGTAGCCGGCGATCATGGTCACCACCGCATAGGCACCGCGCACGCGACGATGCACGCCAGCGACGGCCTTGAAGATAGTTTCAGCATCGACCTGATACTTGGTCGAGGCAGCCTGCAGTTCGTGCGCCAGGACGTTGAGCAGTACCTCCGAGTCGGAGTTGGTGTTCATGTGACGCAAATCCTGAAGGAACATGTCCTTCTTGAGTTGCGCTGAGTTGGTCAGGTTGCCGTTATGCGCGAGCATCAGGCCGAACGGCGAGTTGACGTAGAGGGGCTGTGCCTCGGCGGCATTGTGCGCCGAGCCGGCGGTCGGGTAGCGGCAGTGGCCGATGCCCCAGTTGCCGTAAAGATTGCGCATGTGGCGGGTGCGGAAGACGTCGCACACCTGGCCCGAGCCCTTATGCATGTGAAAGCGCCCGCCCTCCGCAGTGGCGATGCCAGCGGCATCCTGGCCGCGATGTTGCAATACCTGAAGCCCGTCGTAGAGCAACTGATTGACTGGGGATGTTGCGACTACTCCGATAATTCCGCACATCGCGTCACCGCCTGTCCGTAAGGTTGATCAAGTTAAATGTCATTGCTATGTCTTCGTACTGCGGCTGGTGCGATAGTGAATTTTCTGCGCCAGCGCCGGTGGTAACCAGGGCTTGCTGGCGATTACGGCTGTTTCCATCGGTGGCACCAGCAGTGATTCGTGCCACCAGGCCTGGCGTGGCAAATCGGTCAAACCGGCAAGCAGAACGCCGATCCAGACGATCAACAAAGCACGACCCAAACCGAAGGTCGCGCCGAGAAATCGATCCACCAGCCCCAGTCCAACTGCGCTCAACAGATGGGTTAGTAGCCAGCGTGCAACCGAGAAAATGAGCAGAGTCAGACAGAACACGGTTACAAAGCCGATGATTTGACGCAAGCTGGGCTCGCTTAATTGACGCAATAGGCCCGTCATCAATACTGCTGCATCACCACCCCATGTCTTTGCCGCCAGAAATGCCGCGAACCAGGCGAGCAGCGAGAGGACTTCACTGACCAGTCCGCGCCACAAGCCGAGCAGCGCGGACATGAAAACGATGGCGAGGATTAAAAGGTCAAGTCGGGTCAGATCATTCATGCACGTTTGCTTCGTTTACTTCGCTTGTGCCACGCTGCCGCCACCGGGTCCGCCGGCGCCGATCTTCTTCAGGCGTGCCTGCGCCTTCAAGGCGGCCTCGTGGCTCGGGAAGGGGCCGCAGCGCACGCGGATACGGGGGCCACTGGACGTGTCGACCTTTTCGGTAAAACTTGTGTAGCCGAGTTCCTTGAGTTTGGCTTGTAGCGACCTGACGTTGCCCTGGTCCTGATAGGCACCGAGCTGGATGACCCAATGTTCATCATTGAGCAGTGCGGCGGCGCGCGCAGCTTCGCCAGTTTTCGCCTTTTCTGCGGGGGCTTCGGTGTGCTTTTCGACTGTCTTTTCGGCAGGCTTGGTTGGCGCACTGGTTTCAGGTGTGACCTCCAGCTTCGGCGTAGGCTTTGCTTCGTGCCTAGTTTCCGGCTTTACCGCGGTCTTCGGCTGGACTGGGACGGAACCGGTCGGAGCAGCCAGGGCAGCCGGAACGTTAGAGCTGACAGGGGGGGCTGTCCCCGCGGTATTTAGATCGGACTTGTTTTCCGTCGGCTTGAGTGGTGTGGCGGCCTGGCTCGGTGCGATGCGCGAGACAACCGAATGGGCACCGGGCTCTTGGCTCGGGATGCGGATGAGGATGTCCTGTGCAACCGGTCTGGGCTCCTGATCCATGACCATGGGCAGGATGATGACTGCGAGCAACGCGAGTGCGATGGCACCGACCAGACGACGGCGTGCGCGTTTCTTCAGGTCGAGTTTGGGGTCTGTTTCGCCGCCGGGTTTCGGGTCTTTGTCCGCCATGCCGTTCAAGCTGTGTGCAAGAGTTCAGTTCTGATCGAATTTCCTGCGGGTTGCGTCATCTACAGGCGTTGTGCCTTGCGCAACACCCTCATCGCTGACGCGACCGTCAGGAAGGAGCCAAAGATGAGAATTCTATCATCTTCGCCCACCAACTCTTCAGCGTGGTGAAAGGCGGCGGCCGGTGTCTCAAACTCAGGCAAGGGGCCGATGACGCCTGCATTCAACAGCATTGCGGCGAGTTCGGCGGCACTGGCGGCACGCGGTCCGGGCAGGGTGCAGGGCAACCAATGGTCGATGCGCCCCTTCAATGTGTCGATGACAGTCGCGATGTCTTTGTCGCGCAGCATGCCGAATACTGCCCAGGTCTTGCGGTAATACGCCTGCCCCTGGGCGCCGAGATTGTCTGCGAGGACGCGGGCGGCCTGCGGGTTGTGGGCGACGTCAAGGACGATGGCCGGGCGGCCTGGCAGCATCTGGAAGCGGCCGGGTAGCTCGACTTCGAGTAGTCCACGGCGGATGTCCTGCATGGCCACTGGCAGTCGGTCAGCCAGCGCGTCAAGCACTGCCAGAACGCCACTGGCATTTTGCAACTGGGTGGGGCCACGCAGGCCGGGGAAGGCGAGGCTGCTGCGGCGGCTGATTGTTTCACCCTTCCTCTGCCAGAACTGCCATTGCAGTTCCTGGTTCAGATGGCCGAAATCGCGGTTAAGCAGACGGAGGTCGGCACCGATGGCGATGGCATGGTCAACAAGGCTCTGCGGCGGTTGCGGGTCACAGCAGATCGCTGGCCGACCAGCACGGTAGATGCCGGCCTTTTCGAAGCCGATGGCCTCACGCGTGTCGCCAAGATATTCGCAGTGGTCGATATCGATGGTGGTGACGAGGGCACAATCGGCGTCGTACAGATTGGTCGCATCGAGCCGCCCGCCAAGACCGACTTCGAGGATGATGACGTCGACACCCGTAGCAGCAAAACATTCCCAGGCGGCCAGCGTGCCGATTTCGAAATAGCTCAGAGCAATATCGCCTGCCCGCTGGCGTGCCTCTTCAATGCGCGCGAAGGCGCTGCAAAGTACCGTATCGTCGACGGGCGCACCACAGATGTGAATGCGTTCGTTGTAGTCGAGCAGATGTGGCGAGGTGTAGAGCCCGACGCGATAGCCGGCACAACCGAGGATGTTCTCCAGCATCGCGCAGGTTGAGCCCTTGCCATTGGTGCCGCCGATGGTGATGACGGGGACATCCCGGCGCTGTCCCAGGGCACGACTGACGGCGCGTACGCGGTCGAGGCCCAGTTCGATGCCGGCGGCACCTTGTGGGTGTCGAGCCTCAATTAGAGCAAGCCAGTCGGAAAGCTTTTCAGGCAAGAAGGATGCGCCGTTGCTTGTGGTGTGTGGGGAGTTAACCTGACTTACTCGGCTGCCGGAATGCGCATCAGCATCGTCAGCAAGGCGCTGAGCTTGTCACGCAGTTCACGGCGGTCGACGATCATGTCGATGGCACCTTTTTGGAGCAGGAACTCAGTGCGCTGGAAGCCCTCCGGCAACTTTTCCCGCACGGTTTGTTCGATGACGCGCGGGCCGGCAAAACCGATGAGTGCACCGGGTTCGGCAAGGACCACATCGCCGACAAAGGCGAAGCTGGCCGAGACACCGCCCATGGTCGGGTCGGTCAGCAGCGTGACGAAAGGCAGGCGCTGTCGGTCTAGAAGACCCACAGCGGCGGTGGTCTTGGCCATCTGCATCAGCGAAAAAAGGCCTTCTTGCATGCGCGCGCCGCCGCTGGCAGTGACACAGATGAACGGACACTGGTTGTCGATGGCGACCTTGACGCCGCGCGTGAAGCGCTCGCCGACGACGGAGCCCATGGAGCCCCCCATGAACTCGAACTCGAAGCAGGCAACCACAACGGGCAGCGACTTGATGGCGCCTTGCATGACGACCATGGCATCTGTTTCGTCGGCATCACTTTGCGCGGCGATAAGACGGTCAATGTAGCGTTTGCTGTCCTTGAACTTCAGTGTGTCCACGGGGAGAACCTCGGCGCCGATCTCGAAGCGGCCTTCTCGGTCGAGCATCAGGTCGAGGCGTGTGCGGGCACGCAGGCGATGATGGTGACTACATTTCGGGCAGACGCCTTGGTTGCCTTCCAGATCAGTTGTGTAGAGCACCGCTTCACACGCCGGGCATTTGCTCCAGAGTCCTTCGGGCACACACTTGTGCGTGCCTTCGTTGCGTTTGATCTTGGGGGGGAGGAGTTTTTGCAGCCAGCTCATTGAGGTTTCTCCTTACTGTCGAGTGCGACACGGATGCCTTGCATGAAAGTCTGTACGCGTTGCGTAATTTCTTCGCGTGGCGAATTTTCAATTTCTTCGATGATCCGGCTGCCAATGACGACGGCATCCGCAACGGCCCCGATGCGCGCCGCGCTGACTGCGTCACGAATGCCGAAGCCAACAGCAACCGGCATGTCGACCTTGGCACGGATCGTTGGAATACGCCGTACGACCTCGTCAAAATCAAGATGGCCAGCGCCGGTGACGCCAGTCAGCGAAACATAGTAGATGTAGCCGCTGCCGAGTGTGGCCACCTCGCTGAAGCGCTGTTCCGTGGATGTTGGAGCGAGCAGAAAGATGGGGTCGATGCCCTGCTCGCGCAGTAGCGCGGTGAAGTCGCCGCATTCCTCGGGTGGGTAGTCGACGATCAACAGGCCGTCGACCCCAGCGGTACTGGCATCGCGTGCGAGCGCGGCACCACCGTAGGCCTCGACCGGATTGGCATAGCCCATCAGGACGATCGGTGTTTCGTCGTCTTCCTTGCGATAGGCGCGCACGATGTCGAGTACGCGACGCAGGCTCATGCCGTGCTTGAGTGCGCGTTCCGAGGCGCGCTGAACGGTTGGCCCGTCAGCCATCGGATCGGAGAAGGGGACGCCCAGTTCGATGATGTCGGCCCCACCAGCGACCAGTGCGCGCATCAGGGGCAAGGTCATTTCGGGGTCTGGATCGCCAGCGGTAATGAAGGGGATCAGGGCCTTACGGCCCTGTGCCTGGAGTGCTTTGAAGCGGGCTTGGATGCGTGACATATCAGAACTGGATTCCTGATTTCTCGGCGACGGTGTGCATGTCTTTGTCACCACGCCCGGATAGATTGACCAGCAGGACTTTGTCCTTTGCCATGGTCGGTGCGACCTTCGCCGCGTAGGCGAGGGCGTGGCTGGATTCCAGCGCCGGGATGATGCCTTCAAGACGGCAGAGATTATGGAAGGCGGCCAGGGCTTCGTCGTCGGTGATCGCAACGTATTGGGCACGGCCGCTGTCCTTGAGCCAGGCATGCTCGGGGCCGACGCCGGGGTAGTCGAGGCCGGCGGAGACGGAGTGGGTCTCGATGATCTGGCCGTCCGCATCCTCCATCAGGTAGGTGCGGCTACCGTGCAGTACCCCCGGCCGGCCCGCGCACAGAGGCGCGGCGTGGTGGCCGGTCTCGATGCCCTCCCCCGCCGCCTCGACGCCGATCAGCGCCACCGCCTGGTCGTCGAGGAAGGGGTAAAAGAGGCCGATGGCATTGCTGCCACCGCCGACGCAGGCCACCAGGGCATCCGGCAGTCGGCCCACCCGCTCCATCATCTGGGCGCGGGACTCGCGCCCGATCACGGCCTGAAAGTCGCGCACCATGGCCGGGTAGGGGTGAGGGCCCGCGACCGTGCCGATGATGTAGAAGGTGTTATCGACGTTGGTGACCCAGTCGCGCATGGCCTCATTCAAGGCATCTTTAAGCGTGCGGGAACCGGACTTGACGGACACCACTTCGGCGCCCAGTAGGCGCATGCGATAGACATTGGCCTCCTGGCGGGCGACGTCGATCTCGCCCATATAGATCACGCACTCCAGCCCCAGGCGTGCAGCGACGGTGGCGCTGGCCACGCCATGCTGGCCGGCGCCGGTCTCGGCGATGATGCGGGTCTTGCCCATGCGCTTGGCGAGCAGGGCCTGGCCGATGGTGTTGTTAACCTTGTGGGCGCCGGTATGATTCAGGTCCTCGCGCTTGAGGTAGATCTGGGCCCCGCCCAGTTCTCGGCTCCAGCGCTCGGCGTGATAGATAGGCGAAGGCCGACCCACGTAGTCGCGCAGGTCCGCGTCCAGTTCGGCGAGAAATTCCGGTTGCTGGAGGTAATGCTCATAGGCCCGGCACAGTTCGTCCAGGGGCCGCATCAGGGTCTCCGGGACAAAGAGTCCGCCATAGGGTCCAAAATGTCCCCGGGCATCCGGCCAGTGGTAGGCCTCAGCGCGATTGGTCGCCATCGTTTACACCTTTCATGAAAGCCGCCATCTTCTGGCGGTCCTTGATACCCTTGCCCACCTCTACCCCACCGCTCACATCGACCGCGTAAGGGCGCAGGCGGCGGATGGCCTCGGCCACGTTAGCCGGGTCCAGGCCGCCGGCGAGCACGATATGCGGCGCCAGGTCCGCCGGGACAAGGTCCCAGTCAAAGCATTGGCCGGTCCCGCCGGCCCGGACCGGGTCATAGGCATCCAGCAATAAGCCGGCGGCGGCAGCGTAGCGCTGGCGCAAGGCCCGCGGGTCCGCACCGGGTCGCATCCGGATGGCCTTGATCCAGGGTCGCCCAAAGGCGGCGCAATATTCCGGCGGCTCCTCGCCATGAAATTGCAGCAGGTCGAGGGCGACCCGCTCCAGTGTCGCCCGCACCCGCTCCGGCTCCGCGTCCACGAAGAGCCCGACGCGCGTGACAAAGGGCGGCAGGCAGGCGCCCAAGGCCCGGGCCTGCTCGATGGCCACCCCCCGGGGACTGGGGGCATGAAAGACCAGCCCGATGGCATCGGCACC
>CAZAOQ010000068.1:0-14879 GCA_964486795.1 uncultured Rhodocyclaceae bacterium
ATATCTCACTTTTTCATTACCGCAACCACGGCGCCGACTATGCGCGCGTGCTCGTTGGCATGCAGGTGCCGCCGGGTGAGATGCGGCATTTTCGGGCCTTCCTGAAGCGTCTTGGCTACCGTAACTGGGACGAGACGGACAATCCGGCGTATCGCCTGTTTCTTGGCTAGACTTCGTCGTCGGTTGGACCTTGGTGAGTCAAGAAACAGGCGTCATCAATGCATCTGGCGAGCAAGTAGAATAGGCTGCGGCATGGCTAGAACCTATGCTGCTACTGCTCACCGCGCCGCGTGGTCGATCACAAACTTGCCCGGTCTTTTGGAGTGGGCTGGACAAAACAGCCGCTCAATTCGGGATTCATGTGGGAAAGAACATTGACTAATTCGAGTCACAAGGGAAATATCACACAGGCCTTCGAGACGAAAGAAGTCGAGGTTGATGACGCAGCGCGGAGGTTGATCGACGCCACACTGCTGCGGATGGGTTTTGAGCGCACGCACATTAGCGTGCTGATGACACTTGCCGTCTGTCTGGCCTTCTACTTTGTTTTTAGCGCCTTTTTCCCTATGCCCCAGGGTTTGATCTGGCTTGCCGCATTGACGGCCGTCGCGACCTTGCGTTATGGCTTGTGTATGGCCTATACGATGGCCGAACAGCGGTCGGCAGAGCTGAGTGTGCGCTGGGAGACCATGTTCATTATCAGTGCGATATTGGCGGGCCTCAGCTGGTCAGCGGGGCCACTCCTTTTGTGGCATGCCGCGGGTTCTTCGGTGGCGATGCTGCTTGTCGTTATGGGGGTGCTGGCAGTCAGTGCGGTGGCGGCGACGACCTTGGTGGCGCAGCCTGTGGCGATGCTGGGTTTCCTGTTGGCTGCGCAGCTACCCACCGGCATGGCTCTGCTACTGTCTGGCAGAGAAGAGGCCAACATTGCCTGCGCGGTGGTTGTCGCCGGTGGATTTTTGCTGATCCGTTCGGGGCTTGAGTCGAGCAAGTCGACATGCAAGCTGCTCGAGACCCGCTTGCAGTTGTCACATGCGATGAATACCGTGCAAGAGGCACTCGTCGAGAGTGAACAAGCGGCACAGCAGGTACGCGAACTCAATGACCTACTTGAGCAACACGTGGCCGAACGTACTGAAGAGCTGCTGGATAAGGATGACGAATTACGCGAAGCCATGTCGCTGAATCAGGAAATTCTGACTGCATCGGTGGCCGGTATCGCCGTCTATCAACCGGAGGGCCCGTGCATCATGGCCAATCCGGCGTTTGGCAGGATCGTCGGTGGTGCATTGGATGAAGTGCTCAGCGAGAATTTCCGCCAATTATCCAGCTGGTCGGAAGCGGGTTTGCTGGTGGTTGCGGAGCGGGTTCTCGAGACGGGCAAGAAAGAGGCTTTGCATGTCCAGATGAGCACCCGCTTTGGCCGCACTTTATGGCTGTATTGCCAGTTCGTGTGTATCCTCAATCGGGGCTCGCCGCATCTGCTCCTGATGATCCAGGACACCACGCGATACAAGGCGGCGGAGGATGAAATCAAGCAGCTGGCCTTCTTCGACCACCTGACCAGTTTGCCCAACCGCCGTTTGCTGCTCGACCGCCTGCAACAGGCCATCATCAGTGCGAAGCGCCATCAGCGGCACGGTGCGCTGATGGTGCTGGACATGGATAACTTCAAGGCGCTCAACGATACGCTTGGGCATGATGTTGGTGACGTGTTCCTGCGTGAAGTGGCCGAACGCCTGCAAGGCTGTGTACGTGCTGGCGACACCGTGGCGCGACAAGGCGGTGATGAGTTCATGGTGATTCTTGAAGATCTTCATGAAGACATGCTGGCGGTCGCACAGGCAGAAGCCGTGGCAACCAAGATCCTGCATGCAATCAGCCAGCCGTATCAGCTTGCGCTCACCCCCATCGCCGGCAAGCAGCAGACCTACAGTTACCATTGCACATCGAGCATCGGCATCGCCTTGTTCCTGGAGAATGGCGTCTCCGTCGAGGAGCTGATGAAGCGCGCCGATACGGCGATGTATCAGGCGAAGAACGCCGGGCGCAACACCCTGCGTTTCTTTGATCCCGATATGCAGGCCGAGGCTGCCGCTCGTGCGATGCTGGAAAACGATCTTCGTGAGGCGGTGCGCAACGATCATTTCATCCTGCACTACCAGTCGCAGGTCGATCAAGACGGTCGCATCTTCGGCGCCGAGGCGCTGGTGCGTTGGCGTCATCCGGAGCGCGGCACGGTCTCCCCGGGAGATTTCATCCCTCTCGCCGAGCTGACCGGTCTGATCCTGCCGATCGGCCACTGGGTGCTGGAAACCGCCTGCAAGCAATTGGTCGCCTGGGCATCGCAACCGGAGCTGGCGCATCTGACCGTTGCGGTGAATGTCAGCGCGCGCCAGTTCTTGCGTGCGGACTATGTCGATCAGGTGCTGTCAGTGCTCGACAAGTGCGGAGCCCGGCCGGAGAAGCTAAAGCTCGAGCTGACCGAAAGCCTATTGCTGCATAACGTCGAAGAGATCATCGAGAAGATGTCGGCACTCAAGGCAAGAGGTATCAGCTTCTCGCTAGACGACTTTGGTACTGGTTACTCATCGCTGTCTTATCTGAAGCGTCTGCCGCTAGACCAGTTCAAGATCGATCAGTCCTTTGTTCGGGACGTGTTGACCGATCCGAACGACGCCACCATCGCCCGCACCATCGTTGCTCTCGGTCAGAGCATGGGATTGGTGGTGATTGCGGAAGGCGTGGAAACCTGCGAGCAGCGTGAGTTTCTCGCTGCCAACGGCTGCTATCTCTATCAGGGGTATTACTTCGGCAAGCCAGAACCTGTCGAGCTCTTTGAGCAGCGGGTGCGAAGGATATGAAGGGCTCAGGGGACACGTTCATTCAGGCAAAGTCCATCTGCTGAATGGTGCGCCCCCTGCTTGATCCCGGGTTTCTTAGAGCTTCCAGCCCCAGGCGAGACCAAGAATATTCTCTTCGAGATGCAGATTGGCTTCGCCACCGCCGAAGGGCATCGCCGGGATCGAACCACTACCCTTCACCGTGTTCTTGAAGGCATGGGTGTAGGCGACGCTGAGTTCGCTATTGCCCTGTTTCCAGGTGCCGCCGAGTGTCAGGTGCTCCTTGATGACGCCGGGCGCAACGATGTTGAACAGCGTCTGGTCAGCGGGGATCGGCTGGGTGTTGTGGCTGTAGCCGGCACGCAGTGTCAGCTCGCGATTCACATCGTAGCTTGCGCCAAGCTTGGTCGCCGTCACGTCACGCCAGCCAAAGCCGCCGCCATTGGCCGAGCCAAGGGGATTACCAGCGAACAGGTTGGCGATTGAATTGCCGACTGATTTCACGTCACCGTATTCGATGCGCTGCACGTCAAGTGCCAAGGTCAGTGCGTCCGTCGCTTTCCAGGCCGCACCGATGCCGTAATTGGCTGGTACGTCGAAATCACCCTGTTCGGCGAACAGGCCGCGATATTTGTCGAACTTGCCCATGCTGGTTTTCGACGCCCAGGTCGCGCCCAGCGTCAGCGTCGGTGTGACCTGCCCCGTCCAGCCGAGGCGAATGCCGGCTCCGCTGCTGCTGTCCGTGCCGCGGTCGGTGAGATTAGCGGCATCGGACGAAGAGGGAGCAAAGGCACCCAGGCCTTTCATCGAGAAGCGCTGGTAAGCGATGTTCAGCGCGAGGCCCAGCGCGTGCTGTGGCGTCAGCTTGTAGGACAGTGCCGGAGAGATAAACAACTGCTCAAGGTTCATGTAGGACTGACCGGTCGAACCAAAACCGGCGAAGGGATTGCGCGAGTAATCGGTGTTCATGCCACCGTTGCCATATACGGCAACACCCGCAGCGAGTACCGGTGAAATCTGCCTGACATAGCCGAATTCGGGAAGGAAGAAGTTGCGGCTCTCATTCGCTTCGTAGCTGCCGCTGATGGCGGGATTGCCGACCACTTCGGCACCGCGCTTGGGCATGAACCAGGTCAGGCCGACATCGGCACGGTTGCCGACAAAAGCTTGTCCGGCCGGATTGGTCGCAGCGGCGAGGCCGTCCTGCGGCAGGGCGATGCCGATGCCGGCGATGCCTTGCGATTTGACGCCGTAGCCGTGCTGAAAATAGCCGTTGGTGGCGAGCGCCGGCAGCGGCAGCGCAAGCGTGGCGAGTGCAATGGCGATGGTTGAGGGTTTGGTGATCACGATGAGTTCTCCGGATAAATGTAGGACAGGGTTTGCAGCGGGTTCGGTGTGAGCGTTGTTCACCGGAAGAGGGTAGGCCCGGCGGTCGTGCCTGTGAGCGATTGCGTCGTGCGCATCGACGGGTGACAGGCCGGAAAAAGACTGGGCCCGGGATCAGGCGATCCCGGGCCCATGGCACGAATTCGCGGAGATTTTACTACAGGCCCATTGCATTGCCTGTCTCCGACATCTCCGACATCTCCGCACAGTGCTGAATATGGATCAATGGTCGGCCCACCCAGACCCGCGATCGATGCATTGGCCGTGTCGATGGGGGATCTTTTCTGGATTCGTCGCCCCATCAATTCATGCTATGTTTCCAGGCTCGAAAGCATTGCCGAGGCGCACTGGTAGACGCGTAGGCAGGCGGTAGATCATCCATCAAGGGGGCATCATGCGGGGGAACATGAAAATTTCGTTTGTAGCCGGTTTGCTGGCGGCCACACTGTTGAGCGGCTGCAATGGCTCGTCGAACGAGGATGGCGTCAACATGACGATCGGTGATCCGGCCACGCCGACGGCCGCCTACAGCGTCTCGAATCCGACGGTCGAAGGGCCGGTGACGGGCGGGATGGGGATGATCTCCGTGAGCTCGACGATGTTCCCCTTGGTCTTTTTGGGCTATACGAGCAAAGAGTATTTCGTTTCCGGTGAGGCGAGCAGCTTTGCATCCGATTCAGCGTTGACTGCAGATGGCTTGTGGACCGTGCGTGCAGAGCGCGAGAAGGCAGCCTACAAGACGCGCATCGTCGTCTATCGTCCGATGAATGCGGCTAAGTTTAATGGGACGGTGATCGTTGAATGGCTCAACGTCAGTGGCGGTCTTGACGCTGCTCCGGGCTGGATTAATGCGCACACCGAGCTGCTGCGCCAGGGCTATGCCTGGGTCGGTGTCTCAGCCCAGAAGGAAGGTATCGACGGTGGCGGTGCGATCGGCATGGTCGATATGCCACTGAAGAAGTTCGATAAAAAGCGCTACGGCTCGCTTCTGCATCCCGGTAATCGTTATGCCTTTGATATATTCTCTCAAGTGGCACAGGCCGTGCTGCATCCGCGAGGGCTGAATCCGCTCGAAGGTTTGACTGTCAAGAAACTGATTGCCAGCGGTGAGTCGCAGTCGGCCATGCAGATGGTGACATACGTCAATGGCATTGCTCCTCTGACACATCTTTTCGATGGCTTCATCATCCACAGTCGGCCGTTCGGCATGGCGTCACTGTCCGGTGGCACGATGGAGTTACCAACGGCGAGTTCGTCCGTCATGCATGTGCGTACCGACATCGTGCCGGTGATGACCCTGCAGACCGAGAGTGACCTGTTCCTGCTCCAGTATTTCGCGAGCCGCCAGGATGACGAGGCCAATTTCCGCCTTTGGGAAATGGCCGGGACATCGCATGTGGATATCTATACGCTGACTGGCCTGACGGACATCAACGGCGGTTCTTTCAAGTATGCCGAGGTCGTCGAGGAAAAAGCGCCGTTGCCTGGGATTGTTTCCTGTGCCAAGCCGGTTAATGCCGGGCCGCAGCATTTCATCGTGAGTGCAGCCTATGCGGCGATGAATCGCTGGGTGACGACAGGTGTTGCACCGAGTATTGCGCCGCGCCTTACCGTGAATGAGGCGGGTACGGGCTTCAGTGTGGATGAGAATGGCAATACGCTTGGTGGTATCCGCACGCCCTTCGTCGATGCGCCGGTTGCTACGCTGTCGGCCTACGGTCAGCCAGGCAGCATGGACTCGATCGGCAACAGCGCGGAGAGCTTCTGCTTTCTGTTTGGTACAACAACCCTGTTCGACAACACCCGGCTGAAGACGCTGTATCCGACCCATATGAGCTATGTGAATGCGGTGACGGCTTCCGCAGATGCTGCCGTGGCTCAGGGTTTCCTGCTAACCCCTGATGCCGATCTGATCAAGAAGGCGGCACAGGCATCGACGGTAGGGAACTGAGCGCGCGGAATTATTCGCGCCCATGCCCATAGCGCTCTTCGCCCCTCACTCTTGACTGGGAGAGGGGCGAAGAGCCGGGGAGTCAGTATCCCGAGGACTTCAGGTTGTCGATTGAGTAGAACGAGGTCTTGCCGTACTCGGCATCTGGCGCGTTGACCACGACGCCCTGCGACTTTCCCTGGGTGAGGTCATACACCGTGTAGGTCCCCGAGTTCAGGTCGTGATAGTAGGCTGAAAACTGGTTAATGACGTTGGGGCCGGGTTGGTAGGTGTTGTTAATCCAGTTGTATTTCCAGATGCGACCCTGAGCATCATAGGTGTCAGCCATGCTGAAGAGCCAGCTGTCCTCGTCGATATAGAGCACGCGCTGCGGGTAGATATGTCGGTAGCCTTCCTTGAGACGCGCTTCGAGTATCCAGACGCGGTGCAGTTCCCAGCGTACCAGGTCGGGGTTTTCATGGTTCGGCGTCAGCAGTTTGGCGTATCTGTTTTCGCCAACCGACCGGGCTTCGAGCCGGTAATTGTTGTACGGGATGAATATCTCGCGCTTGCCGAGTATCTTCCAGTCGTAACGCTCACCGGAGCCGTTGAACATGCGCGCATCATCAATGGTGATGGTGTTGGCGGAGGAAGGGAGCGGCATATCAAAGCCGAAACCCGGCGCCTGACGGATACGCCGTGTGGTCGAGATGTATTGCCAGGCGAGACGGGCATCCCTTTCCATCGAGAACTTGTCGATCACGCGCGTCATCATCCCTTTCTCGCGTTCGGGCAGCAGCGTGACGGCGCGTGCGAGGTTGTACAAGCCTTCGTATTTGTTACCGCGCAGTTGCGGATCGTTGCCACGCGTCAGCGTCCAGACTACTTGCCCGCCCCAGGTGATGCCGCTATTCGGATAGACGATGGCAAGGTCGGTGTTGCGGTATTCGATATGATTTAGCGCGGGGAGTATGGCGTTCCAGAGTAGCTCCAGCCCGCTCTTCGGGAACGGGAAGGGACTAGCACCCATGTGGCCGTTGTTCACCGACATACCGCCGGGATCGAGGTCCGCATCGGCTGCATTCAGCGCGATGACCCGGCAGATCGAATCGTCATACCGAAAGTCGCGGTGCGAGGGATAGACCTGCATGCGGAATGTGTTCGGATATTTCCAGAACATCGCCTTCTGACCTTCGCTGAGCTTATCGGCATATTGCGAGAGGTTTTGTGCCGTGATGGTAAACAGCGGCTTTTCGTTGGCGTAGGGGTCGCTCGCGAGGCGATTCGGCTCCACCGTCATGCCGGGTGCGGCGCCCAGCCATTTGCCGGTGTATTCAGCCACACCGCCCGGCGTGCCGGCTTTTTCAGCACCCATGCACGTCATTTGCTTGCCGAGTTTGGCAATTTCCTCGGCGGTGGCTTTGGCGTGGGCCGCACCCACCGGAGCGAGCAGGAAGATGAGGCCGGCGATCACGGATGTGGCGAGAGTGGTGTGATGGCCGATGTCAGTCTGGGTGAATTTCAATGGTAGCTTGCCTCCAGCTATGCGCAAAAGCGCGCCGATATTGGCTCTCCGCGATGGTGCTGCGATGGTCCCACGGAGAGCCGCGTCAATACTTGATTTCAGGCTGATGCTCAAACAGTGGCCAGTGCCTGACCGAGGTCGTCGAGGATGTCGTCAATGTGCTCAATGCCAATCGACAGGCGCACGGTATCTTCGGTCACGCCGGCCTTGGCCATTTCGTCGGGTGAGAGTTGGCGGTGTGTGGTGCTTGCCGGATGGCAGGCCAGTGACTTGCAGTCGCCGATGTTGACGAGGCGCGTGACCAGCTTCAGTGCATCCTGGAAGCGCGCGCCGCCGGCCATGCCGCCCTGCACGCCGAAGGTGAGGATGCCCGAGGGGCGACCGTCGAGATATTTCTGTGCCAGGACGTGGTCGCGCTGGCCGGGCAATCCGGCGTAGTTGACCCATTTGACCTTGGCATGTTTCTGCAGAAAGTGCGCAACCGCCAGCGTGTTTTCGGTGATGCGATCCATGCGCAGTGCGAGCGTCTCTATACCCTGCAGGATCATGAAGGCGTTGAATGGCGAGATCGCTGCACCGGTGTTGCGCAGCGGCACGACGCGCGCGCGACCGATGAAGGCGGCGGCACCGAGCGCCTCGGTGTAGACGACGCCGTGATACGAGGGGTCGGGCTCGTTGAGGCGGCGGAACTTCTGCTTGTGCTCTGCCCAAGGGAATTTCCCCGAATCGACAATCATGCCGCCGAGCGAGTTGCCATGGCCGCCGAGATACTTGGTCAGCGAATGCACGACGATGTCGGCGCCATGCTCGAAGGGCTCGAAGTCGGTGATGTTGCCGAGCGGGTTGCCAATCGCTTCGGCATAGATGGCCTTGGTCTTGTCGTCGATCAGCTTCTCGAAGCTGTTCGGGTCGTGCGCATCGGCAAAACGCACGGTGATGCCGAACTGCGGCAGCGTGTGGGCGAAGAGGTTGTAAGTACCGCCGTAGAGCGTGCTTGCCGAGACGATATTGTCGCCTGCTTCGGCGATGGTCATGATCGCGTAGGTGATGGCCGCCATTCCCGAGGCCAGTGCCAGCCCGCCGATGCCGCCTTCCATCGCAGTGACGCGCTTCTCCAGCACGTCCTGCGTGGGATTCATCATGCGCGTATAGATGTTGCCGGCAACCTTCAGATCGAACAGGTCGGCACCGTGCTGGGTGTCGTCGAAAGCGTAGGAGGTGGTTTGATAGATTGGCACCGCGGCGGATCGGGTGGTCGGGTCGGGGCTGTAGCCGCCATGCACGGCGATGGTTTCAATCTTCATGTGGTCTCCTGATTCTGGGTATGCGGGCAGTTCAACGGTTCGCCAGCGGAAGCGCTAATTCTAGCGACTTTGTCTGTGATTGGCTCTTGCGCCCGTACTAGGAGGGTGTGTCTTGCAATAGTGGTGGCGATTAAGATGGCATCACCAGAAAAAAGGCGACTCCTGGAGTCGCCTTTTTAGAGCTTGGGCCGAAGCCGAAGCTGGCCTCGGCGCGAACTTCGCACCGAGTTTTTATCTGATTACCCGATCGCTCGTTTACTTGCTTACTTCTTCAGACGGCGACGGCTCAGAGCCAAGCCGGCAAGGCCCAGACCCATGATCGCCAGGGTACCTGGCTCGGGAACATTTACGCTCACCGGCTTGGTTGTGATCATTGCCGCAAATTGCACGGTCGTATCCTTACCTTCTGGCGTACGGAAGCCCAGACAGGGTGACGCCACGCCGACGGCCGAGCAGGCAGCGGTCGGAAGCGGGTTCAGACCGGTCGTCAGTTCGAAGAAGCTGATGAAATACTCCTGGCTCTGCAGCGGGCCGGCGGCACCATCAAGGTCGTAGTAGAAGGGGAAGTTCAGCGAGTTCTTGTCGATCACGAAGATGTCGGCACAACCGTTGTTATTTACACCTGAGCCGTTGCTGCCGCCGCCGGCGCAGGGGTTGTCACCGTTGGGGGTTTCCATGAAGTCGATCAGGAAATTCATCGTTGCGGCGGGCAGTGCAGCACCGGCCGGCGAGAAGGGTGTCAGCGTCAGTGTCGACTGGAGCGTCACCTTGTCGAGCGAGGTCCCGGTGATGGGGCGGTTGAGGTGGGTGACCGACATATTGCCGATGGCCGCACCGTTGGTGTTGACGCTATTTGCCGTCACGGCATTCGTGATGTCCATGCCGCTCTTGCCGTTGCCGGTGCTGTCGCCCCAGCGCAGGCTCAGTGGGGTTTTACTGGTTCCCGCCGACGAGCCATCCCAGACGACCGAGCTTGTCATGAACTGGGCATTCACGCCCACCGTCCACGTATCGACTATGCCATTGGCCAGTGTGGCTTGTGCGGCAGATGCGCCCAGCAATGACACGGCGGCGGCAAGGCCGAGCAGGCTGCCCTTCAGTTTTTGGGTGCTGGTTTGCATGGTGATCCCCTTCGAAGTAAAAAATTGCTGCATTGGAATACGTGTATGCAGGGGTATAAGCGTAAACCGTGCCTAATATTAATATATTAGAATAATCAAACACTAACCTTTTTGATGTATTGAAATACCCTGCCGAGTGTAAGAAACACCGACAGGGCGTATCGAATGGCTGGCGTGGTGAGATGGTGGGGAGAACGGCTTGGCAAGTGCGGCGTACACGGGATTACAATGAACCGTTATGCGTCGAGTTCAAGGTTGTATCGGACGAGCTATTCCCTAGCAAAAGGAGCCTTAATCATGAATATTGCCAACAACGTCGCCGATCTGATCGGCAACACGCCGCTCGTCAGGTTGAATCGTCTAACGGCTGGTATCGATGCCATCGTCGCGGTCAAGCTCGAGTATTACAACCCCGGCAGCAGTGTGAAGGATCGCATCGCCGCAGCCATGATTGATGCGGCCGAGAAGGCTGGCAAACTCAAGCCAGACAGCATCATTCTCGAGCCGACTTCCGGCAACACTGGCATCGGCCTGGCGATGATAGCGGCCGTGCGTGGCTACAAGAGCACCTTTGTTATGCCCGAGACCATGAGCCGCGAGCGCAAGCTGCTGCTCAAGGCTTACGGTGCGGAACTGATCCTGACGCCGGGGTCGGAAGGCATGCCAGGAGCGATCAAGAAGGCAGAGGAGCTCGCTGCGAGCGACTCGCGCTATTTCATTCCGCAGCAGTTCGAGAATCCGGCGAATCCGGATATCCACCGCACGACAACCGGCGAGGAAATTTGGCGCGACACGGATGGCAAGGTTGATATCTTCGTTTCCGGCATCGGCACCGGCGGCACCATCACGGGTGCTGGCCAGTTGCTCAAGGAACGCAAGCCCGGCGTTAAGGTGATTGCCGTCGAACCTGACGGGAGCGCCGTGCTGTCTGGCGGCCCGCGCGGCCCGCACCAGCTTCAGGGTCTTGGCGCCGGCTTTATTCCTGCCGTCCTCGACACCAAGGTCTATGACGAGGTGGTGCGTGTTAAAAACGAGGACGCACTCGATATCGCGCGCCGTATGGCGACCGAGGAAGGCTTGCTGGTCGGCATTTCTTCCGGTGCAGCGGTCTGGTCTGCGCTCGAAGTGGCAAAGCGCCCGGAGAACAAGGGCAAACTCGTCGTCGTCATTCTTCCTTCCAGTGGCGAGCGTTATCTCTCGACCGTGCTGTTCCAGCACTTCGAGGTGTAAGCATCCGGGGGCACCTTGCGGGCGAGGGCGATTTACTTACTGCTCACGGCTTCATACCTCACATGTTCTTCGACTTCGACCAACAACGTGATTTCGCCGGCGGCGATTCGATCAAGTGGAATCGCTACGCCGGTCGTGACGTGTTGCCGCTATGGATCGCAGACATGGATTTTGCGGCGCCGCCGGCGGTTGTGGCCGCCTTGCAGCGTCGCGTTGGGCGCGAGACCTTCGCTTATGCGGAACCGTGGCCTGCGCTCGTCGATACAGTGTGCCAGTACCTGCAGAAGGAATATGCATGGGAAGTCGACCCGGACTGGTTAATCTGGCTGCCGGGGCTGGTCACCGGATTGAACCTTGCCTGCCGTGCCGTCGATGGAGCCGTGTTCAGCGCGACGCCGGTGTATCCGCCCTTCCTCAGCGCACCCCATTTTTCGGGTCGTGATCTGGTCACAGCACCCATGGCTCGTATCGATGGTGCCTGGCAGTGGGATTTTCCCACTGTCGAAGAGGCATTGCATCCTGATGTGCGGCTCTTTCTGCTGTGCCATCCGCACAATCCTATCGGCCGCGCCTGGCGCGACGATGAGCTGTTTGAAATTGCTGCACTCGCCGAACGCCACGATCTGGTCGTCTGCTCCGACGAAATTCATTGCGGCCTGATACTCGACGCGGAACGTAAACATCGTCCGTTCGCCACGCTTTCCGAGGCGGCGGCGCGGCGCAGTATCACGCTGATGGCGCCCTCCAAGACCTTTAATATCGCCGGGCTTGGCTGTGCTTTCGCCGTGATCCCCGATGCCCGCCTTCGTCGTGCCTTCACGGGTGTAATGCAGGGCATCGTGCCGCACGTCAATGCGCTGGGGTTGGCGGCCTGTGAGGCGGCCTATGGGGCTTGTGGTGAGTGGCATGCTGCGGTGCTCGACTATCTGCGTGGCAATCGCGACCGTGTTGAAGCGGCGGTGCGGCAGATGCCGGGGCTCGCCATGAATCATGTCGAGGCGAGCTATCTGGCTTGGATTGATGCGAGTGATTTATGCGTGGCGCGTGGTATCGCTCATCCGCAGCACTTCTTCGAACATGCCGGTGTCGGCTTGTCGGCGGGAGGTGATTTCGCACCAGGCATTGGTGCGGCCAACCCCGCGACGCAGTTTGTGCGCCTCAATTTCGCTTGTCCGCGTGCGACGCTCGATGCGGCACTCGCGCGTATGGGCATCGCGCTGGCGCCCTGAAAACAAAAACCCCGGCGCGGAGCCGGGGTTTCAAGCTGCGAAATCCTGCTTTCAGAAGCGTCCAATCATGCCCAGCGATAGCAGATTCACGTCGGCTGAGCCGGTGGTTTCGGCACTGCCAAGCTTGCTGAAGCGCTCAAATTCGAGGCGCACGCCGATGTTCTCGTTGAACGTGTAGTTGCCACCCAGACCATAGGTGACCTTCCACTTGGCCTCATTGGTATCGTCGGCTGCTGACAAGCCGCCGCCGTCAGTTGTCTTGATCTGGGCGCGGATCATGCCCATTTTGCCGAATACGGACATTGTTTCATTGATCGGATAGATGCCCAGACCGGAGATGTTCCAGCCAGTGATCTTGGCCTCACGCGATGCCTTGCCGTTCGTTCGCGGTCCAAGATAGGTCAGGTGGGTGCCGGGAATGAGAAAGCCGGGTTGTGTCGCATAAGTCGCCTCATAGGTGGTCTTGCCGAGGTCAACATAACCACCTTCGATGGCGAAGTTGGGATTGAACGCGTAGCCGAGCTGCAGCTTGGCGCCGTGTTTTGCCGACGACTGCGTTGAGTTGAGTCCGCTGAGGTTGCTGGTCGAGCGGCGGAGAATATTGTTGTTGTCGATCTGCATCGGTGTCTGCACAACGG
The DNA here is from genome assembly GCA_964486795.1 of uncultured Rhodocyclaceae bacterium. Taxonomy (GTDB): domain Bacteria; phylum Pseudomonadota; class Gammaproteobacteria; order Burkholderiales; family Rhodocyclaceae; genus Sterolibacterium. Next base: position 13,207 of record CAZAOQ010000068.1, read on the forward strand.
TCGCCTGACCGACAGACACCACAAGGTACATCTCATTGGCGAGTTCGAGGTCAAGGGCGTATGCGGACGAGGTCATCAAGAGGGCTGCAATACCTGCAAGGCGAGCGATGTGGCGCTTCATGTGGGGGCTCCATAGCCATGTGGTGAAGGGCGATATTACCAAAAAATTGGAGCTTGACTGTTGGCTTGTGGTATTCGTGCCATAGGGCCGGCGTCAATATGCAGGAATATTGGCGCGAGGGTGTCGATTCCCTATAATCATCACGTTCGAGGATTCTGATTTTATAGAGGATTCGGTATCCCGTCGTCTGACGGCGATCACGGGTCGATCATCACACATAGGGGGCAGAGAGCGGTCATGCAAATCAGAAATCTGGGCAGGTTCGTCACCGCAGCAGCACTGCTGTGCAGCATCAACGGGGCGATGGCCGCTGACAACAAGGTCTCTTTAAAAACCACGGATGAGATGACGATGGGCTTCTCGATGTCGCAGTACGACTATCGCGAGCCGAATATGGTACTCCCGACCGGAACTACGACGAGCGCTATTAGTGACGTCAAGCAGAGCGGTACGATGTACGGCGTGCACGGGGAGAAGACCTGGACACTGGAGGATGGCGACTTCCTGCGCTTCGATGCCAACTTCCAGGGTGGCAAGGTTGATTATCATGGCAGCGGCAGTATGCCCAATCAGACCACACGGTTTTATGAGGCGCGCCTTGTGTATGGCGTCGACGACGAACTCGGGCGTGGCGTGCTGTCAACTTATGCCGGTCTCGGCTATCGCTATCTCTATAACGACGCGCGTGGCTCGGTCAAGGTCGGCAAGACGACCTACTTTGGATATGAGCGCGAGCAGCAATATACCTATCTGCCGGTGGGCGTCACGTACAGGACCATGATGGGTGCCAAGCGCCTGTCATTGAACGGCGAACTCGGCCTGCTGCTGATGGGCAGCAATCATAGCCACAGTGACACCTTCAGCGATACATTCAAACAGCGTAGCGGCTTCGAGGCACGCCTCGCGGCGACGCTGAGCCAGGGTTCATGGGAAGTCGGCCCCTATGTGCATTACTGGAGAGTGAACGATTCAGACATGAACCGTGTGTACATCGGCAAAACGCTCATTGAGTCCTATGAGCCGAAGAACACCACCGTTGATGTCGGCGTCAAGGTTGACCGCCGTTTCTGAACCATAAAGCACTGAAGCCTGATCAGGCTTACGGTGCAAGGCGTGCGGCCAGTCCCGGTAACGGGCTGGCCGTTGTCGTTTCAGGGCGTGCTGCTAACGAGCATTGGTGACGCATCGGCGGCTGTTTTGGCTGGCCATTTGCTGGCGGCAGCAGAAACTTTACGCACGTAGCCGTTGGTGAAGCCCGCCGAATGGTTGCCTGTGTTGTAGGCCGAAATCGCCGCGCGCAGGGCAGCCTGGCCGCTGCCGAATTTCTTTGTGGCGTTGGCGTAATTCTCGGTGAGGATCTGGGCACCGGCCGCAATGTTGAAGCAAGGCTGGAACATTGCCTCGGTGGGCAGGCCAAGACGCGACAGGTGCTGCGAATTGACCTGGGCCAGACCGAGGTCGACCGAATAGCCCTTGTCGATCAGCCAGCTTGCCCAAGCTACCGCCTCGAAGATCGACGCAGGCTGGCGGGCAAGGCGCTTCTTGCCATTGA
>CAZAOQ010000069.1:0-12423 GCA_964486795.1 uncultured Rhodocyclaceae bacterium
AAGACAGAAAACTACACAAATCAGAGGGCTGTGAACAGCCCCCTTGCAAGCGATTGATCAAGAACGACTATTTCGGGCGTTCACGACGTTGTCATTCATGCGTTTGCCCTGCGATTCCTCGTTTCTCGCGTTTTTTTACTGAATGATCTGCTAGAATCATTGGCGGCGGGCCTCCCCGCATTGTGGGGCGGTGAATCGGGTCAGGTCCGGAAGGAAGCAGCCACAGCTGTCTACCGCAAGTGCCGGGGGTAAGGCTCGCCAAAGTCTTTTCATGTCAGCGGAACATCGCGTCGCATTTGTCGGCCGGACCGCTGGGCGTTTGATCCACGGTTCGACCGCCGCCGCCCACCATCGAGAGCATGATTGCCGCATGAGCTACCAGGTCCTCGCACGCAAGTGGCGTCCCAAGTCCTTCGCAACGCTGGTCGGACAGGAGCACGTGGTACGCGCACTGACCCACGCCCTGGAGCAGCAGCGGCTGCATCATGCCTACCTGTTCACCGGTACGCGCGGTGTCGGCAAGACCACCATCGCACGCATTATGGCGAAGGCACTCAATTGCGAGACCGGCATCACGGCGACGCCGTGCAATACCTGCTCGGCTTGTGTCGAGATCGACAGCGGGCGTTTCGTAGACCTGATTGAGGTCGATGCTGCGACCAACACTAAGGTCGACGAGATGCGTCAGTTGCTCGAAAACGCCACCTACGCACCGACACGCGGGCGCTTCAAGGTGTATGTGATCGACGAAGTCCACATGCTTTCGAACTCCGCCTTCAACGCAATGCTGAAGACGCTCGAAGAACCTCCCGAGCACATCAAGTTCATCCTCGCTACCACCGATCCGCAGAAGATCCCGGTCACGGTGCTGTCGCGCTGCTTGCAGTTCAACCTCAAGCAAATGCCACAGTCACACATCATCAGTCACCTGACGAACATCCTTGAGCAGGAACGCGTACCGTGCGATCTGGCGGCACTCAAGCATCTCGCCAAGGCTGCAGCGGGTAGCATGCGCGATGCGCTGAGTCTTCTCGATCAGGCCATCGCTCATGGTGCCGGTCGGGTTGACGAAGGTAATGTGCGCGACATGCTCGGCACAGTCGGCGATGATTATCTTTATGGCATTCTTGATGCGCTGGCTGCGGGTGAAGTCAAGGCGTTGATGGACATCGCCGAGTCAATGGATGCGCGTAGCTTGTCATTTGATTCCGCGTTGCAGGAGTTGGCGACATTGTTTCATCGAATCGCACTTGCCCAGTTCGCGCCGCAGGCACTGGTTGATGATACCGAGCGGCAGAGGCTGTCCCCGTATGCAACAGGGGCTGCGGCCTTTGACAGTGAATTTCTGCAACTTGCCTATCAGATCGCGATCCACGGTCGTGACGATCTCGCACTAGCGCCTGATGAACGTTCCGGCTTCGGCATGACGTTGCTGCGCTTGTTCGCTTTCCGCCCCGAGAATCCGCCGTCGCTCGGCGCAGCCACCGGTGGTGGGGGGATGCCCACATCCATTGGAGCGTCAGCGCCATCGCCATCGTCATCACGATCGCCATCAGCCTCCGCAAGCTTGCGCGCTGCAGTGAATCCCGCAACGCAGCCCCCACCTCTGGCTGCGTTGCAAGAAGCCTTCCCGCCCTCGCGCACTCCGGCAGCTGTCGCTATGGTGTCACCGGCGCTCCGATCGGCAGCGGGGGATGACGATGACTGGCACGCCATCTGCGACAAATTGAGCATTGGCGGTATGGTGCGCAGTCTCGCGCAGCACTGTGAACTTGTCGAAGCTAGCGTGGATGCAATCATCCTGCGTTTGCCACCAGTGCACAAGTTGTTGCTTGGCAAGTCGCAACAGGACAAGCTCGAAGCTGAGCTGCAGAACTACTATCGACGCCCGTTGCGGCTTAATATCGTACTCGCCGATACCTCCAGCGAAACACCCGTTGAGCGTAGTCGTCAGTTTCAGCGCGAGCGCCAGGATCGTGCCATCGCTTCGGTCGAGCAGGATGACTTCGTACGAGATGTGGTCGAGTTGTTCGACGCCACCATCGACGAAGCGACTATCAAACCCCTTAACTGAATTACCTAGGAGACAGCAGCATGATGAAAGGTGGCATTGCCGGCCTGATGAAGCAGGCGCAACAGATGCAGGAACGTATGACCAAGGCCCAGGACGAGCTCGGTCTCGTCGAGGTTGAAGGCCAGTCTGGTGCCGGCGTAGTTAAGGTGACGATGACCTGCAAGCACGACGTGCGGCGCGTTCAGATCGATGCGTCGGTCATGGATGACAAGGATATGCTTGAAGACCTCATCGCCGCAGCGATGAACGATGCGGTCCGCAAGGCCGAGGCCATGAGCCAGGAGAAGATGTCCGGTTTTACGGCCGGCCTGCAACTGCCCCCAGGCATGAAGCTGCCCTTTTGAGACTGTACGGGTAAAGCGTAGCGGCTTCGTCATGTCGGCCCCATCCTCCCTCGATAAACTCATCGAGGCACTGCGCTGTCTGCCCGGTGTGGGGCCAAAGTCTGCGCAGCGCATGGCCTATCATCTGTTACAGCGCGAGCGTGCAGGAGCTCAGCGCTTGGCCGACGCGTTAGGCATGGCACTGCAAGGCATCCACCATTGCCTCCGCTGTAACACCTTTACCGAAGACGAGCTCTGCGAGCGCTGTCTGTCGTCGCGCCGTGATCCTTCACTACTTTGTGTTGTCGAAATGCCTGTCGACCTGAACATGATGGAGCAGACTCACGCTTACAACGGTCTTTATTACGTGTTGATGGGGCGTTTGAGTCCGCTCGATGGCGTCGGACCAAAGGAGCTCAAGCTCGAAAGGCTATTCGAGCGTGCGTCAGATGGCGCCGTTCGGGAAGTCATCATGGCCACTAATTTCACTAACGAAGGCGAAGCCACGGCGCATTACCTTTCCGAGATGTTGCATGCCCGTGGTCTCAAGGTTAGCCGCATTGCACGTGGTCTGCCGGTTGGTGGCGAGCTGGAATTCACGGATGCCGGTACCATCGCTCAGGCAATGTATGAGCGGCGAGATTATTGATGGTCCGATATATCTTGAAAAAAAATTGGACGCCGTGGCGTCCAATTTTTTTGCGGTAAATGCTTACCTTGCTTAGTGTACCTTGGCCTTTGACAGCAACTCAGCGATGTGTTTTTCAACGATCTGTTGCTGCATGCGCTGAGCAAGTTGCGGCTTGGCTTCCTCGAACGAGGGCAGCTTCAGTTCGCGCGTGTCGTCGAGCATGATGATGTGGTAGCCGAAGTCGCTCTTCACCGGCGTCTCGGTGAACTTGCCCTTTTCCAGCTTGAGCATTGCGGCGGAGAACGGCTTCACATAGTTCGACGGTGCAGCCCAACCGAGTTCACCACCACGCTCGCGCGAGCCGGGATCTTTCGAAGCCTTGGCGAGGTCTTCAAACTTTTCGCCCTTCTGCAGTTTGGCGATGATGTCCTTGGCTTCATCCTCTTTCTCGACGAGGATGTGACGCACCTTGTATTCCTTGTCGCCGAGGCCAAGCTTGATGGTCTCGTATTCCTTCTTCAATTGCTCATCGGAGATCGGATGCTTGCGCACATAGTCGCCAACGTAGGCATTGATCAGCACGCTCTGGCGTGCCAGCATGAGTTGGGGCAGAACCTGCGGATTTTTCTCGAAGCCGGCTTTCGAAGCTTCCTGAGAGAGGACTTCGCGGCGGATCAGCTCTTCACGCACCATCTTGCGCAGCTCGGGGTTGTCGGGCTGGCCCTGGGCAGCCTGGGCAGCGACAAGTGCTTCGGCGCGGCTCTTTGGGATGGCCTTGCCATTCACGGTGGCAATAGTGTCAGCGCCTTGTGCGACGGCGTTGCTAGTAAGCATGGGCGCAACGCTCAGTGCAGCGGCAAGCGCAAAAACGGAGGAGCGGAGCAGGGAGCTGTTCATCTTTATTCCTTGCGAAGTCGGATATTGTAAATGACGGTGGGTTAGTTTGAGTCGTTTGGGATAAGGCGCAGCGCAGTGCGGTGTGCTGAGTCGCAAACCGCAACATCATACACCAAGGCAAGCTGCTGTGTTAATCTCTGCGCCGGTTTACAGGCTTCTGCCGTAGCCCGCCGTGGGTGGTATAAGCATGAGCAGGTGGCGCAGGGGCAGTATGATGGAACAGAAAGGGTATACAGACGTGGGCATGGAATCGCGTATCGACGAGCTGGAGGTGAAGTTGAGCCTCGCCGACGACCAACTCGATCAGCTCAACCTGATCGTCTTCCGTCAGCAGGAGAATATCGACCGCTTGCAAGACCAGCTGCGCTTGATCTGGCAGCAGCTACAAGCTGCCGCACCGGGCGAGAAGTTAGACCCGCGCGAGGAAATTCCGCCGCACTACTGATGCCCACATAGTCAGTTTCAGCCTCCGATTGTCGTGACCTTTCCAACCGCACATCTCGATACTTTCGTCTGCGATCATCTGCCGCCGTCAGATGCGTGGCCGACGTTGCAACTCGACCGCCCGGGACTAATCTATCCGGAGCGCATCAACTGCGCCGTCGAATTGCTCGATCGTATGGTGGAATCGGATCATGGCGAGCGCATCGTCTTGCGCACACCGGATGCGGAATGCACCTACCGCCAGCTGCTCGTACGTGCGAATGGCATCGCCCGGGTGCTGCGCGACGAGCTCGGCCTCGTCCCCGGTAATCGCGTGCTGCTGCGTGGCTACAACCATCCGATGCTGGTTGCCTGCTGGCTGGGCGTACTCAAGGCCGGTGGCATTGTCGTTACCAGCATGCCGCTGCTGCGTAGCCACGAGCTGGGGCAGATGATTGCAAAGGCGCGTATCGATTTTGCCCTGTGTGATGCGAGTCTGGGCGCCGAGCTCGAACTGGCACGACGCGACGCATCTGGTCTGCGTCAGGTGCGATATTTCAATACTGATGCCGCCGGCTCGTTGGAAGCGTTGATTGATGCGATGCCTGCCTCGGAAACATTCGACAACGTCCTTACGCGTGCCGACGACGCGGCGCTGATCGCCTTCACCTCCGGGACCACAGGGAAGCCCAAGGCCAGCGTGCATTTCCACCGTGATGTGCTGGCCGCCTGTGACGCCTTTCCGCGTGCCATACTAAACCCGCAGCCGGACGATATCTTCTGTGGCACTTCACCGCTTGCGTTCACCTACGGCCTGGGTGGCCTGCTGTGTTTTCCGATGCGCTATGGTGCTTCCAGCCTGCTGCTCGAACGACCGACACCGGAGGGTATGCTGCGTGCGATCAAGGATGCCCGAGCGACGATCTGCTTCAGTGTGCCCACCTTCTGGCGTCAGATGGCTGCCATGGCTCGCGACCATGATCTCTCCAGCCTGCGTATCTGCGTCTCGGCTGGCGAACGCTTGCCCGATGCGACGCGCGAGCTTTGGCGGGCAGCGACCGGCAAGGAAATCGTCGATGGTCTTGGTACCACCGAACTGCTACATGTCTTCATCTCGCACACACCAGAGCGAGGGCGCCGAGGCATGGTTGGCTACGTCGTAGATGGATACGAGGCACGCATCGTCGATGCTGCAGGCGGCCCACTGCCATCCGGTCAGCTTGGGCACTTGGCGATCCGTGGTCCGACCGGCTGCCGCTACCTTGATGATGCGCGCCAACGAGATTACGTAGTTGATGGCTGGAATTTGACCGGAGATATTGGTGCGATGGATGACGACGGATATTTCCATTACCATACACGTGATGACGATATCATCGTTACGGCTGGCTACAACATCGCCGGCCCGGAGGTGGAGGAAGTGCTGTTGCAGCATTCGGCTATTCTGGAGTGTGGCGTCGTCGGCGTGCCAGACACCGCGCGCGGTCAGATCGTCAAGGCTTTTGTCGTGCTTCAACCCGGGGTGGAGGCCACGGCGACACTAGTCTCCGAATTGCAAGACTTCGTCAAGCGGCGCATCGCACCATACAAATATCCACGTGCCGTCGAGTTCGTTGCCAGCTTGCCGCGCACTGAAACCAGCAAGTTGCAGCGCTTCCGACTGCGGAAGGGGAATGTATGACGGCGCTAGTTATGGGTATTGCCGCGGAGTCCGGGCATGTGGCGGCTATAGATACAGGCGGTGCAGAAATTCTTCAGCCAGCCGGCTGGAAGCGGCCCGCTGGCTATGCCAACGGCGTCGCGGTGAGTGGTCGTTTGATCTTTGTTTCAGGTCAGATCGGCTGGGACGCACAGCAAGTCTTTCGCAGCAGCGACCTCGTTGATCAGGTGCGCCAGGCGCTCGCCAATGTCGTCACTGTACTCGCCGCCGGCGGTGCATTGCCTGAGCATATCGTGCGACTCAACTGGTATCTTGCCGACAAGACTGAATACAAGGTGCGCCGTGTGGAGATCGGTGAAGTCTATCGGGAACTGATTGGTAATCACTATCCGGCGATGACCGCAGTGCAGGTTTGCGAATTTATCGAGGACGGCGCCTGTGTCGAGCTTGAAGTCACGGCAGTGATACCTCTGGGTTGATACAAGGCGCTGCAAAAAACGAATCAACGAGGGAACCGCCATGCGTATCGAACAAGACATTAAGCTGGACTTCAAGGACGTGCTGATCCGCCCCAAGCGCTCGACGCTCACTTCGCGCTCGGAAGTTAACATCTCGCGTGACTACACCTTCGTACATTCCCAACGCAGCTATCACGGCATTCCGATCATCGCCGCCAACATGGACATGACGGGCACGCTGGAAATGGCTCGTGCGCTGGCAAGCCAGGATCTGGCGACGGCTCTGCACAAGCATTATGGCGACACTGAACTGCTCTCCTTCCTTGCCGAGATGGAGGAGGGAGCGACAATTTTTTACTCCATGGGCATCACCGTGGAGGATTACGCCAAGTTTCGCCGCATCAAGGCACAGGCGGGTGATGCGCTGAACCTCGTCTGCGTCGATGTCGCCAACGGCTATACCAAAAGCTTCGTTAGCTTTCTCGGTAAGCTGCGCAACGACTATCCCGACCTTACCATCATGGCTGGCAATGTCGTCACGGGTGAGATGACCGAAGAACTGGTGCTCGATGGCGTCGACATCGTCAAGGTCGGTATCGGCCCGGGTTCGGTGTGCACTACGCGCAGCATGACAGGCGTTGGCTATCCGCAGCTTTCAGCCATCATTGAATGTGCCGACGCCGCGCACGGTCTCGGCGGCCTGATCTGCGCCGATGGCGGCTGCACCTCGCCAGGCGACATCGCTAAGGCCTTCGGTGGCGGTGCCGACTTCGTCATGTTGGGCGGCATGCTCGCCGGTCACGACGAATGCATGGGTGAGGTCGTCGAGACCGACAATGGCAACCGCAAGATGCGTTTCTACGGCATGAGCTCGCGCACCGCGATGGAAAAATACGCCGGTGGCGTGGCAGAGTACCGCGCTTCTGAAGGCAAGGAAGTACTGATCGACTATCGTGGCTCGGTGGACGGTACGCTGCAAAACATCCTCGGCGGCGTACGCTCCGCGTGCACTTACGTCGGTGCACGCAAGCTCAAGGAGCTTTCAAAGCGCACTACTTTCATTCGCGTCACGCAGCAGCTGAATGAGGTATTCGGCAAGATGTGAGTGGCTGGAATCAGGGTTCTGCCCTGAAAGCCAATAACGATGCGCTTCTTCAGAGTGCCATCGCGGAGAGCGAGTATTGATGCGCCTCTCAGGCTGATGGCCTTCAGTAGCTCCAATACTTCAATACTTCAATACGTAGCCAGCGCCGCCGCGAGTTCTTTCTGAACGATGGCGCGTAACGATGCCGGGCCAAGCACTTCGACACCGGCACCGTGGCGGAGGATGTCCATGACGAGTTCGGTAGGCTTGGCGTAGGGAACCTCAAGCAGGTAGTGACCATCCGCTTCCAGGGTGGATTTTTGTTGCGGGTGCCATTGCTCGCTGGCTACCCAGCGCGCGTGCTGCGGCTTGAAGCGCAACTGCGCCCATTCCACCTGCGCACCAGAGAAGATGCCATAGCCAGCGCCGAGCATGGCGTCGAGCTCAAGCGTGGGCATCTCGTGCGCTGTGCGGTCGATGAGCTCTGCGCGGCGGATGGCGTCGACGGCGAAGCTGCGAACTTCCTTGCGCAGGTGGCACCAGGCGTCGAGATACCAGTTGTCGCGGTAGTAGATCAGGCGCTGCGGCGAGACTTCGCGCTCGCTTTCTTCGCCGCGGCCACGGTTGTAGTGACGAATCTGCAGGCGCTGACGCTTGAGCAGCGCCGAGGCGATGAGCTCGAAGTATTGCAGGTCGCTCTGGCGCTTGGCGGAGTGCAAAATGCGGATGCGTTTCGCGACTTCCTCGGGTGCGTCGTCCTGGCTGCCGAGCAGACCCTTAAGGCGCGTCAGCAATGGCGTGATGTGCGGGCCGAGCAGACCGGGCTGCACTTCTTCGAGGAGGTTCTGCATCATGAGTAGCGCGTGAATTTCCGAGGCGTTGAACCACAGCCCGGGTAGCTGGTGACGCGGCGCGTAGCGGTCGGGTGTCTCGAAGCGGTAGCCGCCGCCACCCTCGGCATCGCGGTCGTAGATGATCGGTGCGTTGAGGCGGTCACGCAGGTATTGCAGGTCACGTTTCAGGGTTGCGCGTGAAACTTCGACGGCATCCTGCAATTGCTGGAACGTCGCGTTCCTGCGCTCATGCAGCATCTGCTCGATCTTGTAGATGCGCTCCGTCTGGTTCATGCGTCCCGTGCTCGACGTGCAGCCATCGATATCGACACGGTCAAGGCATGGGGCCGACAGGCAACCCGAGTTCCTGCGCCAGACCGGCGTGAGTAATCATGCCCGCGTGAATTTGCAGGCCGGCGGCGAGGCCGGGATCGGCCGCCAGCGCAGCCTGCAGGCCAAGATTGGCGAGTGTCAGCGCCTGCGGCAGTGTCACTTGGGTCAGTGCCAGCGTGGCTGTTCGTGCGACAGCGGCCGGCATGTTGGAGACACAGTAGTGCACCACACCGTCCTCAATGAAAAGTGGGTCGGTGTGCGAAGTGGGGCGCGAGGCATCGCTGATGCCACCCTGGTCGATGGCGACGTCGACGACGACGCTGCCGGGGCGCATCTGGCGCAATACGGCACGTGAAATCAGGCGCGGCGCGAGCTTGCCGGGGATCAACACGGCACCGATGACCAGGTCTGCGTCGATGACGGCTTCCTCGAGCGCCTGTGTTTCGCTGACGATGGTCTTGATGCGACCCTGATACTGGGCATCGAGACCTGCGAGCCGGTCGATGTTCTGATCAATGACCGTGACGTCCGCACCCATACCGACGGCGATTTGCGTGGCGTTGACCCCGACGCTGCCGGCACCGATCACGACGACCTTGCCGGCCGGTACGCCGGGTACGCCACCGAGCAGGATACCGCTGCCGCCGTTAGCCATCTGCAGTGCCCAGGCGCCGACCAGCGGGGCAAGGCGCCCGGCAATGCGTGACATGGGCGCCAGCAGCGGTAAGTGGCCATTTCCGTCCGTGATCGTTTCATAGGCGATGCAGGAGATGCCCCAGGCAAGCAGATGGTCGATGAGCGGCCGGTTGGGGGCGAGATGCTGGTAGCAGTAAAGAATTTGACCATTCTTCGTCATGCCGAACTCGACTTCCTGCAGTTCCTTGACCTTGATGATCAGGTCGGCCTCGTAGCACTTGGCAGCGCTGCCGACTATTTTTGCACCGGCTGCGGCATAAGCGCTGTCTGGGAAGCCAACGCGTGCGCCGGCATTCGCTTCGACACGCACCGTGTGGCCGGCCTGGACCAATGTATGGACACCGGCGGGCGTGAGGCCGACGCGGTATTCGTGGTTCTTGACTTCCTTGGGGCAGCCGATGATCACGATGTGGCCTTTCTGAGATTAAAAGTGGCTGCAATGCTGTGGCATTGCGGTGACTTGGTCATTGGGCTTACGCCAATGGGGATGCGGTCGTGCTGCGGATGCATTCTGTCACCAGATCGGGGCCCCGGTAGATCAGGCCGCTGTAAATTTGCACCAGTTGGGCGCCTGCAGCCAGCTTGGCGCGCGCTTTCTCGCCATCGAGGATGCCGCCAGCTGCGATGATCGGCAATTCACCTGCCAGCGACTGCGCCAGTGCCGCAACGATGGCTGTCGACTTCTCGAACAGTGGCGCACCTGAGAGTCCGCCGGCTTCCTTGCCCTGTGGCGAGCCTTCGACACCTTCGCGACCCAGTGTGGTGTTGGTGGCGATAACCGCATCAATGCGGTGACGACGCAGCGCAGCAGCGATTTGCGCGGTCTGTGTAGTGTCGAGGTCGGGGGCAATTTTCAGCGCCAGTGGCACGTAGCGGCCATGCTTGTCGGCGAGCTCACCCTGACGGGCTTTGAGTGCGCCGAGTAACGCATCAAGTTCGTCCTCACCCTGCAACTGGCGCAGATTCTTGGTATTTGGCGAGGAGATGTTGACCGTGACGTAGCTCGCCAGTCCATATACCTGATCGAGACAGGCGAGATAGTCATCCGCGGCGCGTTCGATCGGCGTATCGGCATTCTTGCCAATGTTGATGCCGAGGATGCCCTTGTATTTCGCGGCGCGCACATTGTCGAGCAGCGCTGCGACACCGTGGTTGTTGAAACCCATGCGGTTGATGATGGCGCGCTGTTCAGGCAGGCGGAACAGGCGCGGCTTGGGGTTGCCCGGCTGCGGGCGTGGTGTCACCGTGCCGATTTCGAGAAAGCCGAAGCCGAGTTTGGCAAGTCCGTCGATGGCTTCGCCGTTCTTGTCAAGACCGGCAGCGAGGCCGACGGGGTTGGGGAAGTCGAGGCCCATGACACGGATCGGCGCAGCTTGTGATGCAGGTGGCGACGGCAACAGGCAGCCGAAGCGATGGAGTCCGGAGATGGTCAGTTCGTGGGCGGCCTCGGCGTCGAGGGCGAAGAGCAGGGGGCGGGCGAGGGCGTAGGGCAGCATGACGCCGATTTTAGCAGCCTGGTGTGGTTCGAGGATTCGAGGATTGGCGAAGATCACGCGGAAGCCGATGCCCGGAGAACCTCGCCAATGCTTGTTCTTGGAGGATGGTCGCTTGAGAGGCGCATGGATGCTTGTTCTCCAGGCATCCGTAATCCATCTTGCAGCGCATCGCTTTCATTCACAAGGGTGACCGGCGGAGGTCTTTACGCGGAGGTATCCATTGAATCGCCCTTTATTTCCTGCCACTCGCCATTGATGAGTGCTTCGAGCGGATGGAACTTGGCCTTGTAGGCCATCTTCGGGCTGTCCTTGATCCAGTATCCCAGATAGACGTATTGCAGCCCCATGTGTGCGCATTGGGCGATCTGCCAGAGTACGCCATAGGTGCCAAGGCTGGCGCCGGGGAGGTCTGGGTCGTAGAAGGTATACACCGAGGAAATGCCGTCGGGCAGCACGTCAATGATGCTGACCATACGCAGCGTACCGCCGTTTTCCTCCCCTTCGCGGAACTCGATCAGGCGGCTATCGACATGGCTTTGTAGCAGGAATTGTGCGTATTGGTTGCGGCTGTCGAGGTCCATGCCGCCGCCACTATGGCGTGCCGCCTGGTAGTGCTGGTAGAGCGCGTAGTGTTCCTCACGGAACACCAGTGAACGCTGGTTTGCCTTTAGGTCGCCGTGGTGCGCCAGGGCGCGGCGCTGGCTGCGTGTCGGTACATAGTCGGCCACACGCAGACGTACCGCGATGCATTCGTTGCAGGCATCGCAGAAAGGCCGATAGGTGAATACCCCGCTGCGACGGAAGCCGGCCCGTACCAGCTTTCCGTAGGTTTCCGGGTCAATCAGATGATTGGGTGCAGCGACTTGCGAACGTGCGATCCGGTTGGACAGGTAGGAGCATCCGTAGGGCGCGGTCGTGTAGAACTGGAGCTGCGAGAAGAGGGGTTCGTTCAGCTTACTCATATGCGGCTCATGCCTTGATCGTACTTTGCCCGATGGGCTGTCGAAAATATCCTTGCGTTGCATCTGCATCCGTCGCCCAGCGGCCGGGAGTGAAGCAGTTCGTGTCTGTATTCGTTTCCTCAGTCCCCCCCGCCAGGTTGGCCACGAACTCGCGGCGTGGTATTTCCCGGGCGCCGAGCGAGGCGAGGTGTTCCGTCTTCATCTGGCAATCTATCATGGCAAAGCCCCGTTGTTCGACGTTGCGGCATAGATGGGCGAGGGCGATCTTGGATGCGTCGCGTACGCACGAGAACATTGACTCGCCGTAGAACACGCGGCCCAGTGCCACGCCGTAGAGCCCGCCGGCAAGTTTGTCGTCCACCCAGATTTCGACCGAATGCGCGTAACCAAGTTCATACAGACGTGTGTAGGCCTGTTGCATCTCGTGGCTGATCCAGGTGCCGGGCTGGCCGTGGCGGGGCGCCGCGCACTCCGCCATAACGCGGGCGAAGCAGGTGTCGATGCGAACTTCGTAGGGGCGGTTGCGCAGCACTTTGGCAAATGAGCGCGAGAT
>CAZAOQ010000069.1:12433-14756 GCA_964486795.1 uncultured Rhodocyclaceae bacterium
AGATTTTCAGCTCGGCTGGAAACAGCACCATGCGCGGGTCGGGGCTCCACCAGAGCAGTGGATCGCCCGCTGAATACCACGGGAAGATGCCGTGCCGATAAGCGGCGAGCAGCCGCTCTGGTGAAAGATCGCCACCGGCTGCGAGCAATCCGTTCGGTCCGTCCGGCTCACGCAGCGCGGATTCGACAGACGGGAAGACAGGTTGTGTGGGAAGCCAGGGAATCATCGGTGGAGCGTTGGGTGAGGTACAGAGGATGGCTGCGATAGAATTGTCCGTATTATGAAACGTCTTTCCTTTTCAGCATTGTGCCGCTACTGCTTTGTGGCGGTGTTTTTTGTGTTTTTTCTGTCGCAGTTGAGCGGCTGCGCCGGTTTGCTGCGACTGCCCTCATTGACCGCACCTGCAGTCGTGCCCGCGCCAGCAGCACCGCGGCCGCCACCGAAGATCGCACTGGCCCTCGGTGGTGGCGCGGCACGCGGTTTTGCGCATGTCGGCGTTATCAAGGCTTTGGAGGCGCAGGGCATCGTCCCGGATATCATTGTCGGCACCAGCGCCGGTGCGGTGGTCGGCGCGCTATATGCGGCAGGTAACGGTGGTTTCGAGCTGCAGAAGCTGGCCATGCAAATGGATGAAGGACAGATTAGCGACTGGTCTCTGCCCGACCGCGGTGTGATCAAGGGGGAGGCTTTGCAGGACTTCGTTAATCGCGCCGTCAATCAGCGTCCACTGGAAAAGCTCAACCGCCTGTTTGCCGTTGTGGCCACTGATCTGAACAGTGGCGAGGCCGTGGTCTTTCGCACGGGCAACACGGGTATGGCGGTGCGCGCGTCAAGCAGTGTGCCTGGGGTGTTCCAGCCAGTATCGATCAACGGTCGTGAGTATGTCGATGGAGGCTTGGTCCACCCTGTGCCCGTGCACATCGCACGCTTGCTCGGTGCTGATTTTGTCATCGCCGTGGATATCTCGGCGAAGCCGCAGTTCGGCAAGACGCAGAGCATGATTGACGTGCTGCTGCAGACCTTTACCATCATGGGCCAGACGATTAGCCGCTACGAGTTGCCTGAGGCGGATGTCGTGATTCGCCCGAATACACCAAATATCCGTGCGACAGGGTTTCAGGATCGCCATGTGGCCGTGCTCGAAGGCGAAAAGGCGGTGGCCGCACTGCTGCCGGAGATCAAGGCAAAGCTGGCGAAGCTGCGGGAGTGAGGCGCGGGGGAAGATCGCCGGGGAGCTTTTGTGATTTGTTCGGATCCCCCGCTAGGGGAAGTTGGTGATTATTCGGCGCTGACGCGCCGTGCACCATTGAAGCGCTTGCCCCAGTAACTCATGCGCATATCATCGACGCGTACCTCGCCGCCGCTGGCGGGCGCATGGATGAATTGGTGGTTACCAAGGTAGATACCGACGTGAGAGAAGGCGCGGCGCATGGTGTTGAAGAAGACCAGATCGCCGGGCTGAAGCTCGTTCTTGCGGATCACCTCGCCAGTGCGGCTCATTTCGCGTGAGGTGCGCGGCAGCAAAGTGCCCAGGCTCTTGAATACGTGGTCGACGAAGCCGCTGCAATCGAACCCCGTCTCCGGTGAAGTACCCCCACGTCGATAGCGGATACCAACCAGTCCGAGCGCACGATCGACGGCTTCATTGGCGCCGTTGCTGGCGCGCTCGAGAAAGCTGTGCGCAATCTTGAGATTTGGCTCGTCCTGAAGTTGCAGCCGGGCGACGTGGAAGTCGCGGCCAACCTGGTCGGCGTGGGCCGCTGGCTGGCAGATCAGGCTGGCGCCGGCAACGGCCAGCAAACAGAGGTAACGAAAGGTCGGTCGAAAAGGCATAGCGGGCAAATATAAAGCTAGACCTTGGTGATGTAAACCTTCTGATCTTTCCTGATGAAGGGGCTTTCTGGCTCTGCTTCGATCTTTTGATCAGCTATCGATGCTCCCGCTACGCTGGAGCAGATACGGCAAGCGCTGGCAGAATGAGATTTGTTGTGGCACCAAACGAGTGCCAATTCAAGGATGTCGACACAAATCGGAAATTTTCTGCAAATTGTGTTTGCGTAGCGATGTATATGTGCCTATAATGCGCAGCTCTTTAGGCGCGTAGCTCAGCTGGTTAGAGCACCACCTTGACATGGTGGGGGTCGTTGGTTCGAGTCCAATCGCGCCTACCAGAATATGGTAGGAATGCAGTAATAAAGGTGGACGCAGCAAGGTGAGCAAGCTATAATTTGCCCCGCTTTGTTGCTGAAGTCAGGCAGTAAAGTTTGTAAGTATTGACCCTATCGTCTAGAGGCCTAGGACAATACCCTTTCACGGTATGAAC